>DAOTEJ010000067.1:0-14639 GCA_035454085.1 Burkholderiaceae bacterium | reverse complement strand
CTAGCAGCGCCGCGCCAGTTCGGCTGCCTTGCCCACGTAGCCCGCCGGGGTGAGCGCCAGCAGGCGCTCGCGGTCGGCCTCGGGGATGGGCAGGGTGCGCACGAACTCGCGCAGGGCCTCGGCAGTGATGCCCTTGCCGCGCGTCAGGGCCTTGAGTTGCTCGTAGGGGTTGGGTACGCCGTGGCGGCGCATCACGGTCTGCACCGGCTCGGCCAGCACCTCCCAGGCCTCGTCCAGATCGGCGGCGAGTCGCGCCTCGTTGACCTCGAGCTTGCGCAGGCCGCGCGCCAGCGCCTCATAGCCCACCAGGCAGTAGCCAAAGGCCACGCCCAGGTTGCGCAGCACGGTCGAGTCGGTCAGGTCGCGCTGCCAGCGCGACACCGGCAGCTTCTCGGCCAGGTGGCGCAGCACGGCGTTGGCCAGGCCCAGGTTGCCTTCCGAGTTCTCGAAGTCGATCGGGTTGACCTTGTGCGGCATGGTCGAGGAGCCGATCTCGCCCTCCCGCAGCTTCTGCCTGAAGTAGCCCAGCGAGATGTAGCCCCAGACGTCGCGGTCCAGGTCGAGCAGGATGGTGTTGGCGCGCGCCACGGCGTCGAAGAGCTCGGCCATGTAGTCATGCGGCTCGATCTGGATGGTGTGGGCATTGAAGGCGAGCCCCAGGCGCTCGACCACCGAGCGCGCGAAGCGCTCCCAGTCCACCTGCGGATACGCCGCCAGATGCGCGTTGTAGTTGCCCACCGCGCCGTTCATCTTGGCCAGCAAGGGCACGCGGGCAATCGCCTCGATCGCCGCGGCCAGGCGCACCGCCACGTTGGCGAGTTCCTTGCCCACCGTGGTGGGGCTGGCCGGCTGGCCATGAGTGCGCGAGAGCATGGGCAGCTCGGCCCAGCGGTGCGCGTACTCGCGCAACTGGGTGTGCACGCCGCGCAGCGCCTGGGCGAGCAGGGCGCGGCCCTCGGCGAGCATCAGGGCGTGCGAGGTGTTGTTGATGTCCTCGGAAGTGCAGGCAAAGTGGATGAACTCCGAGGCTGCCGCCAGGGCCGGCACGTCTGCCACCCGGCGCTTGATCCAGTACTCGACGGCCTTGACGTCGTGGTTGGTCTCGGCCTCGATGACCTTGATCTCGGTGCAGTCCTCGATCGAGAACTCGGCCACCAGGGCGCGCAGGCGGGCCTGCGCTGGCTCGGGCAGAGCAGGCAGTTCGGCCAGCCCAAGTTGGGACAGCCCGATCAGCCACTCCACCTCCACGCGCAGGCGGTTGCGCATGAAGGCGAACTCCGAAAACACCGCGCGCAGCGGGGCGGTCTGGCGGCCATAGCGGCCGTCGAGGGGCGAAAGGGCGGTGAGGGCGAGCAATTCCACGGGATGGTCCTGCCAGGCGAGCGAGAACAGCCCGCACAAGTCGGGCGCACGGTGATGCGAGAGGATGAAAAAGTGTAGCAGCGGCGCATCAGCCCTCGGCTCGGGCGGCGCTTGGCGCTGCGTATACTCGCTCGCAACTTTCCAGGATCGCGCAGTGAAGTCCATCCGCCTCATCGGTTCCCTGACCAGCCCCTACGTGCGCAAGGTGCGCGTGGTGATGGCCGAGAAGAAGATCGAGTTCAAGCTCGAGCTCGAGAACGTCTGGGCCGCCGACACCACGATCCAGGCCTCCAATCCGCTGGGCAAGGTGCCCTGCCTGATCATGGAAGACGGCGGCGCGGTGTTCGACTCGCGCGTGATCGTCGAGTACCTCGACGCGATCTCGCCGGTGGGCAAGCTCATCCCCGGCAACGGCCGCGAGCGCGCCGAGGTGCGCACCTGGGAGGCACTGGCCGACGGCCTGATCGACGCCTCGATCCTGGTGCGCCTCGAACTCACCCAGCGCGCCGAAGGGCAACGCAGCCAGGCGTGGATCGACCGGCAGATGGGCAAGGTCCACGCCGCGATTGCCGCCATGGGCGCGGGCTTGGGCGACAAGCCCTGGTGCAACGGCCACGCCATGACCCTGGCCGATATCGCGGCGGGCTGCGCCCTGGGCTACCTGGACTTCCGCTTTCCCGAGATCGCCTGGCGCGAGGCGCATCCCAACCTCGGCCGACTCTACGACAAGCTCCTCGCCCGGCCCTCGTTCGCCGAGACCGCCCCGCCGCCCGCCTGAACGCGGCGGCACTTCTCCCCTTCGGTAAGCATCTGTAAGCGCGCGCTCGGGCGCGCAATCGGCGCTTACAGGTCCGCCTCCTCGGGCGGGCCGCGGCGCGTAAGGTGCACTCATTCCCAGTCGCCGCACGAAGGAGTCCACCATGAAGTTCCCGATCAAGCTCGCCGGCCTTGCTGCCGCCTCGCTGCTCACCGCCGCCGCCGTGGCCCAGACTGCCCCGGCGCCGGCTGCCGCTCCCCCCGGAGCCAGCCCGCGCTACGCCGACTGCCCCATGGGTGGCCCCGGACCGGGCATGGGTGGCCCGGGCTCCGGCATGCGCGGCCATCACCGCGGCCCCGGCGCGGTCGACCCGGCGCGTGCGCAGGCGCGCATCGACGCGCTCGAAGCCTCGCTGCAACTGCAGCCCGCGCAGAAGCCCGCCTGGGACGCGGTCGAGTCACGCATGCTCGCCCTGCGTGAAGCCCACACCAAGCAGTTCACCGAAATGCAGGCGCTGCGCGGCGATCCGCAGAAGATGCTCGAGTTCCGCGCTGACACCATGCGGCGCAATGCCGACGCGTTGAGCGATCTGGCCCGCGCGCGTGCCGCACTCGTGGCCGTGCTCACCCCCGAACAGAAGACCAAGCTCGACGCCGCCCGTGGCGCGTGGGCCGGCGGTCCCGGCGGCCATGGCCCCGGCTACGGCCCGGGCTACGGTCCTGGTCGCGGCCCCGGCCCTGGCCCTGCTCCGGCCGGGGCAGCCAAGGGCTGAGACTGCCGATCCGAATTTCCCCCGCGAGACTTGCGCCGCCTTCAGGCGGCGCTTTTTTTCGGCCCCGCGGAGGTCGATCGAGCGGCGGGCCAGGCTTGGGCGATCCCGTAGGGCAGGGCCACCTCGCCCGGGCAGCAGCCACGACCTAGACTGCCGTCATGCCCGAGTCCCGCCCGACCTCGCTGTTCGACGAGCCGGCCCCGCCCCCGGCCCCGCGCGCCGCGGTGCACGCCGTCGACCCGGGCGAGGAGTGCCAGCGCATCGGCCGGCTGCTGCCCGCCAGCGTGCACCTGGGCACCTCGTCCTGGAGCTTCCCGGGCTGGCGCGGTCTGGTGTGGGCCGGCGAGCACACCGAGGCCGTGCTCGCGCGCCAAGGGTTGGCGGCTTACGCCGCGCACCCGGTGCTGCGCGCGGTGGGCATCGACCGCAGCTTCTACGCGCCGCTGGCGAGCGCCGAGTTCGCGCGCTACGCGGCGCAGGTGCCCGAGTCGTTCCGCTTCGTGGTCAAGGCGCCGGCGCGCGTGACCGACGCCTTGATCCGCGGCGAGCGCGGCGCGCCTGCCGCGCCGAATCCGCACTTCCTCGACGCGCAGTCCGCGGCCGAGCATTTCGTGGCACCGACCCTTGAAGGTCTGGGCGCAAAGGCCGGTCCGCTGGTGTTCCAGCTGTCTCCCCTGCCGGCCGAGATGAGCCGCACGCCCGAGGCGGCGCACGCCTTCATCGACCGCCTCGCCGTCTTTCTCGACGCCTTGCCGCGGCAGGTGGGCGAACTCACCCCGCTCTACGCCGTGGAACTGCGCAACCCCGAGCTGCTCACGCGGCGCTTCGTGCGCATGTTGCGCGACTGCGGCGTGCGCCTGTGCCTGGGCCTGCACGCGCGCATGCCCGAGGCGGCACGCCAGAGTGCCGCGCTGCGCGCCATGGACGGCGACCCCGAGGAGGGCGACGACTGGCGCATGAAGGGCCCGCTGGTGGTGCGCTGGAGCCTGCATGCCGGCCTGCGCTATGAGCAGGCGCGCTCGCGCTACGCGCCCTTCGACCGGCTGATCGATCCCGACATTCCCACGCGCGGCACGCTGGCGCACCTCGTGCACGTGGCCATCAAGAGCGGGCAGGCGAGCTACGTGATCGCCAACAACAAGGCCGAGGGCAGTGCGCCGCTGTCGATGATCGAGCTGGCGCGCGCGGTGGTGCGCTAGGCGCGGGTCTTGCGCCGCGCCGCCCAGGTCTTGCGGAACTTCTCGAGCTTGGGCGCGACCACCGCCATGCAGTAGCCCTGCGCCGGGTTGTGGCGGAAGTATTCCTGGTGATAGGTCTCGGCGCGCCAGTAGTCGGGCGCCGGCAGCAGCTCGGTGACGATGGGTGAGCGCAGATGCGGCGCGAGCTCGGCCATCACCTCCCGCGCCACGCCCTGCTGGGCGTCGGAGTGGAAGAAGATCACCGAGCGATACTGCGTGCCCACGTCGTTGCCCTGGCGGTCGCGCGTGGTGGGATCGTGGATGGTGAAGAAGATCTCGAGCAGGTCGCGATAGCTCACCCGCGCCGGGTCGAACTCGATGCGCACCACCTCGGCGTGCCCGGTCGTGCCCTCGCAGACCTGACGGTAGCCGGGCTCGCGGGCGTGCCCTCCGGCGTAGCCCGACTCCACATCGACCACCCCTTCGACCTCGTCGAAGACCGATTCGAGGCACCAGAAGCAGCCGCCGCCCAGAGTGGCGAACTCGTTACCAGTGCGAGGCGCGGCGGCGAGGGGGCGGGCGATCGACATGTTGCCTCAGAGCACGATGGGACGGTTGGACAACTCGTTGCGGTTGGCTGCGCCCTCGGCAAGCGGAAAGTGACGCGCCAGCAGGGCGCCGATCGCCTCGACCGCCTGCACCGTGCCCGCCTCGAACTCGCCGGCGCGGTAACGCTCGCGCGCGAGATCGGCAATCGCCTGCCACTCGGCCTTGGCGATGACGCGCGCCGCGGCGCGGTCGGCAATGATCTCGACGTCGCGATCGGCGAGCTCCACGTAGAGCAGCACGCCGTTGTTGTGTTCGGTGTCCCACACGTGCAGCTTGGCGAACACCATCCAGGCGCGCTCGCGCGGCGGCGCGTCGCGCTTGAGGTAGCTCCAGGGCAGCGCACCTTCGACGGCGAAGCGGATCTCGCCGCTGTGGGATGCCTCGGCGCGCGCGATCGCCTCGCCAATGCGCTCGCGCGCAGCGGCCGGGAAGGCGCGCTCCACCGCGCGCGGGCTGGCCATCCAGTGCCTGAGGCTGCGTGACAGGCCCATCACCAGCCTCCGCTGGCGCCGCCGCCAGAAAAATCGCCGCCCCCGCCCGAGGACCAGCCCCCGCCACCGCCCCCGCCCCAGCCGCCTCCGCGGCCCGCGCCGCCCGACCAGCCGCCGGGAACGAAGATCGGCCCGCCGCGCCGGCCGCCAAGCACGCGGCCGCCGGACCTGCCCGCGCCGAGCGAGAAGATCATCACCGCCAGGGCCACGAGCACGCCCAGTCCGATCGACGCCAGCAGCCAGCCGCCGACCGCGCCAGCGCCCGCCCCGGCGAGCATCGCGCCGGGCACGCCCATCGCCCGCCGCAGCATCGCCCCGACCGCGGCGCCGACCAGCACGAAGGGCAGCAGCATGGCGAGCATGTCTTCGCCCGCATCGACCTTGTGCTGGGGCACGCCTGCGGGCGCCGGCAGACCCTCGCCCTCGATCAGCCCGAACAGGCGGTCGAGCCCGGCGTTGATGCCGCCCGCGTAGTCGCCGCGCTGGAATGCCGGCGCAATGTGCTCGCGGATCACGCGCTTGGCGGCCGCGTCGGGAATCGCGCCCTCGAGCGCGCGCGCCACGTCGATGCGCACGCGGCGGTCGTCCTTGGCCACCACGATCAGCAGCCCGTCGCCGACGCCCTTGCGGCCGATCTTCCAGGCCTCGCCCACACGGTGCGCGTAGTCCTCGATGGGCTCGGGCTGCGTGCTCGGCACGATCACCACCGCCACCTGCGAGCCGTGCGCCTTCTCGAAGTTCGCGAGCTTCTCTTCCATCGCGAGCTTCGCCTCGGGTGCGAGCGCACCGGCAGAGTCGGTCACGCGCGCCAGCGGAGGAACCGGCAGCAGTTGCTGCGCGGCCACCGGCAGGCCGGCGAGCGCGAGCAGCAGCGCCGCCACGGCCTGCGGCCAGGCCCGCGACGCGCGCAGCCACCACCGCGCGCCCGCGGGAGCGAAGCTCGTGGGGTGGGTCACGGGTTGGGCGACGTGCGGCGCCGGATCACTTCTTCTGGCCGCCGAAGTCCACCGTGGGCGGCGCGCTGATCGCCTTCTCGTTCTCGACCGCGAACTGCGCGAGCGGCTTGTAGCCGAAGATCATCGCGGTGATGTTCTCGGGGAACTGGCGGATGAAGCCGTTGAAGTCCTGCACCGTCTTGATGTAGCGGTTGCGGGCGATGCCGATGCGGTTCTCGGTGCCTTCGAGCTGGGTACGCAGTTCCTGGAAGCCGGCATTGGACTTGAGGTCCGGGTAGCGCTCCACCGTCACCAGCAGGCGCGACAGAGCAGAGCTGAGCTCGCCTTGCGCCTCGGAGAACTTCTTGAAGGCCTCCGGGTTGTTGATCAGCTCGGGCGTGGCCTGGATCGAGGTGGCCTTGGCGCGCGCCTCGATCACCTTGGTGAGCGTCTCCTGCTCGAACGCGGTCTCGCCCTTGATCGAATTGACGATGTTGGGAATCAGGTCGGCGCGGCGCTGGTACTGGCTCAGCACCTCGGCCCACGCGGCCTTCACCGCCTCGTCCTTGGTTTGAATCGCGTTGTAGCCGCAACCGGACAGCCAAACCGCCGCCAGCAATACGGCGAACACTCGCAGGAACCTCATCGGCACTCTCCTCGAACGCGCCGCGCGCCGCGGCAGGAATTCGCAATGTATCGAAGGCATGGCCTCCTGCCTACCTCAGGAGCGCGCAAATCGGCCGGCCAGGGAGGCGCGCCGGGGTGCATGCGGGCCTCCTTTCAGGGCCTCCTTACAATCACGCGATGAATGCCAAGACGCTCGACTATCGGCGGGCGCTGGGGCAATTTGCCACCGGCGTCACTGTCGTGACCACCCGCGGCCCGGATGGCGTGCTTGCCGGGTTGACGGTCAATTCCTTCAATTCGGTGTCGCTCGCGCCGCCACTGGTGCTATGGAGCCTGGCCAACCGCGCCGGCAGCTTCGGTGCGTTCGCCGCGGCCGAGGGCTTCGTGGTCAACGTGCTGGGGCGCGGGCATCTGGAGCTCGCCCAGCGATTCTCCGCGCGCGACGCGGACCGCTTCGGGGCCGACACCCAGTGGGAGCCCACGGCGCGCGGCTGGCCGCGGCTGGCTGGCTGCGTGGCCTGGTTCGAGTGCCTCACGCGCCACCGTCACCCCGCGGGCGACCACACGATCTTTGTGGCCGAGGTCTGCGACTTCCTGGCGCCGGGCGGCGATCCGCTCATCTTCCACGACGGCCGCTACGTGAGCGACGCGCGCGAAGTGCCACTGCCTCCCGGCCTGAGCGATCCCTGGCGCTAGGGCGCGCCGTAGTAGACGAAGCCCGCCCAGTCGCGCGCGGGCGCACCCTGGCGCTGCAGTTCGCGCCGTGCCTGCGCCAGCGCCGCCGGCGGCCGCTGCCCCTGGCCCAGCCGGCGGTAGAACTGCTCCATCAGTCGCGCGGTGGGGGCATCCGCCACCGGCCACAGCGACACCACCACGCCCTGCGCACCGGCCGTGAGCAAGGCGTGCGCGAGCCCGCTCAGACCCTCGCCCGAGAGCACGCTGCCGCCTGAACTCGTGCAGGCCGACAGCACCACGAGTTCGGCGCGCAGGCGCAGGCCGCGCAACTCCGCGGCGGTGAGATAGCCCGCAGTCGCGTCCTGGCCCGGCGAGGACTCGCCCAGCACCAGCGCCGACAGATCCGGCGAGGCGTCGGAGTACCAGGCGTGCGCGGCAACGTGCAGGTAGCGCGCCTGGCCCAGGGCACCGCTGGCGTCGAGCGCGCGCACCGCCGATTCGCTGGCCGCCGCATCCGCGAGCTTGCGCGCCGGCACGCCCGGCAGGCTGCGCGTCACCGTGTCGACCTCCTGGGGCACGGCCGGCAGCGCCTGCCAGCGCAGCTTGGCCAGGCGCGGGTCGAGCGTGGCAGGCTGCAGTGCCGGGCGCGCCACGCCCAGCGCGATCAGGCCGCGCGGCGCGTCGGGGGCCGAGCGGGCCGCCGCGGCCGCCTGGGTTGCCGCCTGAGCCACGAGCGCCGAGTGCGCGTAGCTCACCTCGCGCACCAGACCCAGGGGCTTGCCGTCCACCCGCAGGGCCTCCATCGGCAGCAGGGCGATCGCCCCGTCGGGCGCGAACACCACGCGCTGCACGCCGGGCAGGTGCGGACTCAGCGGCTGGGTCAAGGCGGCCTCGAGCAGGGCGAGCGCCTCGGCGTCCGGCACCCGCCACGCGCCGGGCTCGGGCCGCAACAGGCCTTCGGTGAGGCGCCCGTCCGGCAGACGCCACAGGTAGTCGGGCCAGGTCTCGCCGCCCAGGGCGCGGCGCGCGGCGCGCACCAGGGCGGCCACCTCGCCCGGGCGTGTCTGGGCCGCATGCACTCGACCGTCGGGAGTGCGTGCCAGCAGCAGGACTCGGTCGCCGTCTGCCACCACGTGCACGAAGAGCTCGCCCGGGCGTGGCGCGGGCAGGGCCGTTGCGGGCGGAGCGAGTTCGCGCGCGAGCCTGGCCAGTTCGGACTCGGCGCGCAGTACCTCGCCTTCGGCCCGGGCGCGGGCCACCGCGTCGGGCGCGAGCGCGGCGGCCAGTTGCGCCTGCGCCAGGGTCGCGCGGGCCGCCTGCGCGCGCGTGCGCTGCGCGGGCGAGAGCGCCGCTTCGGCATCGGCCTGCGCCGCCCGGTCGAGCATCTGGCGCGCCTTCAGTTGCTCGGCCACGGCGAACGCGGCGTCGGTCTGGCCTTGCTGCGCGTACAGGCGCGCCAGGCTGCGTCCGCCCGCGGCCCAGGGGCGCGAGTCGACCCAATCGGCAAAGCCGCCGCGGCGCGCCAGCAGGCTCTCGGCGCGCAGCACTTCGGCCTCGCTCAGCGTGGCTTCGAGCAGGCGCTGGGCAGCGGCCGTGTCGCCGTTGGCGATCTGCAGAGCGGCCAGGCGTCGCGCGAGCATCAGGCGGTCGATGCGCGCGCCGGGCGAGGCGGGCGGCAAGGCGGCGACCCGGGTCTCGAGTTCGCGCTGTGCAGCGGCCGTGTCGCCAGCGAGGATGCGGCAATAGGTTTCGCTGTCCGCAAGGTTCTCGCGCGTCACGCTGCCGGGCGCGGTGTCGGCCGCCGCGGTGCGCAGCGCGGGCAGATGGGCGCAGGCGGCGGGCTGCCCCGCTTCGAGTGCGTGCTCGATGTAGAGCGTGATCGTGTCGGGGCCCAACTGATCGTCGCCGCGGCGCGTGCCCAGGCGGCGCAGCGTGTCCTCGTACAGTGCCATGGCTTCGGCATAGCGGCCCTCGCGGCCGAGCAACTCGGCGCGTTGCGAGTCGATGCGCAGGCGGATGGGGTGATCGGGCGGCAGCGTGCGTGCAGCCGCCTCGGACAGTTGCATGGCGAGCGCGAGGCCGAGCTCGTCCTGGCCGGTGCGCGCCGTCACCCAAGCGAGCATCAGTCCCGTGTCGAGGGTGGCCGGGGCCTCGGCACCGAGCGTGCGGGTGCGGTACTCGAAGCTCTCGCGCAGCAGAGGCAGGGCCTCGTCGTAGCGGCGCGCGGCGCGCAGGACCTGCGCGGCGGCAAAGCGCAGCGTGTCCTGGAAATCGTCGGAGGCGCCCGCGCGACGGGCGCGCGTCAGCACGTCGAGCGCCAGTGTGGCGGGCGGGTCGGGGTCGCCGAACGCCGCCTCGGTTTGCGCGAGGGAGATCTCGGCCAGCAGCGTTGCCTCGCTGTCGGGCGCCGCTCCCGCGCGCGCTTGCGCGGCGGCGCGCCGCAGCGTGGCCAGGGCTTCGTCGGGCCGGCCGAGGCGGTGGTACTGCACGCCCAGCGCGCGCCACTCCTCGAGCACGGCCGGGTCGTAGGGGCCGAGCACGAGCTCCATGCGCGGCAGGATGGCCTCGCGCAGCCGGGCAGCTTCGGCGAGCCTGCCCTGCCGCGTCAGCGCGCGGGCCTGCACGGCCATCAGGCGCAGGGCCGTGGCGTCGGCCTGCGCCGGGGCGACGCCGGCCAGGGCCGAGAGCGCGGTCTGCTCGGCGGCGGCGTAGTCGCGCGCAGTGAACTGGGCCTGGGCCCGGGCCAGGTCGGCCTCGGTGGCCGCCTGGGCAGCGCCCGCGCCGACAAGCCACAACACGAGCAGCAGTGGCAGGACAGAAAGGACGGGCATGCGCTGTGGACAGGGGCGGCGGAAGGCGCGCGCAGTGTAGCGAGGCAAGCTACCGCAATTGGATCCCGCGCAAGGGGCGGATGCGGCACCACGGCCTTGCCGTCCCTGGCTAGGATGGGCCGCCGGGGTCGATCGCACCTGCAAGTTCACTCAAGGAGGTTTCATGCCCAAGCTCAACGACTGGATCGAATGGAAGGAACTCGGCAAGGGCCGCGTGCGCTTGCGTGTGTTCGACCAGGGCCAGCACATCGCGCGCGTGGTCGAGATCCGCCAGCCAGCCGATGGCGCGGCGCCCTACGAGGTGAGCATCGAGATCTTTGCGGCCGATCCCGACAACGGCGGCAAGGGCGTGAAGAAGCGCACGCTGAAGGTGAATCCGGCCAAGGACACGATCGACGACATGCAGGGCGGTCGGGTAGGGCAGGTCGTGATCGACTGAGCTCGGCCGGGCGGCCGCCTTGGCTCCGAGCGCCGTGCCTGACGCGCGCGAGCGCGCCCATGGTCGCGCCGGCCCGGTGCGCCTGCGCTGGGGCACGGCAGTGGCGACCGGGGCGGGGCTGGCCTGGCCGGCGCACGACGGCTGGCATGCGAGCTTGCACCTGTGGTCGGGCACGCGCGAACTGCGCGGGCACTGGCTGTGGCGCGCAGCGCCGGCCCAAGCGGCTGCGCTCGCGCTGTGGCGGCCCGGCGCCGAGCAGCCGTGGCGCCCATGCTCGCTCGCCGGATCGCCGACCCTGAGCTTTCTTGCTCCGGCCCCGTGCACCTCGCAGCGCAGGCCCTGCACGCTGCGCGTGGCCATGCGCCTGAGTCCCGGCGCCATCAGCGTCTTGCGCCGTGCCACGCAGCCGCTCGGACTGCCGAGTTGCGCCGCAGACTCTCGCGCTGCCGCCGCGCACCTGATCGCGTGGGCCGACCTGCCCTTTGCCTGCAGCCCGAGCGCGGCTTTCGTGCGGCTGGAACTGGCGGGCGTGCGGGCCGGGCAAGCGGCTGCGCCCGCCGGTGCCGACCCCTGGGGGCACTGGACTGCGTGGGCGGAACAACAAGCGGCGGACACGCGCGCGGTGGGCGCTGCGCTCGAGGCGCACGGCGCGGACGTGCTGATCGAGTTGCAGGACTTCGGCTTGGCGGCGCGCCGTGCGGGCTTCGCGGGCTATGCGCCGCGCGTGGCCCAGGCCGACGGCGCGCGGCGCTACGCCCTGGTCGATGCGCGTGCGGCCTTCGAGGGCATGACGCTGGCGCACGAACTCGGCCACCTGATCGGCGCAGGCCACGCGCCCGCCTTCGGCGTGGCGAGCACCCTCGACCGCCTGGCGGCGGCGGGCCGGCCGATCGGCGCGCGCGGCCTGGTCTGCGCCTGGGCGCGCGGCTGGCAGAGTCCGCGGCTGCGTGTGCAGACCGTGATGGGCGGCCTGGGCGAAGATGCCGCGGTCACCTACGAGACCCTGCCGCTGTGGAGCGAGCCGGGGCTGGACTGGGAGGGCCGCATTACCCGGGCCGTGGGCACGCGCGCGCGAGGGGCGCGCGGCGTGGCCGACGATGCCGGCTGGTGGGCGCATGCGGCGCCCGCCTATCGGCGCGCCCGAGCCTGATCGAGCCGCACGAGAGGCGGGTGGCCTGGCCCCTGCGCGTGCCGGTGGGATCCGCGAGCGAGCCGCCTAGAATGCCCGGCCATGAAACGTCTGTGGGACATCTCGCCCCTCGTCTCGGAGGCCACGCCGGTCTTTCCGGGCGACACGCCGTACTCGATGCGCTGGACCTGGACGCTGGCGGGCGAGTGCCCGGTCAACGTGTCGGAGCTGCGCCTGTCGCCGCACACCGGCGCGCACACCGACGCGCCTCTGCACTACGACCCGGCGGGCGCGGGCATGGCCGAGGTGCCGCTGGATGCCTACCTGGGGCCGGCGCGCGTGATCCACGCCGTCGGCTGCGGGCCGCTGATCGAGCCGCAGCACGTTCAGGCGCACCTGGCCGAAGTGCCGCCGCGCGTGCTGGTGCGCACGTATGGGCGGGCGCCCGAGGCCTGGGATCCGCACTTCACCGCCTTCGCCCCGGCCACGCTGGAACTGCTGGCGGCGCGCGGCGTGCGGCTCGTGGGTCTGGACACTCCCTCGCTCGACCCGGAGCAAAGCAAGGCCCTGCCTTCGCACCAGGTGGCGCGGCGTCACGGGCTGGCGGTGCTCGAGGGCCTGGTGCTCGATGCCGTGGCCGCGGGCGACTACGAGCTGATCGCGCTGCCGCTGCGCCTGGCGGGCGCGGACGCGAGCCCCGTGCGCGCCGTGCTGCGCGAACTGTGAAGCCATGAGCACGCCACCCGCCACCCGCGAGGACTGCCTGGCGCTCGACCGCGCCGATCCGCTGGCCGCGCATCGAGAACACTTTGCCCTGCCCGCCGGGCGCATCTACCTTGACGGCAACTCGCTGGGCGCCTTGCCGCGCGCCACGCCCGCGCGCGTGGCGCAGGTGGTCGAGCGCGAATGGGGCGAGGGGCTGATTGGCTCGTGGAACGGCGCGGGCTGGATGGACCTGCCGGCGCGCGTGGGCGGCAAGATCGGCACGCTGATCGGCGCGCGCCCGGGCGAGACCGTGTGCGCTGACTCCACCTCGGTCAACCTCTTCAAGCTGCTCGCCGTGGCGCTGCGCATGCAGGGCGGCACCGGGCGGCGGGTGATCGTCTCGGAGCGCGACAACTTTCCCACCGACCTGTACATGGCCCAGGGCCTGGGCCGGCTGGTCGGTGGCGTGCAACTGCGTCTGGTCGATGCGCCCGAGCAGCTGACTGCCGCGCTCGACGAAGAAGTGGCCGTGCTCATGCTCACCCACGTCAACTACCGCACCGGCCGCATGCACGACATGGCCGCGCTCACCCGCGCCGCGCACGCCGCGGGCGCGCTGGTGGTGTGGGATCTGGCGCATTCGGCCGGCGCGGTGCCCGTGGACCTCAACGCCGCGCATGCCGACTTCGCGGTGGGTTGCGGCTACAAGTACCTCAACGGCGGCCCCGGCGCGCCGGCCTTCCTGTGGGTGGCGCAGCGCCACCAGGAGGCCTTCGAGCAGCCGCTCTCGGGCTGGATGGGGCACGCGGCGCCCTTTGAGTTCAGCCCCGACTACCGGCCCGCGCCGGGCGTGGCGCGCTACCTGGCGGGCACGCCTTCGGTGATCGCGCTGGCCGCGCTGGAAGTGGGCGTGGACACGGTGTGCGCCGCCGGCATGACGGCCCTGCGCGCCAAGTCGGTCGCGCTCACCACGCTCTTCACCCAACTCGTCGAGGCGCGGTGCGCGGGCCTGGGGCTCGCGCGCCTGAGCCCGGCGCAGCCCGAGGCGCGCGGCAGCCAGGTGTGCTTGACCCACGCGCACGGCTACGCGGTGATGCAGGCCCTGATCGCGCGCGGCGTGGTGGGCGACTTTCGCGCGCCCGACGTGCTGCGCTTCGGCTTCGCGCCGCTGTACAACGGCTACGCCGAGGTGTGGGACGCGGTCGAGGCGCTGCGCGAGGTGCTGGCCACGCGCGCCTGGGACCGGCCCGAGTTCCACGCCCGCGCGCAGGTGACCTGATGAGCGACCCCACGCCCACCGGCGCGGCGCCCGATCCGGCCGACTACGGCGCGCAGATGGAGCGCGCCGGCACCCTGAGCTACGGCGACTACCTGGACCTGGACCGCGTGCTGGCCGCGCAGCATCCGCGCTCGACCGACCCCAACGAGCTGCTGTTCATCGTCCAGCACCAGACCAGCGAGCTGTGGATGAAGCTTGCCCTGCACGAGTTGCGCCGCGCGCGCGCCAGCCTGCGCGCCGACGCGCTGCCGCCGGCCTTCAAGATGCTGGCGCGGGTGGCGCGCATCTTCGAGCAGCTGGTGGCGGCGTGGAACGTGCTGGCCACCATGACGCCCTCGGAGTACAGCGCGATCCGCCCGAGCCTGGGCTCGTCTTCGGGCTTCCAGAGCTGGCAGTACCGCGAGATCGAATTCATCCTCGGCAACAAGAATCCGGCCATGCTGCGCCCCCACGCGCACGAGCCCGCGATCCACGCCGAACTCGAGCGGGCGCTGGCCGCGCCCTCGATCTACGACGAGGCCGTGCGCCTGATGGCGCGGCGCGGCCTGGCGATCGAGCCCGCCGTGCTGGCGCGCGACACGGCCGCGCCCTGGCGGCTGGACGCCAGCGTCGAGGCGGCGTGGCTGGCGGTGTACCGCGCACCCGCCGAGCACTGGGAGCTCTACGAACTGGCCGAGGAACTGGTGGACCTCGAGGACGCCTTTCGCCAGTGGCGCTTCCGGCACGTGACCACGGTGGAGCGCATCATCGGCTTCAAGCCCGGCACCGGCGGCACGCACGGCGTGAGCTATCTGCGCCGCATGCTGGACGTGGTGCTGTTTCCGGAACTCTGGAAGGTCCGCACCGATCT
>DAOTEJ010000066.1:13152-14733 GCA_035454085.1 Burkholderiaceae bacterium | reverse complement strand
CACCAGATTCCGGCCTGGTACGACGAGGCGGGCAATGTGTTCGTCGCTCGCAGCGAAGCCGAGGCCCGGGCCCAGGCGGGCGCGGGGGTGACGCTCACGCGCGACCCCGACGTGCTCGACACCTGGTATTCGTCGGCGATGGTGCCCTTCTCGACTCTGGGCTGGCCCGATCCGCAGGGCGAGGACAAGCTCGCCTACGACCTGTATCTGCCCTCGTCCGTGCTGGTGACGGGCTACGACATCATCTTCTTCTGGGTCGCCCGGATGGTGATGATGAGCAAGCACTTCACCGGGCGCGTGCCCTTCAAGGACGTGTACATCCACGGTCTGGTGCGCGACGCCGAAGGCCAGAAGATGAGCAAGTCCGAGGGCAACACGCTCGACCCGATCGACATCATCGACGGCATCGACCTTGAAGCTCTGGTCGCCAAGAACACCACCGGACTGCGCCGCCCCGAGGACGCCCCCAAGGTCGCCAAGAAGGTGCGCAAGCACTTCCCCGAGGGCATCGCCCCGCACGGCGCCGACGCGCTGCGCTTCACCATGGCGGCCTACGCCACCCTGGGCCGCAACATCAACTTCGACCTCAAGCGCGCCGAGGGCTACCGCAATTTCTGCAACAAGCTGTGGAACGCCACGCGCTTCGTTCTGATGAACGTCGAAGGCCAGGACTGCGGGCTCGATGCCTCGTTGCCCGTTGAGCTCTCCTTCGTCGACCGCTGGATCATCGGTGAGCTGCAGCGCACCGAGGCCGAAGTGGCCAAGGCCTTCGCCGAGTACCGGCTGGACAACGCCGCCAACGCCATCTACGGCTTCGTGTGGAACGAGTACTGCGACTGGTATCTCGAGCTCACCAAGGTCCAGCTCGCGGCCGGCAACGAGATCCAGTGCCGCGGCACCCGCCGCACCCTGGTGCGCGTGCTCGAGACCCTGCTGCGCCTCGCCCACCCGATCATCCCCTTCATCACCGAAGAGCTGTGGCAGAAGGTGGCGGTGGTCGCGGGCAAGCGCGCCGAGGGTGATGAGACCTCGGTGATGATCCAGCCCTACCCCGTGGCGGCATCCGAGAAGATCGACCCGGCGGCCGACGCGCAGATGGCACTCACCAAGCGGCTGATCGACGCCGTTCGCAACCTGCGCGGCGAGATGGCGCTCTCCCCCGCGCTGAAAGTGCCGCTCGCCATGAGCGGCCCGGCCGACACGGTGGCGGCAGTCGCTCCGTATCTGGCGCAGCTCGCGCGGCTGGCCGAAGTCAAGCACGTGGCCGAGGTCGACGAAGAAGCCCGGGGCTCGACCGCGCCGGTGGCCATCGTGGGCGACTACAAGCTGATGCTGGTGATCGAGGTGGACGTGGCCGCCGAGCGCGAGCGCCTGGCCAAGGAGATCGCGCGCCTCGAGGGCGAGATCACCAAGGCGAACGCCAAGCTCGGCAACGAAAGCTTCGTGGCGCGCGCCCCCGCCGCGGTGGTGGCGCAGGAACGCGAGCGTCTGGCGAGCTTTGCGGCGCTGCTCGAGAAAGTGCGCGAACAGTTCGCCAAGCTGCCACGCGCTTGAGCTCGCACCCGTGCGCGCCGTCCCGCG
>DAOTEJ010000066.1:0-13052 GCA_035454085.1 Burkholderiaceae bacterium | reverse complement strand
ACAGTTCGCCAAGCTGCCACGCGCTTGAGCTCGCACCCGTGCGCGCCGTCCCGCGCGCGGGACTCGGGCAGCGGGCCGCTGCCCGCGCGCCCAGACCTTACCTGGCCGGTGCGGGCAGGACAGGCGCAGGCGGCGCGGCCTGCGGCGCGGGCGCCGCAGCCGGCGCCGACGGTGCCGCACCAGACGGCGCGGCCGGCGGCATCTGCCCCGGGGCCGGCGCCGCGCCCTGCTCGGCGGGACGCGTCGGCACCATGATGCCGGGGCCGAGCGGAATTTCCGGAATGATCGTGACCCTGTTCACCCAGTAGCGCGTCTCGCCGAAGCACGAGCCGGGCAAGCCCACCTTCTCTTCGTAGTGCAGTTGCACGCGCTGCCCGACGTTCTTTTCGATCTCGGCCGCGACCTTCGGATCCCACACCGTGAAGTGAAACTTCTCGGGCGTGGAGCCCGGCAGCGAGACCATCGCCAGTTCGCCCTCCCAGGTCTTGCAGATCCAGCCCTTGCGCGAGAACTTCTGCACCCAGCCGGCGCGCTCTCCCTCCGAGTAGCTCCAGGACATCATGGCGTAGACATACAGCGCCAGGGTGGCCAGCACGACGACGATTGCGGTGATGAGCTTGCCCATGGTGACTAGCGCCTGCGCAGGTAGTGGATGAATTCCTTGCCTTCGGTCTCCTGCGCCAGCAGTTCGTTGCCGGTCTGCTTGGCGAAGGCCTGGAAGTCGCGGGTCGAGCCGGGATCGGTGGCCACGACCTTGAGCACCTGGCCGCTGGCGAGCTCGGCCAGCGCCTTCTTGGCCCGCAGGATGGGCAGCGGGCAGTTCAGCCCACGGGTGTCGATTTCCTTGTCCGCCAGGATGGGGTCCATGCAGGGTCCTTTGTGCACCGCCCGAGAAGCGCGCCGATCAAGGCGCGGGGCGGTGCGGGCATTCTAGCCACGCGCAGGCGATGCGGCCCGCAGCACGGTGCGCTCGCGGCGCCGGCCCTCAGAGCGGCGTCGAACTCACCGCTTGGGGCTGAGTGACCGGCAGGGCCTCGGCGGCCACCGGAGCAGGCACGCGATCGGGCGCCGGGGCAGGAGGCTCGGCGGGCTGCGCCGCGGGAGCGGCGGGCTTGGGCGCGGCGGGCTTGGGCTCCCCGGGCTTGGGCTCCGCCGGGGTGATGGCGCGTCCGATGAGGCGCGCCGTGCCGATGGTGGCATCGGCGGCGAGCCCCACGGTCTTGGCTCCGATACTGACCGTGGTCGCCGCCACCGTCACGGCAGCGTCGGCAACGGCGACGACGGCACAGCCGCTGGTGGCCAGGGGCAGGAGGGCGCAGACGAGCAACAGGCGCAGACTGGACATCATGGGGTCGTCAAGAGAGCGGTCACGCGAGAGTGTGCCTCAGAGCCGTGCGCGCGGGTGTTGCGTGCCCCGCAGCCACGGGAGTGCAACTCAGCCGGACGGCAGGATCGGGTGGGGCCGCAGACGGGCCATCAGGTGCACGTCGGCGTAGGCACCGTCACGCAGGCCGTAGCCGCGCAGCGTGCCCTCCTGCTCGAAGCCGTGACGGCGGTAGAGCGCAATGGCGCGGGCGTTGTCGGTGTAGACCGTGAGCTCGATGCGGCGGTAGCCGCTCCAGCGGTCGGCCCAGTCGAGCAGGCGGCGCATCATCTCGTGGCCCAGGCCCCGACCCCACCAGTCGCGCGCCACGCAGATGCCCAGGCCCGCCACATGGCGCAGGCGCAGCATCTGCGGCCGCACCGGATGCAGGCCGGCGCTGGCGACCACCCGCCCCGCGTCCACCGCCACCAGGTGCAGGCCATCGAACTCGCCCACTTGCGCCTCGAGCCGCTTGCGCCAGGCCTCGGCGGTCGGATAGGGCGTCTGCAGCAACTCGCGCAGCACGAGTTCGTCGCCCATCAGCGCGGCGAAGCCCTCGGCGTCGCCCGGCACGGCGCGGCGGTATTCGAGCGAGGCGGCATCCACGATCGGCATCCGCTGGCGTTGCTGGCCGTGCTCAGAGCCGCTCTGCGGCCCAGGCGCGCACGCTGGCGAGCGCCGCGGGCAGCGCGCTGGCATCGGTGCCGCCGGCCATGGCCATGTCGGGCTTGCCGCCTCCCTTGCCGCCCACCTGCTGGGCCACGAAGTTGACGAGCTCGCCAGCCTTGGCGCGCGCGGTGAGGTCGGCAGTGACGCCGGCGGCGATCTGGACCTTGTTGCCCTCTGCCGTGGCCAGCACGATGACCGCGCTCTTGAGCTTGTCCTTGAGCTTGTCCATGGTCTCGCGCAGGACCTTGGCGTCGGCGCCCTCGAGCGTGGCGGCAAGCACCTTGGCACCGTTGACCTCGGCGGCCTGCGCGAGCAGCTCGTCGCCCTGGTTCGAGGCGAGCTTGCTCTTGAGGCGCGCGATCTCCTTTTCGAGCGATCGGATGGTCTCGAGCGCGTGGCCGATCTTGGCGGGCAGCTCGGCCACCGGCGCCTTGAACTGCGCCGCGGCCTCGGCCAGCAGGCTGTCCTGCGCCTGCGACACGGCCAGCGCGTTGGAGCCGGTCACGGCCTCGACGCGACGGATGCCGGCAGCCACGCCCGCCTCGGCGACGATCCTGAACGGGCCGATGTCTCCGCTGCGCGCCACGTGCGTGCCGCCGCAAAGCTCGCGGCTGCTGCCGATGTCGAGCACGCGCACGGTGTCGCCGTACTTCTCGCCGAACAGCATCATCGCGCCGGTGGCCTTGGCCGAATCGATGTCCATCACCCGCGCGCGGGTGGGCTCGTTGGCGAGGATCTCGGCGTTGACGAGGGTCTCGACGCGGCGGATCTCGTCCGCGCTCATGGGCGCGTTGTGGGCGAAGTCGAAGCGCGTGCGCTCGGCGTTGACCAGCGAGCCCTTCTGCTGCACGTGAGCGCCCAGCACCTCGCGCAGGGCCTTGTGCATCAGGTGCGTGGCCGAGTGGTTGCGCATCGTCGCCTGGCGACGCTCGGGGTCGACCCGGGCGTTGATGGCGTCGCCGGGCTTGATCTGGCCTTCGAGCACGCGCCCGTGGTGGCCGAAGACCTCGGCCTGGATCTTGAGCGTGTCCTCGACCAGGAAGCGGCTGGAGGCGTTGCGCAACTCGCCCGCATCGCCCACCTGGCCGCCGCTCTCGGCATAGAACGGCGTGTGGTCGAGCACGATCACCGCGTCGTCGCCGGCGCGGGCCGCGGCCACCGGACTGCCGTCCACGTACACCGCGGTGACGCGCGCGCCTTCGCGCACGAGCTGCTCGTAGCCGTGAAAGGTGGTGGCTTCGCCGGAGTACTCGAGGCCTTGCGCCATCTTGAACTTGCCCGCGGCGCGCGCCTGCTCGCGCTGGCGGTTCATGGCGGTCTCGAAGCCACCCACGTCCACGCTCACGCCACGCTCGCGGCACACGTCGGCGGTGAGGTCGAGCGGGAAGCCGTAGGTGTCGTGCAGCTTGAACGCGGTTTCGCCATCGACCTGCTTGCTGCCAGCCCCGAGCGCCGCCTCCAGGATCTCCATGCCATGGGCGATGGTCTGGAAGAAGCGCTCCTCCTCCTGGCGCAGCACCTCGGCGATGCGCGGGTTGCGCAGTTCCGGATACGCCTCGCCCATCTCGGCGGCCAGCGGCGCGACCAGCGAACAGAAGAAGGGCTTGCGCGCGCCGAGCTTGTAGCCGTGGCGGATCGCGCGGCGGGCAATACGGCGCAGCACGTAGCCGCGGCCTTCGTTGCCGGGGATCACCCCGTCGGCCACGATGAACGCACAGGCGCGGATGTGATCGGCGATCACCTTGAGCGAGGGCGAATTCGCGTCGCAGTTGCCACCGCCCGCCTCGTCCACCGCGCGCTTGGCCGCGGCGAGCAGGTTCACGAACAGGTCGATCTCGTAGTTGCTGTGCACGTGCTGCAGCACGGCGGTGACGCGCTCGAGGCCCATGCCCGTGTCCACGCTGGGCTTGGGCAGGGGATGCATCACCCCGGCCTCGTCGCGGTTGAACTGCATGAACACGTTGTTCCAGATCTCGATGTAGCGGTCGCCGTCCTCGTCGGGGCTGCCCGGAGGGCCGCCGGCGACCGCGGGGCCGTGGTCGTAGAAGATCTCGCTGCACGGGCCGCAGGGGCCGGTGTCGCCCATCATCCAGAAGTTGTCGGAGGCGTAGCGCGCGCCCTTGTTGTCGCCGATGCGCACCACGCGCGCCGCCGGCACGCCGACCTCCTTGGTCCAGATATCGAACGCCTCGTCGTCCTCGGCGTAGACCGTGACCCAGAGCTTGTCGGGCGGCAGCTTGAAGTGCTCGGTGAGCAGTTCCCACGCGTACTTGATCGCGTCGCGCTTGAAGTAGTCGCCGAAGCTGAAGTTGCCCAGCATCTCGAAGAAGGTGTGGTGCCGCGCGGTGTAGCCCACGTTCTCGAGGTCGTTGTGCTTGCCCCCGGCACGCACGCACTTCTGGCTCGTGGTGGCGCGCGAGTAGGGACGCTTGTCGAAGCCCAGGAAGACGTCCTTGAACTGGTTCATCCCCGCGTTGGTGAACAGCAGGGTCGGATCGTCGCCCGGCACCACCGGGCTCGAGGCCACGATCTGGTGGCCCTTGGACTCGAAGAACTTGAGGAAGGTGGAACGGATCTCGGCGGCTTTCATGGGGCGGCCCATAGGCGGTCGACGCGCGTAAACCCGCGCCGCGCTTGCGTTTTTGGAGGTCGCGATCTTAGCAGGGGGTGGGCATCGGGCACCCCGCGGCCGTGCGCCGCACGGGGCGGCGCGCAAGCCAGCGGCGCGATCCTCGGCGGATCACGCGCGCCCCAGGTTCAGTGGCAGATGGAAGCGAGCCCGGCCAGCGCCGGGTGATCGGCGCCGGCGATGCGCGCGGCGTGCGCCAGCCCAGAAAGACCGAACACCACGATCACCGCGCCAGCCAGCGGCTTGACCCAGGCACGCACCGCGGCCATCGCGCCGGTGCGTGCAGTGGCGCCGCGATGCACAGCCTGCGCGGCCACGTCCACGGCCGCGAGGTTGGGCAAGGTGCCCAGCCCGAAGGCCAGCATCACCGCCCCGCCCTGCCAGGCACCGCCCGACACCAAGGCGAGCGGCAGCACGCCATAGACCATGCCGCACGGGATCCAGCCCCAGGCGAGCCCCGCGACATATGCCTGGGCTGCAGAGCGGGGGGGATAGACACGGCGTGCGAGCGGCGCGATGCGCTTCCACAGCCACAGGCCCGCGACCTCGATGCGCTTCATCCATGCGCCACCAAGGCCGAACATCGACACGCCGATCAGCAGCAGCATGAGGCTGCCGAGCACCAGCAGGCCCGCCTGCAGCGGCGCCACCTGCGACGCGTAGAGCGCGCCGCCGAGCAGGCCGGCCAGCAGGCCCGCGGCCATGTAGCTGCTCAGGCGCCCTGCGTGGTAGCCCAGTGCGAGGCGGGCGGCACTCACCCCGCTTGGACGGTTGAACTGCAGCGCGCCGACGAAGCCGCCGCACATGCCCGCGCAATGCAGGCCGCCAACCAGGGCCGTGGTGAAGGCGGCGAAGGCCTGGGCCGCAGGCCAGGACTCGAACATCGCGCAGCCGCGCTCAGACGATCTTCGAGTAGCGCCGCGCGCGCTCGTCCTTGCGCAGGTAGCGGTCGAAACTCATGGCCACGGCACGCACCAGCAGCTTGCCCTTGGGGGTGATCGTGATCCACTCCGAGCTGACGTCCACCAGGCCCTCGTCCTGGAAGCGCTTGAGCGCGGCGATCTCGGGCTTGAAGTACTCGTCGAACTTGATCAGGTGAGAGGTCTCGATGGCCTCCTTCGACACTTCGAAGTGACACATCAGAGCCATGATCACCGCCCGGCGCACGAGGTCGTCCATGTCGAGCATCAGCCCGCGGGCCGTGGGCAGCCGCCCATTGCCCAGGCGGTCGTAGTACTCGTCGAGCTCGCGCACGTTTTGCGAGTAGGTCGGGCCGATCTTGCTGATCGCCGAGACGCCCAGGCCGATCAGGTCGCAGTCGGGCTTGGTCGAGTAGCCCTGGAAGTTGCGGTGCAGTCGGCCCTGCATCTGGGCGCGCGCGAGGTCGTCGTTGGCCTTGGCGAAGTGGTCCATGCCGACGTAGTGGTAGCCGGCCTCGCCCAGGCGCTGGATGGCGTCCATCATGATGCCCATCTTCTCGGCCGAGCCGGGCACCTCTTCGGTGTTGATGCGGCGCTGGGGCTTGAAGCGGTCGGGCAGGTGCGCGTAGTGGTAGAGCGCGATGCGCTCGGGCGAAAGCACCAGCACCTTGTCGAGCGTGCGGGCGAAGCTCTCACGCGACTGGCGCGGCAGGCCGTAGATCAGGTCGAGGTTGACCGACTTGAAGCCCGAGGCGCGCGCCGCCTCGATGGTCTCGCGCGTCATCTCGAAGGGCTGGATGCGGTTGACCGCCTTCTGCACGTCGGGGTCGAAGTCCTGCACGCCGCAGCTCATGCGGTTGAAGCCCAGCGCGGCGAGCGCCCGCACCTTGTCCGGTGGCGTGGAGCGCGGATCGACCTCGATGCTGAACTCGCCCTTCTCTTCCAGCGGGAAGCGTCGGGTGAGAATCTGCATGAGCTCGCCGAGTTCCTCGTTGCTCAGGAAGGTGGGCGTGCCGCCGCCGAAGTGCAGCTGCTCGAGCGTGCGGCCCCCGGTCATGCGCGCACTCACCAGATCCGCCTCGCGCTCGATCATGCGCAGGTACTCGGCCGCCCGGCCGTGATCCTTGGTGATGACCTTGTTGCAGGCGCAGTAGTAGCAGACCGTGTTGCAGAACGGCACATGCACGTACAGCGACAGCGCCGAAGGCACGGCGGCCGTACCGCGGGCAGCGAGCGCGTTGCCGAAGGCCTCGGCGTCGAACGCTTCCACGAAGCGGTCGGCGGTCGGGTACGAGGTATAGCGCGGGCCGGGCACGTCGAAGCGCTGGAGCAGGCCAGGGTCGGGGATGGCCACCTCGCTTCGCGCGGTCATCAGCATGGGGATTCCTTCTCGTCGGGGGCCCACTGCGGGCTTTGCTGCTATTATTTTGACTGGTCTACCCCCCTCCCTTGACCAGCATCAACCGCAGCAGTGCGGTTCTTCCGCCGCGACTCGATTACCTTGCACTTCGCGAGGTTTCTCCGGAAAGCTCGGCAGTGCGGTGACGCATGCGGCGCATCAAGGGATGAGTCCGGGGAAAGACCGCCTGGAGCCACCGCCCCGATGAACGCACCTTCGATTTCCGTCTCCGGCCTACGCGTTGCATGCTCGAACTGCAACCTGCGCGAGCTATGCCTGCCCCTGGGCTTGTCGCTGAAGGACATCGAGCGCCTCGAGGAGCTCGTCGCCACGCGCAAGCGCGTCAAGCGCGGGGATGCGCTGTTCCGGTCGGGCGATCGCTTCGAGTCGCTCTACGCGATCCGCCTGGGCTTCCTGAAGAGCACCGTCATGTCGTCCGACGGTCGCGAGCAGGTCACCGGCTTCCATATGGCGGGCGAACTCGTGGGCCTGGACGGAATCTCGAGCGAGACCCACACCTGCGACACCGTGGCCCTCGAGGACACCGAGGTCTGCGTGATCCCCTACGAGCGGCTCGAGGAGGTCGCGGGCGCCATGCCGGTGCTCGGTAACCACTTCCACAAGGTGATGAGCCGCGAGATCGTGCGCGAGCACGGCGTGATGCTGCTGCTCGGCAGCATGCACGCCGAGGAACGCCTGGCCGCCTTCCTGCTCAACCTCTCGCAGCGCTTCGAGGCGCGCGGCTACTCGCGCACCGAGTTCGTGCTGCGCATGACCCGCGCCGAGATCGGCAGCTTCCTGGGTCTGAAGCTCGAGACCGTGAGCCGCGTGCTCTCGCGCTTCTCGCACGAGGGCCTGATCGAGGTGAACCAGAAGCACGTGCGCATCATGAACCCCGATGGTCTGCGCACCATCGTGTCGGGTCAGAGCGGATAGCCGCGGCGACCCGCCGCCTTAGCCGACGCCGACTCCGTCCGAGCGCTTGGGACAGCCCACCGGCCGCTCCGATGCGTGCATCGGGCAGCGGTTGACCTCGAAGGGCGATTGCGCGAGCAGGCAGGTCAGAGCGCTCGAAGCCGCGCCCAGCGCCCAGAAGGCGAAGAAACCCAAGGTGTAGACACTCATGCGGTCGAGCGTGATCGGCGCGCCGAACAGGTGCAGGTCGGTCGGATCGACCAGCGAGAAGAACGCCAGCTCCGCCACGCACGCCACCAGAAACGAGGGCCACAAGATCCAGGCCAGGCGCTGCGCCAGCGTGTTGCTCATCGTGTCTGCTCCGTCGGTGTGCGTACGAGGCCTGTTCGCCCCGCGTTTTCCAAAGCTTAGGGCCGCGCCGGGGCGAGGCGGAACTGCCCTGCCCCAGCGGTGCTCAGGCCGTCGTCCACGCGCCACTCGGGTGTCTCGATCACCACCTTCCACGCCACCGGGTTGGCTCCGGCCGCCACCGGTGCGGGCGCCTGCCAGGTGCCCCGGTAGCGCGCGCCGCGCCCGTTGGGCTCGGCGTCGACCCGCGCCAGCACCGCAAGGCGGTCGGCCTCGCGCCGGCCCGGATGAATCAGGCGCACGCGCAGCGCGGCCTCGGGCGGCAGAGGCTCGCGGGACGTCAGGATCACCTCGACGGCCTCGCCGTCATTGATGCCGGCAAGCTGCAGAGCCGCCGTCAACTCGAGGTCGCGGGCGCGCTGCACGCGCGACAGTTCCTCGTTGATGGTCAGGCCCTGCTTGTAGTAGTCGGACGCCACCGGGCCGTCGTAACCGCGCACCGCAAGCACGGCAGTGGCGATGCCTGCGACGACGACGATGGCCGGGCCGCTCATGATGATCCAGGGCCAGGGCTCGCGGTACCAGGGGCGCGGGGCGGGGGCGGTATGCATAGGATCTTTCTCCATTGCTGCGTTTCAGTGGCGCAGGCCGAGAAACGCGGTCTTCTCGTGAACGCTGACGCCCGGATCATCGACCGCCGTCACGACCACGACTATCTTGTTCGATCCCGGCGGCACGCTGCCGGCCGGTGCGGCCAGGCGCATCGGCACGGCGTCGGTCGTGGCGGCGGGTACGGTGAAGCGCGTGGCCGACTCGACGCGCAGGCCGGGCAGTCCCTCGGCCGAGAGCGTGAACTCGCGCGGCTGCTCGGTGGTGTTGATCACCGTGAGCCGGTAGGTGTTGACCACGCTGCCGTCCTCGGCCTCGATGGCGAGCGAGCCACGGTCGCGGATCACGTCGACCTTGAGCGGCACGCGCAGGGCCAGTGCCGTGGCAAGCGCGACGATCACCACCAGCAGGATCCCGGCGTAGACGAACACCCGCGGACGCAGGATGTGCTCGACGATGCCCTTGCGGCCGTAGCGGCCGGCCAGCGAATGCTCGGTGGCGTAGCGCACCAGGCCCTTGGGCATGCCGGCGCGCTCCATCACGAAGTCGCAGGCGTCGATGCAGGCCGCGCAGCCGATGCACTCGTACTGCAGGCCGTTGCGGATGTCGATGCCGGTGGGGCAGACCTGCACGCACAGGCCGCAGTCCACGCAGTCGCCGAGCCCCGCGCCCTTGCGGTCCTTGGTCTTGCTGCCCGCGCCGCGCGGCTCGCCGCGCTCGGTGTCGTAGGTGACGATCAGCGTGTCCTGGTCGAACATCGCGCTCTGGAAGCGCGCGTAGGGGCACATGTACTTGCACACCTGCTCGCGCATCCAGCCGGCGTTGCCGTAGGTGGCAAATCCGTAGAACAGCACCCAGAACAGCGCCCACCCGCCCACCTGCAGCGTGAGGATCTCGACGCCCAGTTCGCGGATCGGCGTGAAGAAACCGACGAAGGTGTAGCCGGTCCACAGCGCCAGCGCGATCCACGCCGCGTGCTTGGCGGTCTTGCGCAGCACCTTGCGCGCCGAGGGCGGCTGCTTGTCCAGTGCCATGCGCTTGGCGCGGTCGCCCTCGAACAGGCGCTCGATCCACATGAACACTTCCGTGTAGACCGTCTGCGGGCAGGCGTAGCCGCACCACAGTCGCCCGCCCACCGCAGTGAACAGGAACAACGACAGGGCGGCGATGATCAGGATGCCGGTCAGGTAGATGATGTCCTGCGGCCACAGGACCAGCCCGAGGATGTAGAACTTGCGCTCGGCCAGATCGAACAGCACCGCCTGGCGGCCGTTCCAGGTCAGCCAGGGCAAGCCGTAGAAGACGATCTGCGTGAGCCAGACGAAGGCCCAGCGCCACTTCTGGAAGATGCCCAGCGAGTCACCGATCTTCTGGCGCGGGTAGATCTCCTTGCGCTTGGCGTAGAGAACGACCTCGACCTCCTGCACGCCACCTGCAGGGGCGGGCACGGCGGCGGGACGTTGGGCTTCCTTGGCTTCCATCGGACTTCCGTCTAAAGCAAGAGGCGCGGCCCGCGCTCGCGGTGACCGCGCCTCCCGGGGACCGCCTGACTACTTCGACGCCGCGGCGGCCGGTGCGGTTCCCGCCGGGTGGCTCAAGGACCAGACGTAGGCGCCCACCAGGTGAATCTCGGGGCCGGTGAGGATCTGCTTGAACGAGGGCATGACATTGTTGCGCCCCGCGTTGATCGTCTCAGCGATCGTCGTCACGCTGCCACCGTAGAGCCAGGTCTTGTCGGTCAGGTTGGGCGCTCCGAGCGCGGGGTTGCCCTTGCCTTCGGGACCGTGACAGGCCGCGCACACCGTCTCGAACTTCTCCTTGCCCTTGGCGGCCTTGGCCGAGTTGTGGGCCGAGCCCGAGAGCGAGAGCACGAAGTTGGCCACGTCCTCCACGCCGTCCTTGCCGCCCACCGCTGCGCCCATGGGCGGCATCACGCCATTGCGGCCGTTGAGGAGGGTGGTGAGGATGGCCTCTTGCGAGCCGCCCCACTGCCAGTCGCCGTCGGCAAGATTCGGGAACCCGCGCGAGCCCTGCGCGTCCGAACCGTGGCACTGGGCGCAGTTGTTCAGGAAGATGCGCTGGCCGATGGCCCGCGCCTTCGGGTCGGCAGCGAGCTTGTCGAAGGGCTGCTGGGCGAAGGCCTCGAAGATCGGGCCGAACCTCTCCTGGGCGGCCTTAACCTCGGTCTGGTACTGCCCGGACGAACTCCACCGCAGCACGCCGTCCCACTTGGTGCCCAACCCCGGATACAGGACCAGGTACACGAGGGAGAAGACCACCGTGATGTAGAACAACCAGATCCACCAGCGCGGCAGAGGGTTGTTGAACTCCTGCAGGTCGCCATCCCAGACGTGGCCGGTGGTCGCCGGATCGCCCTTGACAGGCCCGGCACCGACCTCGCTCTTGACGAGGATCCTGCGTCGGCTCTGCAGCCACAGGAAGACCGCGCAACCGACGATCGACACGAGCGAGAGGATGGCTACGTAGTAGTCCCAGAAGACGCTGTAAAAGCTGCTGGCTTGGAAATCACCGCTCATTTCCGCCCTCTACTTGCGATCGTTGTTGTCGTCGGAGAACGGCAGCATCTTTGCCTGATCGAAGCCGCGCTTGGCGCCGCGGCTGTAGGCCCAGAGGCAGATCCCGATGAAGGTGACAAAGGCCAGCACCGTGACCATTGAGCGTGCGTCGTTCAGGTCCATGTGTGCCTCACTGTGCGACGTTGCGCAGTTCGATGCCCAGCCCCTGGAGGTAGGCGATGATCGCGTCGAGCTCCGTCTTGCCCTTGAGCTGCTCGGGCGCCTGCGCGATCTGCTCGGGCGTGTAGGGCACGCCCACCGCGCGCAGCGCCCTCATGCGCGCCTGCACGTCGACTCCCTCGACCGAGTTGCGGGCGAACCACGGGTAGGCCGGCATGTTGGACTCGGGCACCACGTCGCGCGGATTGTTGAAGTGCACGCGGTGCCACTCGTCGGAGTAGCGCGCGCCCACGCGGGCCAGATCCGGACCGGTGCGCTTGCTGCCCCACTGGAACGGGTGGTCGTAGACCGACTCGCCCGCGACCGAGTAGTGGCCGTAGCGCAGGGTCTCGGCGCGGAAGGGCCGGATCATCTGCGAGTGGCAGTTGTAGCAGCCCTCGCGGATGTAGACGTCGCGCCCGATCAGGCGCAGCGGCTCGTAGGGCTTGATGCCCGTGACGGGCTGCGTGGTCTGCCGCTGGAAGTACAGCGGAACGATCTCGACCAGGCCGCCCACCGCCACGACCAGGATGACCAGGACGATCATCAGGCCGATGTTCTTCTCGATGGTTTCGTGATTGAAGCTCATGTCGTTCTCCCCCCGCGGATCAGGCGTGCGCCACGGTGGCGGGGATCGAGGCATCCGCCGGCTTGCCGGCCTGGATGGTCTTGATCATGTTGTAGAGCATCAGGAACATGCCGCTCAGGTAGAGGACGCCGCCCAGCAACCGGATCAGGTAGAAGGGGTAGGTGTCCTTCACGCTCTGGATGAAGGTGTAGGTGAGCGTGCCGTCGTCGTTGACCGCGCGCCACATCAGGCCCTGCATCACGCCGGCGATCCACATGGCGGCGATGTACAGGACGATGCCGATCGTGGCGACCCAGAAGTGCGTGGTCACGAGCTTCACCGAGTACATCTGGGTGCGGCCGAACAGGCGCGGCAGCAGGAAGTAGATCGCGCCGATCGAGATGAAGCCCACCCAGCCGAGCGCGCCGGAGTGCACGTGACCGATGGTCCAGTCCGTGTAGTGCGACAGCGCGTTCACGGTCTTGATCGACATCATCGGCCCCTCGAAGGTCGACATGCCGTAGAACGACAGCGACACGATCAGGAACTTGAGGATCGGATCCTCGCGCAGCTTGTACCAGGCACCGCTGAGGGTCATGATGCCGTTGATCATGCCGCCCCAAGAGGGCGCCAGCAGGATCAGCGAGAACACCATGCCGAGCGACTGGGTCCAGTCGGGCAGCGCGGTGAAGTGCAGGTGGTGCGGGCCGGCCCACATGTAGGTGAAGATCAGCGCCCAGAAGTGCACGACCGACAGGCGGTACGAGTAGATCGGACGACCCGCCGCCTTGGGCACGAAGTAGTACATGATCCCCAGGAAGCCCGCGGTCAGGAAGAAGCCCACCGCGTTGTGGCCGTACCACCACTGCACCATCGCGTCCTGCGAGCCGGCGTAGG
>DAOTEJ010000065.1:13150-14754 GCA_035454085.1 Burkholderiaceae bacterium | reverse complement strand
CGCCAGCTGCAGGAGAAGCTCGAGCGCGCGGGTGGCGGCCCCGACGCCGCGACGCTCAACTGGCAGCGCCAGCTCGCGCAGCTGCGTCTGCGCGCGGCCCAGGCCACCAGCACGCGCATGGACGTTGCCGTGAAGGAGCTCGACGCCCGCCTCGCCGTGGCGGGGCTGGAGAGCGAACTGGCCAGCCGCCGCTTCGAGGCCGCCGAAGGCGAGGTCAGGTTCGACGAGGCCGAGCTCAAGTCGGTGCGCGCCCGCCTCGACGAGGAGGACGCCGCGATCGAGGCCGCCTCCAAGAAGGCGCTCGCGCAGTCGACCGAGCGCGACCGCCAGTTGGCCAAGCTCACCGCGGCGCTCGACGTGCAGCGCGCCACGATGCCCAAGTCGGACAAGGACGCCGAAGACGCGGCCGCGAAGCTGCGCGCGCTCGAGGGTCAACTGGACCTGGCGCGTGCCGCCGCCTCGACCGCGAGCCAGCAGGTCGATCTGCTCGCGCAGGAGCGCGATCTGCTGCAGTTGCGCCGCGTGATCTGGGAGTCGCGCTTCAAGCTGGCGGCCGACCGCTCGAGCGAGTCGATCGTCGGCGCCCGCGCGCTGGCCAAGCGCTATGCGGAGCACGTGAAGCGGGCGCGCGACTACTACCGCCAGCAGCAGGAGGAACTGCGCCGCCGCATCGACCAACTCGAGCAGCGCATCGAGCTTGCGCAGGGCGAGAAGGACGAGGCCGCGGTCAAGGCGTTGCAGGCCGAGGCCGAAGCCCAGTCCAAGCTGGTCGAGCACGGCGCCGCCACGGTCGAGGCCGCGGCCGGCCTGGCGGACCGCTTCAACGAGGACATCGAGGGCGCGCGCCCCACCATCACCCTGACCGACCGGGTGAGCGACGGTGCGGTGCTGGCGGCCGATGCGTTCAAGCGGGTGCTCAGCACCGAGTTGCTCGCGGTGGAGGACAGCATCGAGGTCGACGGCCACAAGATCGTGGGCTCGCGCTCGATCACCGTGGGCAAGGTGGGTGCCGCGATCCTCATCCTGGTGCTGGGCTACCTGGCCGTGAAGCTCGCGCTGGCACTGGCGGTGCGCATCGCCACGCGACGCCGCAAGGTCGACCCCAAGTACGCCAAGCTGGTCTCGCGCTGGATCCTGTGGTTTGCGCTGGCAGTCCTGGTGGTGATCGCCCTGGCCACGGTGAAGATCCCGCTCACCGTATTCGCCTTCCTGGGCGGTGCGGTGGCGATCGGCTTCGGCTTCGGGATGCAGAACCTGATCAAGAACCTGATCTCGGGGCTGATGATCCTGGGCGAGCGGCCCTTCAAGCTGGGCGACTGGGTGATCGTGAGCGGCGCGAGCGGAACCGTGACCAGCATCGATCTGCGCTCGACCACCATCGTGGACCTCAACGGGATCGAGACCCTGATTCCGAACTCGACCTTCATCGAGCAGAACGTCACCAACTGGACCTACTCGAACAACCAGGTGCGCTACGCGATCAAGCTGGGCGTGGCCTACGGCTCACCGGTGCGGCGCGTGATGGAACTGCTGCGCGAGGTGGCCGAGCGCCATGGCCATGTGCTCAAGGAGCCCGCGCCCGAGGTGCTGTTCGAGGACTTCGG
>DAOTEJ010000065.1:0-13050 GCA_035454085.1 Burkholderiaceae bacterium | reverse complement strand
GCCATGGCCATGTGCTCAAGGAGCCCGCGCCCGAGGTGCTGTTCGAGGACTTCGGTGCCGACGCGCTGCAGTTCGCGCTCTACTACTGGCTCGACACCTCGCGTTCCACCGGCCGGGTGGTGGCGAGCGACCTGCGCGCGATGATCGACGCGAGCTTCACCGATCACGGCATCGTGATCTCCTACCCGCAGCGCGACGTGCACCTTGACGCCGCGGCGCCAATTCCCGTGCGCCTGGTGGCGGAGCCGCCTCCGGTACCCGCCTCGGGGCCTGCCCTGCCTAGCTGAGGCCGGCGACGCAGACGTACTTGAGGCTCAGGTAGTCGTCCATGCCGTAGCTCGAGCCCTCGCGCCCGAAGCCCGACTGCTTCACGCCGCCGAAGGGCGCCACCTCGGTCGAGATGAGCCCGGTGTTGATGCCCACCATGCCGTACTCGAGCCGCTCCGCCACGCGCATCACGCGGCCCACGTCGCGCGCATAGAAGTACGCGGCCAGTCCGAACTCGGTGGCGTTGGCGGCCGCCACGGCCTCGTCCTCGGTGGAAAAGCGGAACACGGGCGCCACCGGCCCGAAGGTCTCTTCGCGCGCCACGCGCATGGCGCTCGTCACGTCGGCCAGCACCGTGGGGGCGTAGAAGGTGCCGCCGCGCGCATCGCGGGCGCCACCGGTGAGCACGCGCGCGCCGTGCGCCACGGCATCGGCCACGTGAGCCTCGACCTTGGCCAGTGCCTGCGCATCGATCAGCGGGCCCTGCTGCACGCCGGGCGCATCGCCCGGCCCGACCACGAGCGCGCGGACCTTGGCGGCGAGCCGCGTGACGAACTCCTCGTAGATCGCCTCGTGCGCGTAGAAGCGGTTGGTGCACACGCAGGTCTGGCCCGCGTTGCGGTACTTCGAGACGAGCGCGCCCTCGACGGCGGCGTCGAGGTCGGCGTCCTCGAAGACGATGAAGGGCGCGTTGCCGCCCAGTTCCATCGACAATTTCTTGAGCGTGGGCGCGCTTTGCGCCATGAGGATGCGGCCGACCTCGGTCGAGCCGGTGAACGAGAGCTTGCGCACCACTGGCGAGTCGCACCACTCGCGGCCCACGGCGATCGAGTTGGCCGCGTCGGCCGGGACGATGTTGATCACCCCCGCCGGGAAGCCCGCGCGCTGGGCGAGTTCGGCCAGGGCGAGCGCGGACAGCGGTGTCTGCTCGGCCGGCTTGATCACCACCGTGCACCCCGCCGCGAGCGCGGGGGCGACCTTGCGGGTGATCATCGCGTTGGGGAAGTTCCAGGGCGTGATCGCCGCGCAAACGCCGACCGGTTCCTTGAGCACCAGGATGCGGCGATCGGCGGCCGTGGCGGGAATGGTGTCGCCGTAGACGCGCTTGGCTTCCTCGGCGAACCACTCCAGGAAGCTCGCGCCATAGGCCACCTCGCCGCGGCTCTCGGCCAGCGGCTTGCCCTGTTCGGCGGTCATCAGGCGCGCCAGGTCTTCTTGTGCCGCCATGATCAGTTCGAACCAGCGACGCAGCAGCGCGGCCCGATCCTTGGCCAGGCGCGCGCGCCACGCCGGGAAGGCCTGCTGCGCAGCGGCCACGGCGCGAGCGGCCTCCGGCGCGGAGGCGTTGGCCACCTCGGCCAGGCGCGCGCCCGTGGCGGGGTCGTGCACCGCGAAGCGCGCGCCCGAGGCGGCCGGCACGAAGGCGCCGTCGATGTAGGCGTCGCGGCGAAATAGCGCGGAATCGGTGAGCGTCACTCCATCGGCCATCTCGGCTCCTCGGTGCGGGACGCAGCTAGGATACTGCGGCACATGGAGCTTCAGCCGGGAGGTGCGTGAGGATGCGGTACGACGATTTGCCCGCGGCGCTGCGCGCGTGGCTCGAAGAGACGCTGGCCCTGGGCACCGACCGGGCGGGCGTGCTCGACGCGCTGCGCGCAGCGGGTTACGAGTCGGGGTACGCGCGCGCGGCGGTCGATGCGGCGTTTGCCCGGCCGCGCCCGCCTGCCCCGGCAGTGGCCGGGGTCGCCCTGGCGCCGACCCGAGAGGGGCTTGCCGCCGCTGCCGTGGCGAGCGCGCCGGCCGTGCCCGCAGCGGTGTTCCCCAATCGCATCGAGGTCTCCGATCGCTGCGTCGACGTTCTGTTCGCACTGGAGGCGCCGCGCATCATTCTGTTTGGCGGCCTGCTCTCCGATGAGGAGTGCGATGCCCTGATCGAGGCCTCGCGCGGCAAGCTGGAACGATCGAGCGTGGTCAACAACGAGACCGGCGCCTACGACGTTCATCCCCACCGCACGAGCCTGGGCACGCACTTCCGGCGCGGCGAGACTGAACTCGTGCGCCGCATCGAGCGGCGCATCGCGCAGCTGCTGGAGTTTCCCGAGGCGCATGGCGAGCCGATCCAGATCCTGCACTACCTGCCGGGTGGCGAGTACCGGCCGCACTTCGACTACTTCGACCCGCAGCAGCCCGGCAGCGACAAGGTGCTGGCCATGGGCGGGCAGCGCATCGCCACGCTGATCATGTACCTGAACGACTGCGAGCAAGGCGGCGCGACGACCTTCCCGAAGGTGGGCGTCTCAGTCCTGCCCAAGCGCGGCAACGCCGTGTACTTCGCCTACACCGCGCCCGACGGCGCGCTGGATGCGCGCTCGCTGCACGGCGGGGCGCCGGTGCTCGGCGGCGAGAAGTGGATTGCCACCAAGTGGCTGCGGGAATACGAGTACGCAGGCCCGAGCGCGGGCTGAGCACCGTGTCCGGTTCTGCCCTCGTGCCTTCAGGTGCGCGGGAGTAATCTTCGCGGCCCGAGCGCATCGTGAGCGCCGGCTTCGTCCGATTCCCCAGGAGAGATTCATGAAGCAGTCCATCCTCGCCGCCGCCTTGCTCGCCGGTTTCGTGGCCGTGCCCGCCGCGCATGCCCAGGCGCAACCGGCCGCCGCGCCCGCCAAGCCCCAGGTCCAGGTCGCACCCATCGCGGTCGATGCCGACGCCGAGCAGATCACCACCAAGATCCTGAGCGTCGATCAGGCCAACCGGCTGATCACGGTCGAAAGCGCCTCGGGCCCGCTCACCCTGCACGTTCCCGACAGCGTCAAGCGGCTCAGCGAGATCAAGGCCGGCGACACGCTGCGCATCACCTACAACTTCGCGCTGGCCGTGGCGCTCAAGCGCGGTGGCCAGCCGATCCGCAGCGGCGTGTCGGCGCAGTCGGCCGGCGCGGTCAAGCAGGCCGGCACGGTGGCGGCGGGCGCGGGCATGAAGGAAGGTGCGATCGTGGCCAACATCACCGCGATCGACACGGCGAAGAACCGCATCACCGTGCAAGGTCCCGCGGGCCGCACGCTGACGCTCAAGCTTGCCGAGCCCGGCATCGCCAGCCAGATCAAGGTGGGTGATCAGGTCGAAGTGGCCTACCGCGAGGCCGTGGCGGTGCAGGTTCTGCCCGGCGCCGCGGCACCGGCAGCGCCCGCCAAGAAGTAAGCGGAACGCACCAGAGCGCACCAAACAAAAGGGCCCGGAGAGTGATCTCCGGGCCCTTTTTACTTCTGGTAGGGGCAGTAGGATTCGAACCTACGACCTACGGATTAAGAGTCCGCTGCTCTACCAACTGAGCTATACCCCCGAAACTGGTCTGACTCCGTTGCTCTTGTGGTGGGTCGTGCAGGATTCGAACCTGCGACCAACGGATTAAAAGTCCGCTGCTCTACCGGCTGAGCTAACGACCCGTAAGCCTTAGGGCGTCTGGTTCCGTCGGCGGCAGCGCACGGAGTCGAGGGCGAGATTATGCCGGGCGCCCCGGGAGGGGTCAAACCGCGGGGCCTGCGGGTTGCTCCTGAGGATCGGGCAGCGTGTGGCGGAACTCGACGCGCGCAAGCAGTCCCGGCGGCCCCGCTTGAGGTGCGCGAGGGTTGGCGCCGAGGCTGATGCGCGCCTCGTGCTGCTCGACGATTTCGCGCACGATCGCCAGGCCCAGCCCGCTGCCGTCCACCTCAGTGCCCAGCACGCGATAGAAGCGCTCGAACACGAGTCTGCGGTCCGACTCGGGGATGCCGGGGCCGGTGTCCTCGACCTCGAGCGTGGTGCGCGGGCCGGTCAGCACGCGTGCCGTGACAGTGCCGCCGCGCGGCGTGTAGCGCAGCGCGTTGTCGATCAGGTTGCGCACCAGTTCGCCTAGTTGCAGCGCGCCGCCGACGATGCGAACCGGCGTCTCGGGAGCCTCGAAGCCGAGGTCGATGCCGCGCTCGATCGCCTCGGGCACGCTGTCTTGCACCACCTCGCGCACGATCGCCGCCAGATCCACCGCCCCGAAGGCGGCCGGGTCCTGCCCCTGGTGTTCGGCGCGCGCCAGGCTGAGCAACTGGTTGATGAGGTGAGTGGCGCGCTGCGAGGCGTGGGAAATCTGTCGCAGGGAACGGCGCAACTCCTCGGGGTCGGATTGGCGCGTCGCCAGCTCGGCCTGGGTGCGCAGGCCCGCCAGCGGTGTCTTCATCTGGTGCGCGGCGTCGGCCATGAAGCGCTTCTGAGTCTCGATGCTGCTGCGCAGGCGCACCAGCAGTTCGTTGAAGGACACGACCAGGGGCGTGAGCTCCTCGGGCGCGGCGCGCGGGTTGATGGGCGACAGATCGTCGGGCGCGCGCGCCCGGATGCGTCGGCGCAGCGCCTCCAGCGGCGCGAGGCCCCGGGTCAGTCCGAACCAGACCAGCAGCACGGTGATGGGCAGCACCACGAACTGCGGAACGATCACGCCGCGGATGATTTCGTTGGCCAGTTGCGAGCGCTTGTCGAGCGTCTCGGCCACTTCGACCAGCACCATCGAGCGCTGGTCGCCGGCGCGCAGCTCGACCCAGGTGTAGGCAAGCCGCACCTCGGTGCCGCGGACCTGGTCGGTGCGGAATTGCACGGCGCGGGGACGAGGGGTCTCGTCTTCGGGCGGAATGGGCAGATCCCGGTCGCCCGCGATCCACTCGCCGCGCAGCCCCAGCACCATGTAGTAGACGTTGTCGGTGGCGTCGGCGCGCAGCACCTCGCGGGCGGAGATCGGCAGGTCCAGCACCACGCGCGAGTTCTGCAGCTTCACGTGGTCGGCGAGCACGCTGACCGCGTCGCTGAGGTTGCGGTCGAAGGGGCCGTTGGCGATCGACTGCGCCACCACGTACGTGAAGGTCACGCTGATCGGCCAGACGATCAGCAGCGGCGCGAGCATCCAGTCGAGGATCTCGCCGAACAGCGAGCGCTGCTCGTCGGGGCCGCGCAGCAAGACGCGCTGGCGCTCGGGGACGGGAGGGATCTCGTCGACGGGCTGCGCGCCGGGCAGCAGCTGGCGCAGGCGCGCTCGCAGCCCGCTGCCGCGGCCGCCCGCGGTGGAGTCGGCCGGCGTGCGCCGACCCGAGTCGGGCATCGCTCAGCCGGCGCCCGCGAGGGGCTCGGGGCGGTGCTCGGCGGGCGGCTCGGGCGGACGCTCGAGGCAGTAGCCCAGGCCGCGCACGGTGACGATGCGCACGCCGCCCGCCTCGAGCTTGCGCCGCAGGCGGTGGACGTAGACCTCGATGGCGTTGTTGCTCACCTCGTCGCCCCACTCGCAGAGGTGGTCGACGAGCTGCTCCTTGCTCACCAGGCGCCCGGCGCGCTTGATCAGCACCTCGAGCAGCCCGAGTTCGCGCGCCGAGAGGTCGAGCAGCTGTTCGTTCAGGTAGGCCACGTGACCGGCCGCGTCGAGCGTGAGCGGGCCCACGCGCAGGAGGTTCTGCGCGCCGCCCGCCGCGCGGCGGGTGAGGGCGCGCACCCGCGCCTCGAGTTCGGTCAAGGCGAAAGGCTTGGCCATGTAGTCATCGGCGCCCAGGTCCAGGCCCCGCACCCGCTGCTCGACGCTGTCGGCGGCGGTGAGGATCAGCACCGGCACGGGCGACTGGCGCTGGCGCAGGCGACGCAGCACCTCCAGCCCCGCCATGCGCGGCAGGCCGAGGTCGAGCACCAGCAGATCGAAGGACTGGGCGGACAGGGCCGAGTCGGCCGCGGCGCCGTCGGCCACCACGTCGACCACATAGCCCGCGGCGCGCAGCGACCGGCCCAGGCCGTCGGCGAGCACGGCGTCGTCCTCCGCGATCAGGATGCGCATTGGTGCTTGTTATCCTTTGTCCCCTAGCCGCCGCAGTCTAGGCGTGCCCCGAAATGCGGAGCAAGCGTTCCGGCGCCGCGCTTGACAGGGGTACTGTATGGGCATACAGTAACTGTACGTTCATACAGTTCATGCGCGTTCAGCGGGAGGCGGCAATGGATGACTCTAGGAGTGTCGTAGTGGCGGACAACAAGGAACGGCAAAAGGCCCTGGCGGCGGCGCTGGCGCAGATCGAAAAGCAATTCGGCAAGGGCTCGATCATGCGGCTGGCCGACGGCGAGGTGGCCGAGGACATTCAGGTCGTGTCCACCGGCTCGCTGAGCCTGGACCTTGCGCTGGGTGTCGGCGGCCTGCCGCGCGGCCGCGTGGTCGAGATCTACGGCCCCGAATCCTCGGGCAAGACCACGCTCACCCTGCAGGTGATCGCCGAGATGCAGAAGGTCGCGGGCACCTGCGCCTTCATCGACGCCGAGCACGCGCTCGACGTGCAGTACGCGCAGAAGCTGGGCGTCAACCTTCAGGAACTGCTGGTCTCGCAGCCCGACACCGGCGAGCAGGCGCTCGAGATCGCCGACGCCCTGGTGCGCTCGGGCTCGGTCGACCTGATCGTGATCGACTCCGTGGCGGCGCTCACGCCCAAGGCCGAGATCGAAGGCGAGATGGGCGACTCGCTGCCCGGCCTGCAGGCACGTCTCATGAGCCAGGCCCTGCGCAAGCTCACCGCCACCATCAAGCGCACCAACTGCCTGGTCATCTTCATCAACCAGATCCGCATGAAGATCGGCGTGATGTTCGGCAACCCCGAGACCACCACCGGCGGCAACGCGCTCAAGTTCTACGCCTCGGTGCGGCTCGACATCCGCCGCGTGGGCTCGATCAAGCGCGCCGACGAGGTGATCGGCTCCGAGACCAAGGTCAAGGTGGTCAAGAACAAGGTCGCCCCGCCGTTCAGGCAGGCCGACTTCGACATCCTCTACGGCGAGGGCATCTCGCGCGAGGGCGAGGTCCTGGACCTCGGCTCCGAGCTCAACATTGTCGAGAAGTCGGGCGCCTGGTACAGCTACAACGGCGAGCGCATCGGCCAGGGCAAGGACAACGCCCGCGAGTTCCTGCGCGCCAATCCCGCCATGGCCTTCGAGATCGAGAACCGGATCCGCGAAGCCAAGGGCGTCGCCAGCCGCGCCGCCCCCGTCGCTGCGGCGGCCACGGCCTGATGGCGGCGGGGGCGGGCTTCGGCGCGCCCCGCAGCCTGATGGCGCGGGCCATCGCCGCGCTCGCGCGCCGCGAGCACAGCCGCACCGAGCTCGCCCGCAAGCTCGCCCGCTACCTCGAGCCTCCGGACGATCGCGCCACGCTCGAGCGCGTGCTCGACGAGCTCGAGTCGCGCCAGCTCCTCTCGGACGAGCGCTACGCCGGCGCCGCCGTGCGCACCCGCAGCGCCCGCTACGGCGACGCGCGCCTGCGCCGCGAGCTGACCGCCAAGGGCGTGGCGGCCGAGCTCGCCACGGCCGCCGTGCAAGCCCAGGCGGGCGGCGAGCTCGAGCGCGCCCGCGCGCTCTGGCAACGGCGCTTCGGCACTGCCCCGGAGTCGCTGCCCGAGCGTGCTCGCCAGACGCGCTTCCTTCTGACCCGCGGCTTCTCGGCCGACACCATCCGCCGCGTCCTGGGACGACGCGGCGCACCCGCCGACGAGGTGACCGGCGAGCCCTCCGACGACTGAGTCCGGCGCCGCGGCGCCAGGCTGAATGGCCCGGCCCCTGTGCTAAAGTGGCCTTGTGGGCCGCAGCCGTCCGTCGCGGCCCTTTCCTTTGGGCTCCGCATGTCTTCCCGCCGCCACGTCCACACTCGCTCGATCCGCGTCGACGCCTGGGTGAGGGATGACGGCCTTTGGGATTTCGAAGCCGTGCTTGTCGACACCAAGTCCCGCGACTTCCCGCTCGCCACCGGCGTGCGCCCAGCCGGCGCACCGGTGCACGACATGAGCCTGCGCGTGACCATCGACGCCAAGCTCAACATCCTCGAGGCAGCGGCGCGCACCGTGGCGGCTCCCTACCCGGGCTACTGCGACGACTTCGGCGACGCCTACCGCGCCCTCGTGGGCCTGAACCTCATCAAGGGATTCCGCGGCGCGCTGCGCGAGCGCCTGGGCGGCGTGCGCGGCTGCACCCACCTCACCGAGCTGGCCGCCGTGCTGCCCACCGCCGCCGTGCAGGCCTTCGCGGCCGAGGTCTACCACCCCCGCGACGCCGCGCACGAGTCCGCCGAGGACGCTGCCCACGCCAGCAAGCCCTTCCAACTCGACCACTGCCACGCCCTGCGCACCGACGGGCCGGCGGTGGCCCTGTATTACCCGCGCTGGTTCCGCCCGCCTGCCCCGGCGAGCACGCCCGATGCGGACGAATCCTCGCCACACAACTGAGGCCAGCCCATGAAGATCCACGAATACCAAGGCAAGGAACTGCTGCGCCAGTTCGGCGTGCCCGTGCCGCGCGGCGTGGCCGCGTTCAACATCGACGAGGCCATGAAGGCCGCAGAGTCGCTCGGCGGCCCCGTGTGGGTCGTCAAGGCACAGATCCACGCCGGCGGCCGCGGCAAGGGTGGCGGTGTCAAGCTCGCGCGCTCGATGGACGAGGTGCGCGCCCGTTCCTCCGAGATCCTCGGTATGCAGCTCGTCACCCACCAGACCGGCGCGGCCGGCCAGAAAGTGCGCCGCCTGCTGATCGAAGAGGGCGCCGACATCAAGAAGGAGCTCTACGTCGGCATGGTGGTCGATCGCGCCACGCAGAAGGTGGCGTTGATGGCCAGCAGCGAAGGCGGCATGGATATCGAGGAAGTCGCGGCCCACACGCCCGAGAAGATCATCAAGGTGTTCGTTGACCCCGTGGCCGGGCTCACCGATGGCGAAGCCGACCAGGTCGCCGCCAAAATCGGCGTGCCCGCGGCCAGCGTGCCCCAGGCACGTGCCGTGTTCCAGGCGCTCTACCGCTGCTTCTGGGACACCGACGCCTCGCTCGCCGAGATCAACCCGCTGATCCTCACTGGTGACGGCCGCGTGATCGCGCTCGACGCCAAGTTCAACTTCGACTCCAACGCGCTGTTTCGCCACCCCGAGATCGTCGCCATGCGCGACCTCGACGAGGAAGACCCGGCCGAGATCGAGGCCAGCAAGTTCGACCTGAGCTACATCCAGCTCGACGGCGACATCGGCTGCCTGGTCAACGGCGCGGGCCTGGCCATGGCCACCATGGACACCATCAAGCTCTACGGCGGCAGCCCCGCCAACTTCCTCGACGTGGGCGGCGGCGCCACCGCCGAGAAGGTCACCGAGGCCTTCAAGCTCATGCTGCGCAACCCCGGGCTGAAGGCGATCCTGGTCAACATCTTCGGCGGCATCATGAAGTGCGACACCATCGCCGAGGGCGTGATCGCCGCCTGCAAGGCCGTCAACCTCAGCGTGCCGCTGGTGGTGCGCATGAAGGGCACCAACGAGGAACTGGGCAAGAAGATGCTGGCCGAGTCCGGCCTGCCCATCATCTCGGCCGACACCATGGCCGAAGCCGCCGAGAAGGTCGTGGCCGCGGCCAACGCCAAGTAAGCCGCGCGCACGGAGACAAGACAATGAGCATCCTGATCGACAAGAACTCCCGCGTCGTCACGCAGGGCATCACCGGCAAGACCGGCCAGTTCCACACCCGCATGTGCCGCGAGTACGCCAACGGGCGCGAGTGCTTCGTGGCGGGCGTCAACCCCAAGAAGGCCGGCGAGGACTTCGAGGGCGTGCCCATCTACGCCACCGTGGCCGACGCCAAGCAGCAGACCGGCGCCAACGTGAGCGTGATCTACGTGCCGCCCGCGGGCGCCGCCGCCGCCATCTGGGAGGCCGTGCAGGCCGAGCTGGACCTGGTCATCTGCATCACCGAGGGCATCCCGGTGCGCGACATGATCGAGGTGCGCGACCGCATGAAGAAGGCCGGCAGCAAGACCCTGCTGCTCGGCCCCAACTGCCCCGGCACCATCACCCCGGGCCAGCTCAAGATCGGGATCATGCCCGGCCACATCCACATGCCGGGGCGCATCGGCGTGGTCTCGCGCTCGGGCACGCTCACCTACGAAGCCGTGGCCCAGCTCACCGAGTTGGGCCTGGGCCAGAGCAGCGCCGTGGGCATCGGCGGCGACCCGGTCAATGGCTTGAAGCACATCGACATCCTCAGGCTCTTCAACGACGACCCCGCCACCGACGCCGTGGTCATGATCGGCGAGATCGGCGGCAGCGACGAGGAAGCCGCCGCCGAGTGGGCGCGCGACAACATGCGCAAGCCGGTGGTCGGCTTCATTGCCGGTGTCACCGCCCCCGAGGGCAAGCGCATGGGCCACGCCGGCGCCATCATCAGCGGCGGCAAGGGCACGGCGCAGGAGAAGCTCTCCGTCATGGAAGCCTGCGGCATCCGCACCACCAAGAACCCGTCGGAACTGGGCAAGCTGCTCAAGAGCGTCTTGAAGTAGGCGTCCGCGCGGCGCCCGCGCCACACGCCCGGCCTGGCCGGGCGTTTTCTTTCATAATGCCGCGACGCGCCCCCAAGAAGGCGCGCAGGGAGGCTGGCTCAATTGGAAACCGCACTCGCTTGGCTTGCCGGCGTCGACTGGACGGCGGTGATGCAGATCATCCTGATCGACATCCTGCTGGGTGGCGACAACGCCGTGATCATCGCCCTGGCCTGCCGCAACCTGCCCGCCAAGCAGCGCAAGAAGGGCATCTTCTGGGGCGTGGTCGGGGCGATCACCCTGCGCGTCATCCTCATCAGCTTCGCGGTGGCCCTGCTCGACCTGCCCTTCCTCAAGCTGGTGGGCGGGCTGCTGCTGGTGTGGATCGGCGTGAAGCTGATCGCGCCCGGTAACGAGGACGAGCACGCCAACCTGCACGCCAGCGACAAGCTCTGGTCGGCGATCAAGACCATCATCGTGGCCGACTTCGTGATGAGCCTGGACAACGTGATCGCCATCGCCGGCGCGGCCGAGCAGGCCGACCCGTCGCACCGCACCGGGCTGATCATCTTCGGTCTGCTGGTGAGCGTGCCCTTCATCGTCTATGGCAGCCAGATCATCCTCAAGCTGCTCGACCGCTTTCCGGTCATCGTGGTCGCCGGCGGCGCGCTGCTGGGCTGGATCGCCGGCGCGCTCATGGTCACCGACCCGGCCGCCATGCCCTACGTCCCGTCCGAGGGCTGGGTGAAGTGGGCGGCGGGCGCGGCCGGCGCGGTGTTCGTGGTCGTGCTGGCCAAGTGGCTCGCCTACCGCCGCGGCGGCGGCAGCGGCGGCGCCGCAGCTTGAGCCTGGTGAACCCCTCCTTGCCCCTTGACTGCCACCTCGTGCCCTACGCCTGCGCCACCGCCCTGCTCACCGACACCGGCCGCATCCGTCCGTTCAACGAGGACGCGATCGGCCACGACCCCGCCTCGGGCCTGTTCATCCTGGCCGACGGCCTGGGCGGCTACAACGCCGGCGAGGTGGCCAGCGCCATGGCGGTGAGCTCGCTGCTGGCCCGCCTGCCCGCGCAGCGCGCCGACGCGCTCGAGCAGGGCCAGGACTTCGACCCCGAGGCCGCGCTGCACGACGCGATCGTCGACATCAACGCCGACATCTTCAATGCCGCCGCCAACAGCAGCGCCTACTCGGGCATGGCCACCACGCTGGTGGCCGCCTGGCTGCTGGGCGAGGACCTGTGGGTGGCGCACGCCGGCGACTCGCGCCTGTACCGCCTGCGCGGCGACCTGCTCGAGCAGGTCACCCGCGACCATTCGTTCTCGCAAGAGCTGCTCGACGCCGGCATGGTCAACGAGGACGAGGCGCGCAGCCTGCCGGCCAAGAACCTGGTCACCCGCGCCCTGGGCGCCGACGCCGACCTCGACCCCGAGATCCACTGCCACCGACCGGCCGTCGGCGATCTCTACCTCCTGTGCTCCGACGGCTTGTCCGAAATGATCGGTGCCTCCGAAATCGGGGGTCTGCTCGCCGCCGGCCGCCACGACCCGGCCTTGGCCGCGCGGCGCCTGGTGGACATGGCCAACGAAGCCGGCGGGCGCGACAACGTCTCGGTGATCGTGCTGCACCTGACGGCCCAGTCCGGCGCCGGGGGGCTTGCATGAGGCTCATCACTCGCGCACGGCATGGCACGCCCGCGGGCGGGCTGGCAGAATTCAGCAGTCAAAGTGGGCCAAAAGCCCAGCACGCACACAAAGAGGACGTCAGATGCCGCGGTTGATACTCAGTCTGGACGGCGTGGTGCTCAAGGAAATTGGGCTCACGAAGGACCGGACCACCATCGGCCGCCGCTCGCACAACGACGTGGTGATCGACAACCTGGCCGTGAGCGGCGAGCACGCCGTGATCTACGTCAGCGGCGCCGACACCTACCTCGAGGACCTGGGCTCCACCAACGGCACCACCGTCAACGGCCAGCCCATCAAGCGCCACCTGCTGCAGGCGGGCGACCTGATCGAGATCGGCAAGTACCGCCTCAAGTACCTGCCCGCCGGCGAACTGGGCGAAGGCGCCATCGACATCGACACCAGCCAGCCCCTCAAGCGCGAGTTCTATGGCCCCGGCCCCGCCACCATCCAGGTGCGCCAGCCCGGCCAGCCGCTCGACGCCGGCGGCGGCGCCTACATCCGCATCATGAGCGGCGCCAACCAGGGCCGCGAACTGCAACTGGTCAAGGCGCTCACCACCATCGGCCGGCCGGGCCACCAGGTGGCCGTGATCACCCGCCGCCCCACCGGCTACTTCATCGCCCACGTCGAGGGCGACATCTACCCCACCGTCAACGGCAACAACATCGGCTCCGCCGCCCACCCCCTCAAGCACGGCGACGTGCTCGAGCTCGCGGGCGTGAAAATGGAGTTCGACAACCCCCCCGCTGCCGCTGCTGCCCCCGCCGCTGGCAAGTAGCGCCC
>DAOTEJ010000064.1:8246-15087 GCA_035454085.1 Burkholderiaceae bacterium | reverse complement strand
TCACCGCGCGATCGCGTCGGCGAACTCCTTTACCCGCGCCTGCTGGTAGGCGGCGAAGGGGTTGTGGCGCAGGCGCAGCAGGGTGCTGTCGGGGATGGCGAGCACGCCGCGCTCGCCCTGGATCTCGAGCCGGCCCAGGTAAGGCAGGGTGCTGGCCTCGGGGCGGGCGGCGCCGTAGACCGGGTCGTCGGGCCGGAACGGCAGGGCCACGTGCGAGAGCGAATACACCCCCGCGGGCCAGGCCAGGCCGGTGGGGCGGGACTGAATCTCGGTGCTGCCCGCGGCGCGGCTGAAGGCGGTGATCTCGCCGCTGGTGGCCGAGGCGTTGGCCAGCGCGGTGACCTTGAAGGGCAGGGTGTCGCCGCGCAGCAGGTTCTCGCGCACGGTGAGCACGCCGGCGCGGTACAGGGGGCGCGCCTCGGCGTGGCGGTTGAGGTCGTAGAACACCAGTTCGTGGCCCTCGGAGGCGAGCCGCGCGAACAGGTTGCGCACCACGGCGGGCGTCGAGACGGTGGCGTCGGCCACCGACTGGAAGGCCAGGATGGGCGGCACGCCGCGCACCGGCGCGCCCTTGCCCAGGGCGTCGAGCTGGCCCTGGATGTGCCGCGTCAGGCGATGCGCCTGGTCGCCGGCGTTGACCGTGAAGCTCGCGTACTTGTAGGGGTCGTACTCGGGCTGCACGTCGGTCCACTCGAGCTTGGGGATGCCCAGCCCGTGCGCGATGCGCGCCTGCCAGACCGCGTAGCCCGCGGCGGGCGACACGCCGATGGCGGGCGAGAACAGCACCAGCCCGCTCACGGCCGGCAGGTCCTCGCCCTGCAGGCGCGCAAGCGCGAGCTCGACGGCGAGCGCCGCGCCGGTGGAGTAGCCGGCGATCAGCAGGGGCCGGTCGCCCACCTGCTGCCGCAGATGCCGGGCGGCGATGCGCGCCGCGGCCGCCCAGTCTTCCCAGCGCGCCTCGAGCAGCCCCGAAGGCAGCGTGCCGTGGCCGGGCAGGCGCAGGCCCACGACGGTCCAGCCATCGGCGTGCATCTGCTCGGCCAGCGCGCGCAGGCTGTAGGGCGAGTCCGACAGGCCGTGCAGCAGCAGCACGCCGCCGCGCGGCTGCGGCGCCACGAGCTCGTAGCTGCGATTCCAGTCGACGCGCTCCTTGCTCGGGTCGGCCAGGCTGCCCGGGGTGTAGCGCGACATCACCGAGCCCTCGGCCGCGTCGGGCGGCGCGGCGGCGCGCTGGCGCAACTGCGCGAAGAGGCCCTCCTCGAGCGCGAGCCAGTCGGCCCAGTTGCGCACCCGTGCATCGCCCGCGCGGTATTCGCCTTCGAGCGTGGTGGTGTGCCAGCGCGCGAGCGAGGGCAGCGAGTCGACGTAGAGCGAGTAGCCCACGCCGACGACCACCAGCACGCCCAGCAGGGCGAAGAAGGCGGCGAAGACGAGCATGCGCAACAGCTTCATGGGCAGATGGCCGCGCCGGGGCGGGCAGCGGCGGCAAGAGAGGCGGCCACGATAGCGCGGCTGCGCGCGGATTGCGGCAAGCGCTTCGGGCAAGCCTGGCCTGGCCGAGGCAAGCCGGGCGCGCGTGCCCGCCGCCGCCACGCAGGCGCCAAGCAGGCGCCAAGCAGGCAGCCTCGTACACTCGGCGCACGGGCCTGGGCCAGGGTCGCCATGCCAGTGTCGCCATGATGGGCGGCGCGGTGATCGCGACCCGCGTCCTGGTCACCTCGCAGAGGAAACAACCGCGTGCAACGCGCCAAACTCACCGTCGGGCTCACCGTCCCTTCCTGGCTGGTCGCCGGCGCCAGCGTCCAGCGCGCTGCCCAGGCAAAGCAGATCGACGCCACGAACATCGGGGCCGTGGCGATCGGTGTGCCCGCCGCGGAAGCGAGCTAGCCGCATGCGCTGCGCGGCAATCTGGCTGATGGCGGTGGCGTTCGCGGCGCAGGCCGGTGCGGCGACCTTCGGCAGCCCGGGCGGACCCGAGCCGGCGAATCTGGAAGAGCTCACGCAGACCCTGGCGCAGCAGCCGTACGACCTGGAACTGCTGATCAGCTACGGCACCTCGAAGGGCGGATCCGCCGGCCACCTGGCCCTGGCGATCCGCGACCCCGCGCGCGGCGAAGAGCTGGTCCACTCGGCGAACTTCTATGCCGACCGCTCCCGCGAGCACGCGCAGGGTCGCTACACGGACGATCTGATGATCCGCGTGCCGAAGCGCGAATACCTCTACGGAACCACCTCCTCGCTGGGTGAAGCGGCTGCGTTCGGGCTCGACTTCGGCGAGGTCTACAAGCGCTCGGTGATCGGCATCCGGGTATCTGGCGTGCCCGAGGCCGAGAAGGCCGCGCTGACGGCCTTCTTCGAGCGCATCAACGCCGACTATCGCGGCCGCGCGAAGAACACCGTCTATCACGACGGCGAGGTCAAGTACGACTACCTGCGCCTGAACTGCGCCAAGACCATCGGCTCGGCCTTCAAGCACGGGGCAGGCTACGACGCGCTCGACGTGACGAGCCCGCGCGCCCTGTCGCGGCGCCGGGTGGTGGCGGCGGCCAACGCCAACATCCCGACCGAGATGGCGATGAAGCTGATGGAGGAGTGGGCCGCACGCGGCTACGGGATCGAGGTCGTCCTGTACCGCAAGTTCGAAGGGTCGACCTACGTCGATCCCCGCGAAGACGAGAAGATCGCCTTCCGGGACCTGCCCGACCGCTTTCCGTCGGTGCTCTCGCGCGACTTCCGCAAGGACCAGGGCGAGTACGAGGACTACGACAACCTCTACGCCATGTACCTGTTGCGCAATCTGATGCGCTCCGCCCTGCGCCTCGATCCCGCAAGCCAGCGCATCGAGATCGAGCTGCGCGCCCAACCCCTGCCCTACCCCGAGGCCGCCGAGCGCGCGGCGGCGAGTGCGCAGGCCGACAGCGAGGGCTTTCTGCGCCGTGCGCCGTTCCGCCGGGACGGCACATCGATCGACGGAGCCAGCGGGCGTCCCGCACCCTGAGCCGGCGGCGCGCAGCGCCCGCCCGACGCCGCGCCGGCCTTCGCACTTCGGGGCCGCGGCACGGTGCCCCACCCCGACGGCCGATAGAATGGCGAGCCCGAATCCCCGCCACCGCCATGCGTCAGTACGAAGACTTCATGCGCCACGTCTACACGACGGGCGTGACCAAGACCGACCGCACGGGCACGGGCACGCGCTCGGTGTTCGGCCACCAGATGCGCTTCAACCTGGCGGAGGGCTTCCCGCTGGTGACCACCAAGAAGCTGCACCTGCGCTCGATCATCCACGAGCTGCTGTGGTTCCTGAAGGGCGACGCGAACATCGCATACCTGCGCGACAACAAGGTCACGATCTGGGACGAATGGGCCGACGCCCAGGGCAACCTCGGGCCGGTGTACGGCGTGCAGTGGCGCTCCTGGCCCACGCCCGAGGGCGGGCACATCGACCAGATCGCGCAGGTGCTGGCGCAGATCAAGGCCAACCCGGATTCGCGCCGACTGATCGTCTCGGCCTGGAATGTGTCGGACATCCCGAAAATGGCGCTGCCGCCCTGCCACCTGCTGTTCCAGTTCTACGTGGCCGAGGGCAGGCTCAGCTGCCAGCTCTACCAGCGCAGCTGCGACATCTTCCTGGGCGTGCCCTTCAACATCGCGAGCTACGCGCTGCTCACGCACATGGTGGCGCAGCAGTGCGACCTGGCCGTGGGCGACTTCGTGTGGACCGGCGGCGACTGCCACATCTACGCGAACCACTCCACGCAGGTCGAGGAGCAGCTCGCGCGCGAACCGCGGCCCTACCCGCGGCTGGCGATCCATCGCCGGCCGCCCTCGATCTTCGACTACGCCTTCGAGGACTTCGAGATCCTGGGCTACGACCCGCATCCCCACATCAAGGCGCCGGTGGCGGTCTAGCTAGGGCCCACATGCGACTGCTGATCCTCGGCAACTCGGGCAGTGGCAAGACCACGCTGGCGCGCGCGCTGGCGGCCCGGCTCAATTCGCCGCGGCTGGAGCTCGACGAGATCGTCTGGGAGGCCGGCGCGGTGGCCGAGCCTCGGCCCGAGCAGGCCGTGCTCGCCGACCTCGACGCCTTCCTGCGCGGGCAGCCGCGCTGGATCCTCGAGGGCTGCTACGGCGAGCTCGCCCGCCACGCCCTGCCGCGTGCCGACGCGCTGGTCTTCCTCGACCCGGGGCTCGAGGCCTGCCTCGCCAACGCCCGGGCGCGGCCTTGGGAGCCCGAGAAGTACGACCGTCCCGAGGATCAGGCCGCGATGCTGCCGGGGCTGCTCGCCTGGGTGCGCGAGTACTACGAGCGCGGCGACCAGAGTTCGTGGTCGGCGCACCATGCGCTGTTCGAATCCTTCGGCGGGCGCAAGCTGGTGCTGCACTCGCTCGACGGCGCGGCCGGCCGGCTGCTCGAGTGGCTCGCGCAGGAGCGCGGCGCCTGAGCCGCGCGCGGTGACCCGCCCATGAGTGTCCTGACCCTGATCGTGGCACGCGCCCGCAACGGCGTGATCGGCCGCGGCAACCAGTTGCCCTGGCGCCTGCCCGAGGACCTGGCGCATTTCAAGCGCACGACCATGGGCCGGCCCATCGTCATGGGGCGCAAGACCTGGGAATCGATTGGCCGCCCGCTGCCCGGCCGGCGCAGCGTGGTGGTGTCGCGCGACCCGGGCTACGCAGCCCCCGGTGCCGAGGTGGTGAGCAGCGTGGCGGCGGCGCTCGCGCTCACCGCGGCCGAGCCCGAGGTGTTCGTGATCGGCGGGGCGCAGATCTACGCCGCGGCCCTGCCCCTGGCCACGCGCATCCTGCTCACCCAGCTCGACGCCGACTTCGAGGGCGATGCGCACTTTGCCGCGCCCGACCCGGCCGCCTGGCAGGAGGTCGCCCGCGAGCACCACGGACCGGCCGGCGAGCGCCCCTGGGGCTTCGACATCGTGACCTACGAGCGCCGCCCGGCGCCCTGAGCCGGCACCGCGCCGCGCCGGGCGCTCCCCCGGCCGTGCCCGCGCTAGTCAGCCCCTGGCCTCAGCTTGGCCAGAAATGAGTTGTGTTTTTGATCCAACGCCGTGTGCGGTATGCAAGCCTGCCCATAAGATCGCGCCTTCCCGCATCGTGTCCACTGCGGCGCGGGCTTTTTCGGGGCGACCTTGGTCGCCCCGTTTTCTTTTGGGCCTGGCCGGGGGGCGCGCGCCCGGGGGAACGGTCTGTCCGCAATTGGCAAGCCGCCGCCGGCAAGCGGCTATAGAGTCCCGGGGATCTGCCGCTCGCCGCGTTGGGCTGGCTCCCTGCACTCCGCCCCCGAAAGCCGTCCCTCATGCTTCGCGCCAGGAACCCTGCCCCACGCCGGCCGATGCACAGCGCGATGCGCCGCTGGCGCGCGCTGCCTGCGCTCGCGGCGGCGGCCTTGCTGGCCGCGTGCGCCACGCGCCCCGTCAACCCTCCGATCAAGCAAGCAGAGCCCGAGCGGGGCTACAGCTTCACGGCGCGCACGAGCGGGCAACGCCCGCCCGATCTGGTCGTGCTGGCCTTCTCGGGCGGCGGCACGCGGGCGGCGGCCTTTTCTTACGGCACGCTCGAAGCCCTGCGTGCCACCCCCCAGCCCGCTTCGTCCGGGCGCGGTGCGGGCACGCTGCTCGACGCGGTGAGCGTGATCACGGGCGTGTCCGGCGGCAGCTTCACCGCCCTGGCCTACGGTCTGTACGGCGAGCGGCTGTTCGAGGACTACGAGCAGCGCTTCCTCAAGCGCGACGTCGAGGGCGAACTGCTCAGACGAGTCCTGCAGCCGATCAACTGGGGGCCGCTGTCGTCGACCGCCTGGGGGCGATCCGAGCTCGCCGCGGACTACTACGACGAGATCCTGTTCAACGGCGCGAGCTTCGGCGAACTCGCCAAGCGTCCCGGCCCCATGATCGTGGCCGCCGCCACCGAGATCACCACCGGCGAGCGCTTCTACTTCACGCAGACCATGTTCGACGTGCTCTGCTCGAACCTGTCGGAGGTGCGTCTGGCGCGTGCCGCGGCCTCGTCCTCGGCGGTGCCGGTGCTGTTCTCGCCCGTGACCTTCAACAACTACGGCGGTTCGTGCGACTTCACGCTGCCGGTCTTGATCAGTTCCGGCCAGGCAAGGGACGTGGGCGCCTCGCGCGCCGCATCGCGCTCACGACGCGAGGTCCAGAACCTGCTTGCCTATCGCGACGGGCAACAGCGCCCCTACCTGCACCTGGTCGACGGTGGCGTCTCGGACAACCTGGCCACGCGCGAGGTCCAGGCGATCCTCGACGAAGTGGAAGCACGCAGCGTGTCTGGTCTGCCCACCAACTTCGAGGGCACGCGCAGCCTGGCCATCATCGTCGTCAACGCCATGCCCAAGGCCAAGCTGCTCTGGGACCGCCGCGAGTCGGCGCCGGGCAGCGTGGATGTGCTGCTGCAGGCCACCGGCGTGCCGATCGACTTCTACTCGTACGAGTCGATCGAGCAGCTGCGCGACACGGCGGCGCGCTGGCGTGCCGCGCGAGCGATGCGCGCCTCGGGCAAGCTGCCCCAGGACCCCGCCTTCGTGGCCGAGCAGCGCATGCCCGACATCGATCTGCACGTGATCGAGGTCGCCTTCGATCAGCTGGCGGACCCGGCCGAGCGCGACTACCTGCTGCAGTTGCCCACCTCGTTCTCGCTGCCGGCCGAGGCGGTCGATCGCCTGCGCGCCGCCGCGGGCGTGCTGCTGCGCCAGTCACCTGATTTTCAGACCTATCTGCGCTACCTGCAGACGCCGGCGCGCGCCCGCTGAAGCGGACCGGCCACGCTCCCACCATGACGCCACTGAGCTTCTCCGTCCTGTGCTTCG
>DAOTEJ010000064.1:0-8146 GCA_035454085.1 Burkholderiaceae bacterium | reverse complement strand
TGGCTGGTGTGCATCTTCCTGGGGCTGTCGATGCTCGCGCCCGGCACGCCCACGGCGATCGGGGCGCTCACGCTGGGGGCGCTAGCCGCAACCGGTGCGATCCTGCTGACGCTCGAGTATTACGATCCGCTGCGCGGCCTGGTGGCGATCTCGCCCGAGATCCTCGAGCAGGCCTTCGCGTCCCAGCCGTCGGTGGCCCGATGAAGCACGCGGCCTGCCCGGAACCGATCGACCCGACCGTAGCGCTCCGCAAGCCCGGCGGATCGGAGCAAGGAGCGTGCGTGTCCTTACCAGTACGCGAGGCACGATGTATCCACCCAGCCCGACAGGGCACTTCAACCGGAGATGATCGAGATGAACAAGAAGCTGCTGCTGGTCCTGGCCGTGCCTGCCGCCTTCGTGGCCGGGGGCGCCGCGTTCGCGCAATACCCCATCCTCGACGCAGCGGCCAGCCGCGTCGTGCAGAAGTACCAGAGCTCGACCTGCGAGCAGCTTTGGGAGGCGCGCAGCCAGCCCAAGTCGCCGCGCGAGCAGGAACTGATCAACCTGCTGCGCAATGATCCTGCCGCGCGCACCGAGTTCATCAACCGCATCGCCGCCCCCGTGGCCAACAAGATGTTCGAGTGCGGCATGATTCCCTGATCCCAGAACGCGGGGCGGGCTCGCGCCCGCCTCTGCCCCTTACGTCCGAGGCGCACTCCGTGCGCTGCCGCCCCGGACGCCCGGTCGCGCGCACGACAGAGTGAAACCATGCCCCACCCCGCTTTGCGCCTGATCGTCCCGCTGCTGCTGGCCAGCGCCAGCCTTGCCTGCGCGGCCACGACGACCAAGCCGCCGGCCGCCAAGCCCGCCGCGCCGGCTGCACCGGTCTACAAGATGGAAGTCGAGCCGCGCGCCATGGACCTGCTCAAGGCCATGAGCACCCGGCTGGCCGCCGCCCAGTCGCTGTCGTTCACGGCGGTGGTGGGCTACGAGTTCCCCAGCCGGCTCGGCCCGCCCATCGTCTACACCACCCGCTACGACGTGGCCATGCAGCGCCCCGACCGCCTGCTCGTGCTCACGCTGGGCGACGGGCCGGTGTCCGAGTTCTATTACGACGGCAAGCAGATGATCGCGTTTGCGCCCGCCGAAGGCCTGGCAGCGGTGGCCGACGCGCCGCCCACGGTGGAGGCCATGCTGCGCGCGGCCTATCAGAACGCGGCGATCTTCTTTCCGTTCACCGACCTTCTGGTGCCCGATCCCTACGCGGTCTTCGCCAAGGAGGCCAAGCTCGCGTTCGTGGTCGGCCCCTCGGGCGTGGTGGGCGGCACCAAGACCGACATGGTGGTCTGGGCCAACAACGACGTCTTCCTGCAGATCTGGATCGGCACCGAGGACAAGCTGCCGCGCCGCGTGCGCGCCATCTTCCGCGACGATCCGATGCGCCTGCGGCACGACATGGAACTGGCCAACTGGCAACTGGGCCAGCCCCTTGCGCCGGAGAAGTTCACTTCCACCAAGGCCCTGGCGGCACCGCGCATCGGCTTTGCCGCGCCCAAGCTGCCGCCGGGCATGAAGCCGCAGTTGTTCAAGAACGGCAAGCCCGTCGCGGCACCCAAGCCCGCGGCGAAGGCCAAGCCCGCGCAGCCGACCCAATCGAAGTAAGGAAGGAACCCATCATGCGTAGAGGCACCATTTCCGCCGCCTGCATCGTGCTCGCGAGCATCGCCTGGGCGGGCGACGCCCACGCCTGGGCGAGCGCCAACCGCTTCGGCGGCAGCACGGCGCACACCTATGGCGCGACCGGTCACGAGAACCGCTACGGCGGCAGCACCGAGCACGTGGCGGGCGAAGGCACGGAGCACACCAACGCCTGGGGCGGCTCGACGGCGGGCCGTTACGGCGAAGGCGCGGAACACACCAACGTGTACGGCGGCACGACCGCCGCGCGCTATGGCGAAGGCGCGGTGCACACCACGCCCTACGGCACCGCGGCCTATCACCCACCGGGCGCGTACTACCCAGCCGCGCCGGTTTACCACCCGCCGGTGGCCGTGCCCTATTACTCGACCGGTTGCTACGGCTGCGCCGCCGCGGCGGGTGCCGTGGTCGGCGTGGCAGCGGGCGCAGCGGTCGCCTCGGCCAACACCGCCGCAGCCACCAACAACGCCTATGCGGCGGGTGTGGCGGCCGGCAGCGCCTCGACCGCGACTGCCTACAACGCCGGCGTGGCTGCCGGGGCAGCGGGCGCAGCGGCCCCGGCCGGGGGAGCGTTCGTGATGGGCGTGAACTATGCGGCGCTGCCCGCCGGCGCGATGGTGATCCCCAAGAACGGCGTGACCTACTACCTCAGCGGCAACACCTGGTTCCGGCCCTACTACGGCGCCAACGGGGTCTACTACCAGGTCGTGCCCGCGCCGTAATCGATTTACAAGGCAAGCGCGGCGGGCGGGCCGATCAACCGGCCTGGTCCGCCGTCCGCAGCGCCGCATCGGCCGGCATGGCTGCGGCCAGGCGCTCCAGGAGGCGCTCGCGCCAGGTGCCGGGATAGGCAAACACGTGCAGGGGGCGCGTCGCAGGCACGCGCCAGACCTCGCGCTGCGCGGGCGCGGCCGCCAGCAAGGCGGCTGCCTCGGCTGCTGGCACGCCGCTGTCGCGCTCGGGTTGCACGAGGATCACGGGCACGCTCAGGCGCGCCAGCGCCAGCGCCGGATCGCCAGCGGCGTCGGGCATCTGGCCGGCCGCCACATGGCCCACGCCCGGCCCGTAGCGCGCCCGCATCAGGCCGCGATGACTGGCCCAGGCGGACTCCATCACCACCAGCCGCAGGCCTTGCGGCCGGGCCAGCGCCAGCGCGGGCGCAAGCGCGCCGCCCAGGCCCTGGCCGAAGATCGCCAGGCCCCTCGCGCCGTGGTTCGCTTGCAGCCAGGCGAGGGCGCACTGGGCATCCTGCGCCATGCCCGCGAGCGAGGGCTGGCCCGCCGACTGGCCGAAGCCACGGTAGTCGAACATCAGCACGCCCCACCCGGCCGGCGGCAGCCAGGCCACCTGGGCCAGGTGCTGAGCATGGTTGGCGCTGGCCGCATGCAGGTGCAGGATCGCGCCGCGCGCCGCGCCCACCGGGGGCAGCCACAGCCCCGCAAGGCTCGAGCCTTGCGGCCCGGCGATCGTCACCGCCTCGCCCGTCAGGCCGAAGTGGTCCGCGCGCCAGTAGCTGCGGCGATCGGGTGTGTAGAGCAGGCCTTCGACGAAGCTGCGCACGAAGCCCATCGCGCGCTCAGCACTCCACCACGTTGACGGCGAGGCCGCCTCGTGCGGTTTCCTTGTACTTGGTCTTCATGTCGGCGCCGGTGTCGCGCATCGTCTTGATCACCTGGTCGAGCGACACGTGGTGGCTGCCGTCGCCGGCCAGCGCCATGCGCGCGGCGTTGATCGCCTTGACGGACGCGATCGCGTTGCGCTCGATGCACGGAATCTGCACCAGGCCGCCGACCGGATCGCAGGTCAGGCCGAGGTGATGCTCCATGCCGATCTCGGCGGCGTTTTCCACCTGCTCCGGCGTGCCGCCCAGCACCGCGGCGAGCGCCCCGGCGGCCATCGAACAGGCCACGCCGACCTCGCCCTGGCAGCCCACCTCGGCGCCGCTGATGCTGGCGTTCTCCTTGTAGAGGATGCCGATGGCCGCGGCGGTGAGCAGGAAGTCGTGCACGCCGCGCTCGGTGGCCCCGGGCACGAAGCGGCTGTAGTAGTGCAGCACCGCGGGCACGATGCCCGCCGCGCCGTTGGTGGGCGCGGTGACCACCCGGCCGCCGGCGGCGTTCTCTTCGTTGACCGCCAGCGCGTAGAGATTCACCCAGTCGAGCACCGCCAGCGGATCGCGCAACTGTGCCTCGGGGTGGGCGCGCAGCCGCTCGTGCAGGCGCGGCGCCCGACGCCGCACCTTGAGCGGACCGGGCAGCACGCCGTCGGTGGCGATGCCGCGCGCCACGCAGGCCTGCATCGCCTGCCAGATCGCGTCCAGCGCGGCATCGATCTCGGCCGCGCTGCGCCAGTGGCCCTCGTTGATGCGCATCACCTCGGCGATCGAGCAGCCGCGCGCGCGCGCGTGATCCAGCAGCTCGGCCGCGTTGTGGAAGGGCAGCGGCAGCACGGTCGTGTCGGGCGCGACGCGCTTCTGCGCCGAGCCGTCGGCGGCGAGTTCCTCGCTCACCACGAAGCCCCCGCCGACCGAGTAGTAGACGCGGTTCGCGAGCTCGAGGCCCGCGGCGTCGAAGGCGACGAAGCGCAGGCCGTTGGCGTGGAAGGGCAGCGACTCGCGGCGGTAGAAGAGCAGGTCGGTCTTCTCGTCGAAGTCGAGCGCGTGCTCGCCCAGCAGCACGAGCCGACGCTGGGATCGGATCGCCGCGAGCAGGCGCGGCACGGCGTCCACGTCCACGCGGTCCGGCTCCTCGCCTGACAGGCCCAGCAGCACCGCGGTGTCGCTGCCGTGGCCCTTGCCGGTGGCGCCCAGCGAGCCGTAGAGCTCAGCGCGCACCCGCGCCACCTGCGCCAGCAACCCCTCGTGCGCCAGGCGCAGGGCGAAGATGCGCGCGGCGCGCATCGGCCCCACGGTGTGCGAGGACGACGGTCCGATGCCGATCTTGAAGAGGTCGAAGACGCTGACTGCCATGGGAAGAGCATGTCACCTGCCGGCCCGCCGCGCAAAGCGGCCGCGCGCGCCGGCAAGGACGCCGCACCGCGCGCGGTCGCTGCGGCCTCAGCGCACCGCCGCCACCATCGCCTCGAGCACCTGGCGCTGCACGTCGGCGCGGGTCAGCGAGTCCATGTGCCGGCCACCGTCGACGCGGATGAAGCGCGTCCCCGGCGGGGCCGCGGCGGCGAGTTGCTCGCCGTGCTTGAAGGGGATCACCTCGTCGGCCGTGCCGTGCACGATCAGCAGGGGCACGCGCAAGCCGCTCAGCGTCGCCACCGGGTCGGCCTGGGCACCCGGCAGCATCGGCGCCGCCATCGGAACCAGCGGCGCGAGCACCACCGACTGCGCCGCGGCGTCGCGGGCAATGCCGCGGTAGCTGGCAAAGGCCGCCTCGATCACCGCCAGCCGCACGCCCGCGCTGTCGAGCGCCAGCAGGCGCAGCGCGGTGGCACCGCCCAGGCTCTGGCCGAGCACCACCAGCCGGCCGCCGTCCACTCCCGGGCGCGTGCGCAGGTAGGCCAGCGCCGCCGCCGCGTCTTGGACCACGCCCTCGAGCGTCGGCCGACCTTCGGACCGGCCGAATCCGCGGTAGTCGAGCATCAGCACGTTGAAGCCCGCGGCCGGCAGCCAGCTCACCAGCGGCAGGTGGTTGCTCACGTTGGCCGCGTTGCCGTGCAGGTGCAGCACGCTGCCGCGCGCCGGGCCCTGCGCCGGCAGCCACCAGCCGTGCAGGCGCGAGCCGTCGGCCGCGGTGATGAACACATCCTCGTGCTGCAGGCCGAACTGCTCCGGGCGCGAATACCGGGCCGCGTCCGGGTAGAAGAACATCCGCTCGACGCAGCCGGCGAGCAGCGGCGCCACCACCAGCAGCGGCGCGAGCTTGCGCATCGCCGTCAACCGACCTCGCCCGCGCGTCGGCACCCGGTCGTCACGACGCCGCCGTCAGGAAGCCACCGCGGCCTCGGCCGCGTACTCCGACATCGGGATGCACGAGCACATCACGTTGCGGTCGCCGTACACGTTGTCGACCCGGCCCACCGGCGGCCAGTACTTCTGCTGCTTGAGGGTGGCAAGCGGGAAGGCGGCCTCCTCGCGCGAATAGGCGTGGGCCCACTCGCTGGCCATCACCACCGCGGCGGTGTGGGGCGCGTTCTTGAGCGGGTTGTCCTCGCGGTCGACACGCCCCTGTTCCACCGCGCGGATCTCGTCGCGGATGGCGATCATCGCGTCGCAGAAGCGGTCGAGCTCGTGCAGGGCCTCGCTCTCGGTGGGCTCGACCATCAGCGTGCCCGGCACCGGGAAGCTCAGGGTCGGCGCATGGAAGCCGTAGTCCATCAGGCGCTTGGCCACGTCCTCGGCGCTGATGCCGCTGGTCTCCTTGAGCGGACGCAGATCCAGGATGCACTCGTGCGCCACCAGGCCGTTGCGGCCGGTGTAGAGCGTGGGGTAGTGCGGCGCCAGGCGCGTGGCCACGTAGTTGGCGTTGAGCAGCGCGGCCTGGGTGGCGCGCTTGAGGCCCGCCGCTCCCATCATGGTCACGTACATCCAGCTGATCGCCAGGATGCCGGCCGAACCGTAGTTGGCCGCGCTCACCATGCCCACCGGCCCGTCGCCGCCCAGGCGACCCGGCAGGTAGGGCGCGAGGTGCGCGCGCACCCCCACCGGGCCCACGCCCGGGCCGCCGCCGCCGTGCGGGATGCAGAAGGTCTTGTGCAGGTTGAGGTGCGACACGTCCGAGCCGAACTTGCCCGGCTTGGCCAGACCCACCAGCGCGTTCATGTTGGCGCCGTCGGTGTACACCTGCCCGCCGTGCTCATGCACGATGGCGCAGATCTCGGTGATCGCCTCCTCGAACACGCCGTGCGTCGAGGGGTAGGTGACCATCAGCGCCGCGAGCTCGTGGGAGTGCTGCTCGGCCTTGACGCGCAGGTCGGCCACGTCGACGTTGCCGTTGGCGTCGCACTTGACCACCACCACGTCCATGCCGCACATCTGCGCGCTCGCGGGGTTGGTGCCGTGCGCGCTCTCGGGGATCAGGCAGATCCTGCGGTGGCCCTCGCCGCGCGCGCGGTGATAGGCGCGGATCGCCAGCAGCCCCGCGTATTCGCCCTGCGCGCCGGAGTTGGGCTGCAGGCTCACGGCGTCGTAGCCGGTGCACTCGGCAAGCATCGCCTCGAGCTCGGCGATCAGGCGCGCGTAGCCGCCGGTCTGCTCGGCGGGCGCGTAGGGGTGGATGTGGGCGAAGGCCGGCCAGGTGACCGGGATCATCTCGGCCGTGGCGTTGAGCTTCATGGTGCACGAGCCCAGCGGAATCATGGTGCGGTCGAGCGCCAGGTCCTTGTCGGCCAGGCTGCGCAGGTAGCGCAGCATCTCGTGCTCGGCGTGGTGCGTGTTGAACACCGGATGGGTCAGGAAGGCGCTGGTGCGCGCCAGGCCCGCCGGCAGCGCGTCGGCCACGGTGGCGTCGAGCGCCTCGACCTCGGCGCGCACGCCGAACAGCGCCCACAGCGCGGCCAGGTCGGCACGGGTGACGGTCTCGTCGAGCGTGATGCCCACCGCGTCGGCACCGAGCTCGCGCAGGTTGATGCGTGCGGCCCGCGCGGCGGCGTGGATGCGCGCGGCGTCGACCCCGCGCACGGTGATCGTGTCGAAGAAGCTCGCGTTCACCGCGAGCCCCGCGGCGCGCAGACCCGCAGCGAGGATGGCGGTCATGCGGTGCACGCGGCGCGCGATGCGCTTGAGGCCCTCGGGGCCGTGATACACGGCGTACATGCTGGCCATCACCGCCAGCAGGACCTGCGCGGTGCAGATGTTCGAGGTCGCCTTCTCGCGGCGGATGTGCTGCTCGCGCGTCTGCAGGGTGAGGCGGTAGGCGGCGCTGCCCTGGGCGTCGACCGACACCCCCACCAGGCGGCCGGGCATGGAGCGCTTGAAGCCGTCCTTGCAGGCCAGGAAGGCGGCGTGCGGACCGCCGAAGCCGAAGGGCACGCCGAAGCGCTGGGTGTTGCCCACCACCATGTCGGCGCCCCACTCGCCCGGGGGCGTGAGCAGGGTGAGCGCGAGCACGTCGGCCGCCACCGCCACCAGGCCACCGCGCGCGTGCACGGCGGTGGCGATCGCGCGCAGGTCCTTGACCTCGCCGGTGCTGGCCGGGTACTGCAGCAGCACCCCGAAGGCCTCGGTCGTGGCCGCGGCGGCGTCGTCGCCCACCACGACCTCGAGCCCCAGCGGCTCGGCGCGGGTACGCACCACGGCGATGGTCTGCGGATGGCAGTCGGCCGACACGAAGAACACGTTGCTCTTGCTCCTGGCCGAGCGCTTGGCCAGCGTCATCGCCTCGGCCGCGGCGGTGGCCTCGTCGAGCAGGGAGGCGTTGCTGATCTCCATGCCCGTGAGGTCGGCGACCATGGTCTGGAAGTTGATCAGCGCCTCCATGCGGCCCTGGGAGATCTCGGCCTGGTAGGGCGTGTAGGC
>DAOTEJ010000063.1:5995-16196 GCA_035454085.1 Burkholderiaceae bacterium | reverse complement strand
ACCAGTCTGTTCGGCAGCGAGAAGAAGCGCACCATCCCGATCAAGGCGGAGGTCTAGCCATGAACCTCTTTGACACCCCCGCCCCGCGGATGGCGCATTCGCTGCGCGCGCTGGCCTGGCTGCTGCGCTACCCGGATGCCGGGCTGCGCGCCGCCTTGCCCGAACTCGTCGCGGCGCTGCGCGCCGAGGCCGCGCTGCCCGCCAGCCGCCTCGACGAGATCGACCTGCTCGCCACGCGGCTGGCCACGCAGCCGGCGCTGCGCATCGAGGCCGATTACGTCGACCTGTTCGACCGTAGCCGGCAGACCGCGCTGCACCTGTTCGAGCACATCCACGGCGACAGCCGCGACCGCGGCCCGGCGATGATCGACCTCACGCAGAACTACGAGCACGCGGGCCTGCACCTGGCCGAGGGCGAGTTCCCTGACCACCTGCCGGTGGTGCTGGAGTTCGCCAGCACGCAGCCGCCGGCCGCGGCGCGCGCCTTCCTGGGCGAGACCGCGCACATCGTGCGCGCGATCTTCAGCGCGCTGCTCAAGCGCAACAGCGGCTACGCCAGCGTGCTCGCCGCCGTCCTCGACCTGGCGGGCGAAAAGGTCGAGCCGGTGTCGCTGGCCGACGAGCCACCGCTCGACGAGACCTGGGCCGAGCCCGAGGCCTTCGGCGGCTGCGACAGCCGCGGCCAGAGCAAGCCGGACCAGCCGCAACCGATCCAATTCGTTCGCCCTGCGACGTCGCACGCGCGACGCGCTGCCTGAGGAGCCCCGCACATGAGCACGCTCTACAACTTCCTCTTCGTCGTCTACCCGTATATCTGCCTCGCGGTTTTCCTGATGGGCAGCCTCGCGCGCTTCGACCGCGACCAGTACTCGTGGAAGAGCGACTCCTCGCAGCTGCTGCGCGCCAAGCAGCTGCGCTGGGGCAGCAACCTGTTCCACTTCGGCATCCTGTTCCTGTTCTTCGGCCACCTGTTCGGCCAGCTCACGCCGCACTCGGTCTACGAGCTCGTGATGACGGCCCAGCAAAAGCAGCTGCTCGCCGTGGTCGCCGGCGGCATTGCCGGCCTGATCTGCTTCATCGGCCTGACCATGCTGCTGCACCGCCGCCTGTTCGACCCGCGCATCCGCCTGACCAGCCATCGCACCGATCTGGCGGTGCTGATCATCCTGTGGGTGCAGCTCAGCCTTGGGCTGGCCACGTTGCCGGCCTCGCTGAGCCACGTGAAGGATCCCCAGATCATGCTGACCCTGGCCACCTATCTGCAGGGCATCGCCACCTTCCGTCCCGACGCGACCCCGCTGATTGGCATCCCCTGGCACTTCCTGGTGCACATGCTGCTGGGCATGACGATCTTCCTGCTCTTCCCGTTCAGCCGCCTGGTGCATGTGTGGAGCGGCTTCGGGACCATCGCCTACGTCTTCCGTCCCTACCAGCTGGTCAGGGCGCGCCGCCTGAACGTCCCGGCCGATCACAACCGCCCGCGGAGCGCCGCATGAGCGCGCCCGGCACCGTCGCGGCCGCCACCGCAATCGCCCGGATCAACGAGGTTGCGCTGAACCACGCCGCCGAGTTGCTCGACGCCGGCGAGCTGCGCCAGCGCGCCTGCACCGAGTTGCTGCGCCAGGCGGCGATGGGGGCGGGCCTGCTGCCGGCCGACGATCCGGCGCCCGTCGGCGGCGTGATCAGCGAGGCCGCCTCGCTGGCGATCGAGGCGCTGCTCGAGCGCGAGCTGGCCCTGCCGGAACCCTCCGAGGACGCCTGCCGCCGCCACTTCGCCGCGCACGCCGCGCGTCATGCCGTGGGCGAGCGGGTTCAGTTGCGTCACGTCCTGTTCGCGGTGACCCCCGGGGTTGATGTGAATGCGCTGCGTCAGAGAGCCGAGGCCTGCCTGATCGACCTGCGCACTCGCGGCACTGACGCTGCCGGCGACCGCTTTGGCGCCGCTGCACGCACGCTGTCCAACTGCCCCAGCGGTGCCGAAGGTGGCGCCCTGGGCTGGCTGACCAGCGACGATTGCGCGCCCGAATTCGCCCGCGAGGTCTTTGGCCAGCTCGGCGTCGGCGTGCTCCCGCGCCTGGTGCACAGCCGCTTCGGCCTGCACGTGGTCGAGGTGCTGGCGCGCGAGCCGGGCGTGCAGCCGGCGTTCGAGGCGGTGCGCGGCGCGGTGGCGCAGTCGCTGCGCCAGATCTCGTTTGCCACCGCCCTGCGGCAGTACCTGCAGGTACTGGCCGCCGAGGCGCGCGTCGATGGCGTGGCGCTCGATCAGGCCGACACCCCGCTGGTGCAATGACCGGGGCCGAACCATGAACGACGCGCAGAGCCAGGGCGACGGCCTGCTGTCGCGCCTGGCGCGCTTCGAGCAGCACTTCTTCCCGCGCTTCGAGTCCACCTACCGCAAGCTGGTGGCCGAGGGCCAGCAGCCCAAGACGCTGTTCATCGGCTGCTCCGATTCGCGCATCGTCCCCTACGCGCTGATGGACTGCGGGCCGGGGGACCTGTTCATCTCGCGCAACGTGGGGGCCTTCATACCGCCGGCCGACATGTCGGCCGGATTCCACGGCACCGCCGCGGCGATCGAATTCGCCGTGCTGCAGCTCGCGGTGCACAACATCGTGGTGTGCGGCCACAGTCACTGTGGAGCGATCCGGGCGCTGTACGAGGAGGTGCCCGAGGACGCGCATCACCTCAAGGCCTGGCTCGCGCTGGCGCGCGACGCCGTGCTGCCGGTGCAATCCTCGCCCGAGGCGCTACGGCGCGTCGAGCAGCGCTCCATCGTGCTGCAGCTCGAGCGGCTGATGAGCTATCCCATGGTGGCGCGGCGCGTCGAGCAGGGGCAGCTGTCCCTGCACGGCTGGTACTACGTGATCGAGGACGGCCGCGTGCTGGTGCTCGACGCGGCGCACGGGATCTTCCGGCCGCTCGAGGCTCTGCCGAACGCCCCCCCCGCCACGCCACCCGCTGCCGTGTGACCTGCGGCAAGACCTTGCTGCCGCGATTGCGCGAGCATGCGCTACCCCACTGGTGCCAGCGCCTCCACTCCGATGGTCGCCCCAGAGTATTTCTCGCCCGCCGCCGGCTTCGACGATCCCGTCGAGATCTGGCTCGCCTGCCACGAGCGCGTGCTGCGCTTCTGCTCGCTGATGCACCGGCTCAACGAGCACGTCGGCACCGAGGGCGCGAACGCCGATGCGCGCGTCACCGCCAACTCGATCCGCCGCTACTTCAACGAGGCCGCCCCGCGCCACCACGAGGACGAGGAGGTCGATCTGTTCCCGCGCCTGCGCGCGCGCCTGGGCAGCGACGAGCTCGCCACCCTGGCCCCCACGCTCACCTCGATCGAGGAGGACCACGCCACCACGGCCGAGCTGTGGAAGGCCATGGACGAGCGCCTGGCACGCATCGAGGCGGGCGAGCGCGCTTTGCTCGACCCCGCGCTGGTCGACCGCTGGACCGCGCTCTACCAGCACCACATCCAGGCCGAGGAGCAGGTCATCCTGCCCGCCTTGCGCCGCGCCCTCACCGCGGCTGACTGGAAGGCGGCGGGTCACGCCATGGCCGCGCGCCGCGGCGTGATTTGGCCGCCCGAGCAGCCGGCCGCCGCGCGCAAGAGCGTCGTGCCGATCAAGGCGCGCAAGTAATCCGGCCGCATCGCCCCACTCGGCGGCAAGCCCTGTTCAACCCTGGAGGTAGGCAGACCTACTCCGCGCCGTGCGGTTTGTGGCGGATCAAGCGCGCCACGGCCGTGGCCCAGACACTGAGGGCTCGCACCTTCGCGATCGACCTTCAGGAGTCCCGGCCATGCCCTACGCCGACCGTACCGTCGCCGACATCGCCACCACGCTGCCCGGCGCCACCGCCGTGTTCCGCGCGCACCGCATCGACTACTGCTGCGGCGGCGCACGCCCGCTCGCCGAGGCCGCCGCCGAGCGCGGCGCGCCGCTGGCCGAGATTGAAGTGGCTCTGGCGCGCCTGTCGGCCGATGCGCCGCCCGAGGTGCCCCAGGACACCGCTGCCCTGATTGGCCACCTCCTGACGCGCTACCACGAGACCCATCGCCGCGAACTGCCCGAGCTCGTGCGCCTGGCCGCGCGCGTCGAGGTGCGCCACGCCGGCCACGCGCAGGTGCCGGTGGGACTGGCCGACGCGCTGCGCGAGACCGCCGAGGCACTGGACGAGCACATGGCCAAGGAAGAGCAGGTTCTGTTTCCGCTGATCCTGCAGGGCGGGCACCCGATGCTCGGCGCGCCGATCTCGCGCATGCGCTTCGAGCACGACGAACACGGCGAGCGCCTCGCTCACCTCGAGGCCCTGGCCCACGGCCTGGCCCTGCCCGAGGATGCCTGCCCGACCTGGCGGGCGCTCTACACGAGCCTGCGCAAGTTCATCGACGACGTGCACGAGCACGTGCACCTCGAGAACAACCTGCTGTTCCCGCGCTTCGAGCAGCGCGCCTAGTCGAGTCGCGCGGCGGCCTGAACGCCGCGGCTAGCGCGGCGACGAGCGCAGGCCGTAGGCGCGACCATCGATGAACAGGTACTCGACGCGCATCAGGCGGCCCAGCTTCGGGCCGGTGTAGCCCACCGCCTCGATGCGCGTGCCGACGGCGGGCGCCTCGGCGAGCCCCCAGGCCTGCATGCGCGACAGCGGCGCGAACTCCAGCGTCCAATCGCCCGCCGCCTGCGCGGGCACGGTGGAGCGCGCCAGCACGGCCGCGCCGTCGACGTTCGCCGACTGGGGCGGCACGGTGCGCTTGGCCAGATCGGCAGGCAGCGCCAGACCGGCGGCGACAGCGAGCACGCCTTCGGCGTGCGGGTTGGTCCAGCGCACGCTCTTGAGCGTGCCCGCCAGGAAGATGGGAGCGCCCTCGTCGAAACTGGACCAGCCGTGATGGGCGCGCGCGGCAAGGGGGGCCAGGGCGAGGGCGGCAAGCAAGCTGCGTCGAGTGGTCATGCGCGTCTCCGGGTAGGGCAAGTGCGGCCGTTGGGTTGAGTTTCCCGATTCAAACGTAGGCGATCAAGCGGCCGGCGGCGATCACCCCGATCCACAGCAGGGCCGAGGCCAGGGCCTGAGCGCGCGCCACGCCATCGGCGCGCTGCAGGCTGCCACGCACATGAAACAGCACCGCGTTGGCCAGCGCCATCGCGATCAACACCAGCTTGAGGCGGAAGGCGGGATTGGCCGCGAACTCCGCCGCCCCCGTGGCAAAGAGCACCAGGCCCGCGGTGGCGGCGACCGCCAGGCCCAGCAGCGCCATGCGCACCGCCAGCCGACCCAGGGTCACCAGCGGCAGGCCGCGCGCCGCGCCCCAGACCCGCGCATCGAGCACCGCCAGGCTGCCCACCAGCAGGGCAAAGCCGGCGATGTGCACGATCTCGAGCACCGGATAGCCCCAGGCCGAGGCGCGCAGCGCCGCCAGCGGCGGCCAGGCCTGCAGCGCGGCCAGCACCGCTAGCGACGCTTGCCGCCCAGCAGGCTGCCCAGGATGCCGCGGGTGATCTCGCGCGCCACCTGCGTGCTGGCAGAGCGCGCCGCGCTTTTGGCGGCGGATTCGAGCATGCCTTCGCGATGGCCGCCGCGCGGCCCGGTGGAGCCAAACAGGATGGAGCCCAGTTGCCCCATCAGGCCGCCATCCTCCTGCGCGGGCTTGGCCGCGCCCCCCTTGGCGGCGCCGGCGTCGCCCCCGCCCGCAGCCGCACCGGCGCCGGCCTGCAGCTTCTCGAAGGCGCTTTCACGGTCCAGCGTCTTGTCGTACACACCCGCCACCACCGACTGGGCGATCAGCGCCTTGCGCTCGGGCTCGGTCAGCGGCCCGAGCTGGCTGCCGGGCGCCAGCATCCACGCCCGCTCGGTGATGCCGGGCTGGCCCTTGGCGTCGAGCAGGCTCACCAGCGCCTCGCCCACCGCAAGTTCGGTGATGACCTGGTTGATGTCGAGCTTGGGATTGGGGCGCATGGTCTCGGCCACCGACTTCACCGCCTTCTGGTCGCGCGGGGTGAAGGCGCGCAGCGCGTGCTGCACGCGGTTGCCGAGCTGACCCAGCACCTTCTCGGGGATGTCGATCGGGTTCTGGGTGCAGAAGTACACGCCCACGCCCTTGGAGCGGATCAGGCGCACCACCTGCTCGACCTTCGCGGTAAGCGCGGCGGGGGCGTCGTCGAAGAGCAGGTGCGCCTCGTCGAAGAAGAAGACCAGCTTGGGCTTGTCGAGGTCGCCAACCTCGGGCAGGTTCTCGAACAGTTCCGAGAGCAGCCACAGCAGGAAGCAGCCGTAGAGCCGCGGCGAGTTCATCAGCTTGTCGGCGGCGAGCAGATTCACCACGCCCTGGCCGTCGACGGTCTGGATCAGGTCGGCCACGTCGAGCATGGGCTCGCCGAAGAACTTGTCGCCGCCCTGGCTCTCGAGCGTCAGCAGGCCGCGCTGGATCGCGCCGATGCTGGCCGCCGAAATGTTGCCGTACTGGGTCTTGAATTGCGCCGCGTTGTCGCCCAGGTACTGCAGCAGGGCGCGCAGGTCCTTGAGGTCGAGCAGCAGCAGGCCGTTGTCGTCGGCCACCTTGAAGGCCAGCGTGAGCACGCCTTCCTGGGTGTCGTTGAGGTTGAGCAGGCGCGCCAGCAGCAGCGGCCCCATGTCGCTCACCGTGGCGCGCACCGGGTGGCCCTGCTCGCCGAACACGTCCCAGAGCGTGACCGGGCAGGCGCCCCACTGCGGCTCGGGCAGGCCGTGCTCGGCCAGGCGCTTCTTGAGCTTGTCGCTGGACGCGCCCGCCTTGCCGATGCCCGACAGGTCGCTCTTGATGTCGGCCATGAACACCGGCACGCCCAGGCGCGAGAAGCCCTGCGCCATGGTCTGCAGGCTCACGGTCTTGCCGGTGCCGGTGGCGCCGGTGATGCAGCCGTGGCGGTTGGCCAGGGCGGGCAGCAGGGCGAGTTCCGAGTCGCCCGATTTGGCGATGACGATGGGGTCGGCCATGAGTCTTTCCGAGTGAGTGAAGCTGCAGGGGCGTCGAAGGGCAATGCCGCCCGGATGATAGACTCGCGCCCCTCCCGCAAGCACCACTTTTCGCCCGCCACGCGCGGGCCGCAGGCATCAGGAAAGCATCATGGCCGGACATTCCAAATGGGCCAACATCCAGCACCGCAAGGGTCGCCAGGACGCCAAGCGATCCAACCTCTGGACCAAGCTGATCCGTGAAATCATCGTCGCCGCGCGTCACGGCGGCGGCGACCCGGACATGAACCCGCGCCTGCGCCTGGCGCTGATCAAGGCGCGCGGCGGCAATGTGCCCAAGGACACGATCAACAACGCCATCCTCAAGGGCACCGGCAAGCTCGAGGGCGTGAACTACGAAGAGATCCGCTACGAGGGCTACGGCGTGGGCGGCGCGGCCCTGATCATCGACTGCACCACCGACAACCGCACCCGCACCGTGGCCGAGGTGCGCCACGCGCTCGCCAAGCACGGCGGCAACCTGGGCACCGACGGCTCGGTGGCCTTCATGTTCAAGCATTGCGGGCAGTTCCTGTTCGCGCCCGGCACCTCGGAAGACAAGGTGATGGAGGCCGCGCTCGAGGCCGGCGCCGAGGACGTGATCGGCAACGACGACGGCTCGGTCGAGGTGGTGTGCGCGCCGGGCGACTTCGAGGCCGTGTCCAAGGCCTTCGAGGCCGCGGGCCTGGCGCCGGAACTGGCCGAGATCACCATGAAGCCGCTCAATGAAACGGCGCTCGCCGGCGAGGACGGACAGAAGATGCAGAAGCTGCTCGACGCGCTCGACGACCTCGACGACGTGCAGCAGGTCTACACCACGGCGGTGATCGAAGAATGAACATCCTGGTGGTCGGTAGCGGCGGGCGCGAGCACGCGCTGGCCTGGAAGCTGGCGCAGTCCGAGCGCGTGCAGATGATCTACGTGGCGCCGGGCAACGGCGGCACCGCGCGCGACCGGCGCCTGAAGAACGTGCCCATCACCGAGCCCGCCGCGCTGGCCGACTTCGCGGCGCAGATGGGGATCGCCTTCACCGTGGTCGGCCCCGAGGCGCCCCTGGCCGCCGGCATCGTGGACGTGTTCCGCGCGCGCGGGCTGCGCATCTTCGGGCCGACGCGCGCCGCCGCCCAGCTCGAGAGCTCCAAGGACTACGCCAAGTCCTTCATGAAGCGCCACGGCATCCCCACCGCCGGCTACGAGACCTTCACCGACGCGGCCGCCGCGCGCGACTACGTGAGCCGCCAGGGCGCGCCCATCGTGGTCAAGGCCGACGGCCTGGCCGCGGGCAAGGGCGTGGTGGTGGCCGCCACCGTGGCCGAGGCGCACGCCGCGATCGACGCCATGCTGGCCGACAACCGCCTGGGCGCGGCCGGCAGCCGGGTGGTGATCGAGGAATTCCTCGCCGGCGAGGAGGCGAGCTTCATCGTCATGGTCGACGGCCGCAACGTGCTCGCGCTGGCCAGCAGCCAGGACCACAAGCGCCTGCTCGACGGCGACGCCGGCCCGAACACCGGCGGCATGGGCGCCTACTCGCCCGCGCCGGTGATCACCCCCGGCATGCACGCGCGCGTGCTGCGCGAGATCATCCTGCCCACGGTGGCCGGCATGGCCGCCGACGGCATCACCTACACCGGCTTTCTCTACGCCGGCCTGATGATCGGCCCCGACGGCGCACCGCGCACGCTCGAATTCAACTGCCGCATGGGCGACCCCGAGACCCAGCCCATCATGGCGCGCATGAAGTCGGACTTCGTGCCCATCGTCGAGGCCGCGATCGACGGCCGGCTCGATGCGGTCGAGGCCGACTGGGACCGCCGCGTCGCCCTGGGCGTGGTGATCGCCGCCGCGGGCTACCCCGATTCGCCGCGCAAGGGCGACGCCATCACCGCGCTGCCTGCCGACACCGACGACTGCGTCACCTTCCACGCCGGCACCGCGCTCGAGGCCGACGGCCGCCTGCTCACCACCGGCGGGCGCGTGCTGTGCGTCACCGCGCTGGGCGACAGCGTGCGCGCCGCGCAGCGCCGCGCCTACGAGGCGGTCGACCAGGTGCGCTTCGCCGGCGCGCAGTTCCGCCGCGACATCGGCCACCGCGCGCTCAAGCCGCGTGGCTGAGCGCCGGGGGCGCCTCGGGTGAGCGCGCCAGCCGTCCCCGCCGAGCCGGCGCAGCCGGCCTCCTGCACCGAACTGTTCCTGACCTTCACCGGGCTGGCGCTGCAAGGCTTCGGCGGCGTGCTCGCCGTCGCGCAGCGCGTGCTCGTCGAGCGCAAGCGCTGGCTCACGCACGAGCAGTTCGTCGAGGTGCTGGCCCTGGCCCAGGTGCTGCCCGGCCCCAACGTGTGCAACATCTCGCTCATGGTCGGCGACCGCTACTTCGGCCTGCGCGGCGCCTTCGCGGCGCTGGCCGGGATGATGGCCGTGCCGCTCGCGCTGGTGCTCGCGGCCACCGCGCTCTACCAGCACTACGCCGAGCTGCCCGCAGTGGCCGGCGCGCTGCGCGGCATGGGCGCGGTGGCGGCGGGGATGATCATCGGCACCGCGCTGTCGCTGGGCCGCTCGATCACTACCAGCCCGCTGGGCCGCGGCGCGTGGCTCGCGGCGGCAGCCGCCACGTTCGCTTTGATCGGCCTTGCGCGCCTGCCGCTGGTGTGGGTGCTGCCGGCACTGGGACTCGTGGCCTGCGCCTGGGCCTGGCGGCGCGTGGGGCCAGCCCCGTGAGCACGCTCAGCCTTGCCCAGTGGTGGGACCTGTTCGCTCACTTCCTGACGCTCTCGCTTCTTTCGGTCGGCGGCGCCATCACCGTCGTGCCCGACATGCACCGCTATCTGGTGGGGCAGGCCGCGCTGCTGACTGACGCGCAGTTCAACGCCTCGATCGCCATCGCCCAGGCCTCGCCCGGGCCCAATGTGCTGTTCGTGGCGGTGATGGGTTGGCAGGCCGCAGGCTGGGCCGGCACCCTGGCCACCCTGCTGGGGATCATGCTGCCCTCGACCACGCTGGCGCTGGCCGCCGCGCGCTGGGGCCAGGCGCGCGCCGACTGGCGCTCGCTGCGCGCGTTCCGAGCGGGCATGGCGCCGGTGACCATCGGCCTGCTCTTCGCCACGGGCTGGATCCTGATGGGCGACGCGCCGAGCTGGCGCCTGGCCCTGCTCACCGCCGCGTGCGCGCTGCTGGTGTGGCGCACCCGCCTGCACCTGCTGTGGCTGATCGCGGCCGG
>DAOTEJ010000063.1:0-5895 GCA_035454085.1 Burkholderiaceae bacterium | reverse complement strand
GCGCGCTGCTGGTGTGGCGCACCCGCCTGCACCTGCTGTGGCTGATCGCGGCCGGCGCGGTGCTGGGCGCCACGGGCCTGGTGTGATGCGCGCGCGCCCGCCGCGTGCCCCGCGCGAGGCGCGCGCATGAACCGCGGCGTGCTCTACGCGGCCGGCGCCTACTTCCTGTGGGGCCTGTTCCCGCTCTACTTCAAGGCCCTGCAGCACGTCGCTGCCACCGAGGTGCTGGCGCACCGCATCGTGTGGTCGCTGGTGGTGGTGCTCGCCCTGCTGGCGGTGAAGGGCGCGTGGTCGTGGATCCGCCCGTTGGCGCGCCAGCCACGGGTGCTGGCGCGCTTCGCGCTCTCGGCCCTGCTCATCGCACTCAACTGGGGCCTGTACATCTGGGCGGTGACGAGCGGGCACGTGATCGACTCGAGCCTGGGCTACTTCATCAATCCGCTGGTCAACGTGCTCTTCGGCGCCGCGCTGCTGGGCGAGCGTCTGCGCCCGGTGCAATGGCTGGCGGTGGGAATCGCCGCGCTGGGTGTGGCCTGGCTCACCTGGAGCGCCGGCAAGCTGCCGTGGATCGGCCTGGTGCTGGCGTTCACCTTCGCGAGCTACGGACTGCTGCGCAAGACCGCGCCGCTGGGCTCGCTCGAGGGCCTCGCGCTCGAGACCGCCCTGCTCTTCCCGGTGGCCGCGGCCTGGCTGGGCTGGCTCACCTGGCAGCACCAGGCCGCCTACACCAGCGGCGACCCGCTCACGCTGCTCCTGCTGGTGGCCGCCGGCCCGGTGACCGCCCTGCCCCTGCTGCTCTTCGCCGCCGGCGCGCGGCGCATCGCTTTCAGCACGCTGGGCCTGCTGCAGTACATCGGGCCAACCCTGCAGTTCGCGATCGGCGTGTGGCTGTTCCACGAGCCCTTCGACGCCGCGCGCGCGCTGGGCTTTGCGCTGATCTGGACCGCGCTGGCGATCTTCAGCGTCGAGAGCCTGCTGTGGCTGCGCGCCCGCGCCCGCGACGCCCGCGTGCGCGCCGCCGCCTCCGACGCCTAGCGTCGATCCCTGCCCTCGCGCCGAACGCACCGCCACGGGGCGGCGCCGCGCCGCGACGGTGCGTCAGGGCGCCGCCGGGCGACCGGCGGGCGCGAATTGGCCCGGCACGGCCTGGCACGAGTCATGCGGTGTTCATCCTGCACACGCACCATCGTGCGCACGCTCGCCGGGGTGCCGCGGGCGCGGTCCCACCCGGGCCGCGTCGAGCGCGCGCCCCGCCCGACCATGGAGGACCCCATGCCGCTCGCCGTCCGCCTCGGACCCTCGCACTTCCACGACATTTGCGCCCACCTGCTGCGGCTGGGTCCGCAAGACCGTTACCTGCGCTTCGGGCACCAGGTCGACGACGCGACCCTGGTCCGTTATGCGCACGGGCTCGACTTGGCGCGCGACGCCATTTATGGCGTGGTCGATCCGGAACTGGAACTGGTGGCCTTCGCTCACCTCGCGCTGGGCGAGGACTGCGCCGAGCTCGGCCTGTCGGTGCTGCCCTCGCAGCGCCGGCGCGGCCTGGGCCGCGTTCTGCTGGAGCGCGCGACCACCCATGCCCGCGCCCAGGGGCTGGGCACGCTGTTCATGCAGTGCCTGGCCGACAACGCACCGATGCAGCGCCTCGCGCGCCGTGCCGGAATGGCGGTGGTGACGCGCCAGGGCGAGTCGGAGGCGCGTCTGGCACTGCAAGAAGGCGCGGCCGAGGCGCGAGTCGACGACTGGATGAGCGACCACATCGCGCTGATCGACTACGCCTTGCGCGCCCAGTGGCTGGGCGCGCGCCGGGCGCTGGAGTCGATCGGCACCGCCTGAGCCGCGGCCCCGATCTGCGATCATCGGCAGCGCGTGCCCGCTGCCGGGTGCGAGAACTCACACCCGCACCATGAGCGAACTCATCCTCAGCATTCAGTCGCACGTGGCCTACGGTCACGTGGGCAACGACGCCGCGGTGTTCCCGCTGCAGCGCCTGGGCTTCGAGCCGGTGGCGATCCACACCGTGCAGTTCTCCAACCACACCGGCTACGGCGCGTTCAAGGGGCAGGTGTTCGCCGCCGAGCACGTGCGCGAGGTGCTGGCCGGGCTGCGCGAGCGCGGCGTGCTGGCGCGCTGCCGCGCGCTGCTCTCGGGCTACCTGGGCGACGCGGCGATCGGCGAGGTGATCCTCGAGGCAGTGGCCGAGATCAAGGCCGCGCGCCCGGACGCGCTGTGGTGCTGCGACCCGGTGATGGGCGACGTGGGCCGGGGCATCTTCGTGCGTCCCGGCATCCCCGAGTTCCTGCGCGAGCGCGCCGTGCCCGCGGCGGACGTGATCACCCCCAACCAGTTCGAGTTCGAGACCCTGATCGGCGAGCCGCTGGCCTCGCGCACCGAAGCGCTGGCCGCCGCCCGCGCGCTGGTGGCCGCGGGCAAGCGCGCGGTGGTGATCACCAGCCTGCGCACGCCCGACCTCGACCCGGCGCAGATCGAGACCCTGGCCGTCGCGCCCGAGGGCGCGTGGGCCGTGCGCACCCCCTGGCTGCCGCTCGAGCCCCTGCCCAACGGCATGGGCGACGTGTTCTCGGCCGTGTTCCTGGGCGCACTGCTGCGCTCGGGGGCGGTGCCCGCCGCGCTCGAGCACGCCACGAGCACGCTCTACGCGCTGGTGCAGGCCACCGCGCCCGGCAGCCGCGACCTGCCCCTGGTGCGCCACCAGCAAGCCCTGGTGCATCCGCCGCAGCTCTTTGCGGCCGAGCGCCTTGCCTGACGCCCGGCCGTCACCGCTCCCCTGCGCCCGAGCCCACGCGGCCCGGGCGAAGCGCGGGGCGGCTCAGGCGAAGTCGAGCAGCTCGACCTCGAACACCAGCGTGGCATTGGGCGGAATCACCCCGCCCGCGCCAAAGGCGCCGTAGCCCAGTTGCGGCGGGATGGTGAGCTTGCGCTTGCCACCCTTTTGCATGCCGGCCACGCCTTCGTCCCAGCCCGCGATCACCTGCCCGGCGCCGAGCGCAAAGCCGAAGGGCTCGCCACGATCCTTGCTCGAATCGAACTTGCGCCCGTCGGTGAGCCAGCCGGTGTAGTGCACCAGCACGTCGTGGCCGGCGCGTGCGGCCTCGCCTTCGCCGGGGGCGAGTTCCTCGATCACGAGTCCGCTGGGGGTGGTGGTGGTGGCCATGGCCGGTCCTTTGCTGTGAGGGCTAATCGGGCTGCGCATGCTAGCGCGCCGCGGGCCGCCCCACGGTCTGCGCCAGCAGCACGCGCTGGCCGCGCGCGAGCTTGAGCGCGCGCGCCAGGCGGCGCTCGTCGAACCAGCCGCGCACCACGCAGGCCAGGCCCAGCGAGGTGCAGGCCAGGTAGACGTTCTGCGCGATCGCCCCGGCGCAGGCTGCCGCGTACGTCAGGCGCGAGGCCGCCGGCACCAGCGGCATGCGCGCGGGCGTGGCCACCATCATCAGTTCCACGGGTGCCACTTCCACGAAGTCCTGCACGCCGGTGAGGCCGCGCACGTCGAGCGCCTGCACGAGTTCGAGCGCGTGCGCCGGCGGGTCGTAGCGGTAGAGGCCCTGGGGCAGCGCCACGTAGAGATCGATCTCCTGCGCGTTCATCGCCGAGGGCGCGGTGCGGCTGCGGCTGCGCGGGCGGTTCACGCCGTCGGCGGCCCACAGCAACTGGCCGAGCACGGGCAGGGGCAATTCGTCGTCGCGGAACTCGCGCGTCGAGTGCCGCTTGGCCAGCGCCTCCATCAGCGGCAGTCCGCCGCTGCGGTCGGGGCGAGGCAGGCGCACGCGATCGCGCGCGGCGCCGGTGGGTGGGCGCGGCCCGATGCGCCCCAGGGCGCTCAGGGCCAGACGGGTGACGAGGTTCATGGCAGCTCCTCGATCGGGGGGTCCTGCTTGCATGCTGGCGCGCCCACGCGCACGCGCCTTGACGAGCGTCGCATTCGGGGCAGGAAGCCGAGCGCGCCCGCCTTAAGATCGCAGCTCACTGCCGCCCGACGGCACACAACAACACACCGGAGACAGCCCGCATGCCTTCACCCCACCGCCGCGCCCTGGCAGCCGCTCTGGCGCTCGCCCCCCTGGCCTGGGCCGCGCCCGCGCTGGCCCAGACTCCGCCGGCCTGGCCCACCAAGCCGGTGCGGCTGATCGTGCCCTTTGCGCCTGGCGGCAGTTCCGAGATCGTGGCGCGCTCGCTCGCGGCGGAGCTTTCCAAGTCGCTCGGCCAGCAGGTCTACGTAGAGAACAAACCCGGCGCGGGCGGCAACGTGGCCATGGAAGAAGCCGCACGCTCCACCGACGGCCACACCTTGATCCTGGGGCACATCGGCACCCTGGCCGTGAACCCCTACATCTACCCCAAGCTGCCCTACGACCCGATCAAGGACTTCGCGCCCATCACCCTGCTGGCCAAGGTGCCGAGCCTGTACCTGGTGCCGGCTGCGTCGCCGGTGAAGGACATGAAAGGCTTCATCGAGTACGCGCGCAAGAACCCCGGCAAGCTCAACTACGGCTCGGCCGGCAACGGCAGTGCCGGGCACCTGGCGATGGAGTACCTCAAGGCCGCGGGCAACCTGTACATCGTGCACGTGCCCTACCGCGGCACGGGGCCGCAACTCAACGACCTGCTGGCCGGCCGGCTGGATGCCGCCGCGGTGGGCGCCCCCGCGGTGATGGGCCACGTGAAGGCCGGCACCCTGCGCGCCATAGCCACCGGCACCACCACGCGCCTGCCGCAACTGCCCGACGTGCCCACCGTGGCCGAGAGCGGCATGCCGGGATTCGAGATGACCCAGTGGTACGGCCTGCTCGCCCCGGCCAGCATGCCCAAGGCGAATCAGGAAAAGCTCGCCGCCGCGGCCCAAGCCGCCGTGAGGTCCGAGGCCATGAAGGGCCGCCTCGCCGCCGACGCCGCACTCGCCGCCGGCGGCACCCCTGCCGACTTCGCCGCCTTCATCGTGGCCGAGCAGAAGCGCTGGCAGCCGGTGATACAGCGCGCGCAGGTGAAGCCGGATTGAGGGGCGGGCGGAGCCCGACGGATGCAGACGCCTTGACGATATGCATATTGTATGCATAATGCCGCCGTGGAGATCGAATTTGACCCCGCCAAGGCGCGTGCCAATCTGCGAAAGCACCGGGTCAGCTTCACCGACGCGGAACAGGCGCTTCGAGATCCGCTTGCGGTGTCGATCGAAGATCCCGACGCCGAGGGCGAGCAGCGCTTCGTCACTCTCGGCATGGACACCCTGGGGCGGGTTCTAGTCGTGGTTCACACGACGCGGCAGGATCGAGTGCGACTCATCTCAGCCCGGAAGGCCAGCAAAGGCGAAGTGGAGCAATACCATGCGTAAAGAGTACGACTTCAGCAAGGGGCGCCGTGGAGCAGTCATCCCCTCTAACGGCAAGACCCGCATCACGATCATGCTCGATGACGACATCCTCGAGCACTTCCGTACGCAGGCCGAGGCGCAAGGCGTGGGCTATCAAACGATGATCAACGCTGCCTTGCGCGAGTCAGTGGGCGGAGCAAAGGGAAGGGCCGCTGCCGACAAGCCCCTGACCGCCGCCACCTTGCGCAAGATATTGCGAGAGGAATTGCAGGTCGCTTGATCTTCCGTAAATCGTCGTCCCATTGTGTGCGCGCTGTGATGCTCGCAGACTAACTTTGTCGCAAATCTCAGGAGACGCCAGGTGGCCTCGAAAAGCTTGACCCCCTTTCAGCGGCGCGCGTGGTTGGCAAACACCCTGACGTTCGCCCTCGCGTTTGCGGCAATCATGTACCTCGGCAAGGCCTTTGATGGTGATCTGGGATTCCCGGTCGCTGTCTACATTCTCGTCGTACTCATCGTGTCGGCTCTCCTTCGGGTCTACTTGCGCGACAAAGACGAAGATCACC
>DAOTEJ010000062.1:0-16387 GCA_035454085.1 Burkholderiaceae bacterium | reverse complement strand
GCGTACTGGTTGGTGGCCAGGCCGATCGCGAAGGCCGCGAACAGCAGCGCCATGGCCATGCCCGCCAGCGCACCCGCCCCGAAGCCGAGCCAGTACTGGCCGGTGGCGTGCGTGACGGCAAAGCCCGCCAGCGCGGCCATCAGCATCATCCCCTCGATGCCGAGGTTGACCACGCCCGAGCGCTCGCTCACCAGGATGCCGGTGGCCGCCAGCAGCAGCGGCGTGCCCGCGCCCATGGTGGTGGCGATCAGCGATGCGGTGGCGTCCATGGGCTCAGGCCTCGCGCACGCCGAAGCCGCGCCACTGCACGCGATACAGGATCAGGGTGTCGCAGGCGAGCAGGAAGAAGAGCAGCAGCCCCTGGTAGACGCCGGTGAGCGCGGCGGGCAGACCCAGCCGCGACTGCGCCAGCTCGCCGCCGATGTAAAACAGCGCCATCACGAAGGCGGCGGGAATCACGCCCAGCGGATGCAGCCGACCCACGAAGGCCACGATGATGGCCGCGAAGCCATAGCCCGGCGAGATCGAGGGCGTGAGCTGACCCACCGGGCCGGCCGCCTCGACCCCGCCCGCCACGCCGGCCAGGGCGCCCGAGAGCAGCAGCGCGAACCACAGCAGCCGGCGCGAGGAATAGCCGCCGTAGCGCGCCGCCAGGGGCGCCACGCCCGCGACCTTGAGCTGGAAGCCCAGGAACATGCGCGCCAGCAGAACCCAGCCGCCCACCGCGGCCAGGCCCGCCAGCACCGCGCCGAGGTGCAGCCGGGTGCCGGGCAGGATGATCGGCAGGCGTGCACCGCTTTCGAACAGCTTGCTCTGCGGGAAGCCGAAGCCCAGCGGATCCTTGAGCGGGCCGTTGACCATGTAGGCGAGCAACAGCTGGGCCACGTAGACCAGCATCAGGCTCACCAGGATCTCGCTCGCGTTGAAGCGGTCGCGCAGCAGGGCCACGATCGCCGCCCAGGCCGCTCCGCCCGCGGCGGCGGCCAGGATCACGCCCACCAGGAAGAGGCGCGAGTCGCCCGGCCCCGCGATCAGGGCCACCGCGCCGCCGGTGATGGCGCCGACGATGAGCTGGCCCTCGGCGCCGATGTTCCAGACGTTGGCGCGGAAGCAGATCGCCAGACCCACCGCAGCCAGCACCAGGGGCGTCATCTTGATGCCGATCTCGCCCCAGCCGCGCACGGTGGCGAGCGGCTGAACCAGGAACACGTTGAGCGCGTGCCAGGGGTCCTGGCCCAGCGCGGCAAAGAGCACGAAGCCCGCCGCCAGCGTGAGCGCGATCGCCAGCAAGGGCGAGCCCCACGCGGCAAGCCGCGAGGGCTGGGCGCGCGGCACGAGCACGAGCGGCAGCAGCGCGCTCACGCGGCCGACCTAGTCGGCCAAGCGGCCGTGTTCATGCGTCGAGCTCCGCGGCGCGCTCGGGCCGGCCCAGCGCTGGACCGCCCGGCCACAGGCCCGCCATCCAGCGGCCGAGTTCGTCGACCGTGATGTCGTGCGCGCCCACCGCCGGCGAGAGCTGCCCGCGCGCCATCACACGCAGCTCGTCCGAGAGCTCGAAGAGCTCGTCGAGCTCCTCCGACACCACCACGATCGCGCAGCCTGCCTCGCGCAGCGCCACCAGCGCATTGCGGATCGCGGTGGCCGCGCCGACGTCCACCCCCCAGGTGGGCTGGTTGACCAGCAGCACGCGCGGCGCGCTGTCGATCTCGCGCCCCACGATGAACTTCTGCAGATTGCCGCCCGACAGGCTGGCCGCCAGCGACTGCGCCCCGCGCGCCTTGACCGCGTAGCGCCCGATCACCGATTGCGCGTAGCCCACGGCCGCGTCGTGGCGCACGAAGCCCGCGCGGTGCAGGCCGTCGCCAGTGAGCAGGGCATTGGCGGTGAGGCTCATCTCCGGCACGGCGCCGTGACCCAGGCGCTCCTCGGGGATGTAGCGCAGGCCGCGCGCACGCCGCGCCGCCGGCCCCAGCGCGCCCACGGGCTCGCCGAACAGGCGCACCGTGTGCGGGCGGGTGGGCACCTCGCCCGAGAGCGCGGCCATGAGCTGCGCCTGCCCGTTGCCCGAGATCCCGGCGATGCCCAGGATCTGCGCGCGCCGCACCGTGAAGCTCACGCCGTGCAGGCCCGCGCCCTCCCCGCCGGCGAGCGCATCGACCTCGAGCACCACCTCGCCCGGGGGCGTGAGGTGGCGCGCGATGGCCGGCGGATCGGCGCCGATCATCAGTCGCGCCAGCCCGGCCTCGGTCTCGGTGCGCGGATCGACGCTGGCCACCACGCGGCCGGCGCGCATCACCACGCAGCGCGTGGCCAGGCGGCGGATCTCGTCGAGCTTGTGGCTGATGAACACCACGCTCACGCCCTCGGCCGCGAGGCGCCGCAGGGTGCCGAACAGGATCTCCACCGCCTGGGGCGTGAGCACGGAGGTGGGCTCGTCGAGGATCAGCAGGCGCGGCTCGGTGAGCAGGGCGCGCAGGATCTCGACGCGCTGGCGCTCGCCCATCGACAGTTCATGCACGTGGCGCCCGGGCTCGACCTCCAGGCCGTAACGCCCGGCCACCGCGCGCAGACGCGCGGCCACCGCGGCGATGGACTCGCCCCGGGGCAGCGCGAGGGCCACGTTCTCGGCCACGGTGAGGGTGTCGAACAGCGCGAAGTGCTGGAACACCATGGCGATGCCCAGGCGCCGCGCGTGCGCCGGGTTGTCGATGCGCACCGCCTGGCCGTCGACGGCAAGCTCGCCCGCGTCGGGGCGCACCGCGCCGTAGATCACCTTCATCAGCGTGCTCTTGCCGGCGCCGTTCTCGCCCAGCACGGCGAGGATCTCGCCGGGCAGCACCTCGAGCGAGACGTCGTCGTTGGCGATCACGCCGGGATAGCGCTTGGTGACGTGCTCGAGGCGCAGGCGCGGAATCATGGTGGAGAGGATGGCGCTGCGCGGGGCGGGCGAGGCAGGTGGCGGAGGCGGTGAGATTCGAACTCACGGAGGGCGGAACCCTCGCCGGTTTTCAAGACCGGTGCCTTAAACCGCTCGGCCACGCCTCCTTGCTCGGTCATGCAATTGGAACACGCCGGTTTTGTCTTCGGCCGCCCGCTCGCGCGGGCTTCACGTTCGCTGCGCTCACATGAGCCTACGACGCCAAGCCGCTGCGCGGCATGGTCAAGACCGGTGCCTTAAACCGCTCGGCCACGCCTCCTTGCTCGGTCATGCAATTGGAACACGCCGGTTTTGTCTTCGGCCGCCCGCTCGCGCGGGACTCGTGTTCCCCAGGAAGGCGCGGATTATAGGCAGCGCGGTTCAGCGCAGGGGCGGTTGCGCCGCCAGCTTGCGGCGCGCGGCCTCGAGCATGGCCACGAGGTAGCCCTCGTAGAAGCCGGCGGAATCGGATCCCACCAGGGGCTCGGCCAGCACCCTGCCCTGCGCGTCCATCGCCACCAGCACGGGAGTCAGACCCACGCCCTGGGCGCGGGCGAAGTCGCGCTCGGTGGTGCGACGGCCCTGGCCGTCGATCAGCGGGGCGCGGCTGGTGATGTCGACCTGCCGCACCAGTTCGCCGGCCGCCAGGCGCGGCAGCAGGTAGTGACGCCGGACCTGCTCGCAGTGCGGGCAGCCGGGCGTGGTGTAGAGCACCAGCAGGGGCTGAGCGCTGGCGCGAATGTCGCGGCCTAGCGCCGGCAGATCGGCCAGCGCCGGCAAGCTGGACTCGGCTCGCGCGCGCCCCGGCAGGCCGACCAGACCGAGCGCAAGCGCGGCCGCCACCGCGCGCAGGACTAGGCGCCGGCGCATGGCGCTAGGCGAAGCCCGGGTTGCCCTGGATGCCCTTGATCACCGGCTGGTTGAGCTTGAGCGGCTTCACCACCTTCCGGTCGCGCAGGTAGGTGGCGACGTAATCCCACACCGGCTCGCCCTTGGCACCTTCGGCCACCGGGGCCCAGCCGGCCACCTTGTAGGTCTTGTTGGCCTCGATCGGCTTGCCGGCCAGGCGCATGTCGGTGATGCGTCGGCCCATGGTCTGCGCCGGGTCGATGGTGTAGGTCAGGCCGCCCACCCGCACCATGTCGCCGCCCTGCTGCAAATAGGGATCGGGGTTGAAGAGGTTGTCGGCCACGTCCTCGAGCACGGTCTTGATCATCTCGCCGCTCATGTCGTTGACCGTGCAGGCGGGGTAAGTGATCGCCGTCTGGTCCATCAGGTGCTCCATCAGGATGGGCGAGTTGGGCAGCAGCGTGGTGCCCCAGCGGAAGCCGGGCGAGAAGGCGATCTCGGCGCCGCGCGTGGCCATCAGTGCATCGACGATCAGTTGGTCGAAGCTGCCGTTGAAGTTGCCGCGACGGTAGAGCAGACCTTCGGTGACGGCGAGCTTCTCGTTGAGCTTGGCCTCAAAAGGCGCGCGCACCTTCTTGATCAGCGCGTCCATTGCCGGGTCGGCGGGCAGCAGGTTCGAGAACACCGGCAGCAGCTTGTAGCGCCAGTCGCTGATCTTGCCGCCCTTGACGTCGAAGTCGAGCACGGCGAGGAACTTTCCGTTGCTGCCGGCATTGCCCACCAGGGTCTTGCCGCCGGCATTGGGAACGATCGTCGGTGCCGGTATGCCGTCGTGGGTGTGCCCGCCCAGGATGGCGTCGATGCCGCGCACGCGGCTGGCCATCTTCAGGTCCACGTCCATGCCGTTGTGCGAGAGCACGACCACCACCTGCGCGCCCTTGGCCCGGCACTCGTCGACTGTCTTCTGCATGTTTTCCTGCTGGATGCCGAAGGTCCAGTCGGGCACGAAGTGGCGCGGGTTGGCCACCGGCGTGTAAGGGAAGGCCTGGCCGATGACCGCCACCTTCACCCCGTTCATCTCGCGCATCGCGTAGGCCGGGAAGACGGGGTCGCCGAAGTCGGTGGTCTTGATGTTCTGGGCCAGGAACTCGGTCCTGCCCTTGAAGTCCTTCTTGACGATCTCTTCGACGCGGGCGGCGCCGTAGGTCATCTCCCAGTGGGCTGTCATCAGGTCCACGCCCAGCAGCAAGGTGGCGTCGACCATGTCCTGCGCCTTGGTCCACAGCGAGGTGGCCGAGCCCTGCCAGGTGTCGCCGCCGTCGAGCAGCAGCGCGCCGGGACGAGCGTCGCGCAGGCGCTTGACCAGCGTGGCCAGGTGCGCGAAGCCGCCCACCGCGCCGTAGGTCCTGGCGCCCTGCACGAAGTCGAGGTAGGTGAAGGCGTGCGCCTCGGCCGTGCCGGGCTTGATCCCGAAGTGCTTGAGCAGATGCTCGCCCACCAGGTGCGGCGGCTGGCCGCGCGCCTCGCCCACGCCGATGTTGACGCTGGGCTCGCGGAAGTAGATCGGCTTGAGCTGCGCGTGGCAGTCGGTGAAGTGCAGGAAGTGCACGTTGCCGAAGCGCGGGATGTCGTACATGCGCGCCGCGGCGGCCGGGTTGGCGGCCAGGGCCTCGCGCGAGGCGATGGGCAGTCCCGCCGCGGCAGCCGCGGCCAGGATCTGCAGGAATTCACGGCGATGCATGGACATGCGTACGGCTCCCTCGGGGTGTCTTGAGTGTGTTGCCGGCCTGCCTCAGCGCGCCGCGAAGCGCGCCAGTGCGGCCATGTCTTCTTCGAAGATCTCGCCCAGCTCGGCGTGGACGATCCGGCCCTGCGGGTCGACCACGAAGATCTCGGGCAGGGTCTTGCGCTTGCCGAACCAGCGCTCGGACTGCGCCCCCGCCAGCGCGGCGGGGAAGGTGTAGCGGTGGCTTGCCAGGTAGTCGCGTGCCGCGGCCGGCGTCTTGTCGATCGAGAAGCTCAGCACGGCGAACTTTGGGTCCTTGCGACTCGCCTCGTAGAGCTTCTGGAAGTGCGGGTTCTGCTTCTTGCAAAACGGACACCAGCTCGCCCAGAACTCGACGATCACGGTCTTGCCCGCGAGCTCGGAAGCCTTGAGCACGCGACCGTCCACGAGTTCGAGGTCGGTCCAGACGATGCGCTCCTGCGCCCGCGCAAGCCCGCTGGCCAGCAGCAGAACCGCGCTCAGCATGGCGGCGGCAAGCAGGCGGAGGGAGCAGACGTGCATGAGGGCGCGCGGGCGGCAGGCGCGGATCGCGCGGCCTCGCGGCGCGCGATCCGCGGCATGCCTACTGGTTGACGGGCGAAGCGGGGTCGAGCAAGAGGGCCATCACGTCGCGGATCTGCTGCTCGGTGAGGATCTTCGCGTCGCCATAGCGCGGCATCTGCGAGCAGGCCGTGAAGGCGTGCGAGTTCCAGATCTTGCCCCAGGTGTACTTGAGGATGGGCTCGGAATTGCCGCGCAGCTTGCCGTACTGGTTCAGGCTAGGCCCGATGTTGCCGAACGAGATCTCCTTCTTGTCGATCTGATGGCAGGCGTAGCAGTTGCCGCCGTTGACGGTCTTGTCGTTGTCGGACCACTGCATGCCCACGCCGGACTGCGCGACGCGCTCGCCGGCCTTCCAGTCGCCCAGGAACTTGCCGTCGGCGGGATAGCGGATCGTGGCGGTGGCCAGCTTCTCGATCTTGGCGACCTGCTCCTTGCTGGGGTTGTCGCGGGTGTCGGAGCAGATCGTCTGGATCTCGTTCTGTTCGAGCCGGTCGAGCTTGGCGATCGAGCGCTCGGAGAACGAGCTCTTGACCACCGCCTGGGTCTCCTGCTTGGTGGGCGGGGTGAAGGTGGAGCAGGCCGCCAGCACCAGGCCAGCGGTGGCCGCGACGCAGGCGGCCATGAGGGTTCGCTTGTTCATGGCGCCTCCTAGCGCTTGATGGCCGGCGATTCCATGACGCCGCCGTTGGCATTGACGCCCAGGAAGGTGATCAGGTCGACCGAGGCCGGCGAAGTGAATTCCAGGTACGGCCAGCGCTGCTGTCGGAAGCAGTCGTTCAGGCGCCACTGCATGGTGCGCAGCGCACCCTGGCTCACCCGGTAGGCCGGCCACTGCGCGAAGGCCTTGCGCGCGGGCTCCTGCTTGGTGAGGTTGGGCAGTTCCTGCAGGCGGATGCGCTGGTCGTCGCGCGAGTGGCAGGTCGAGCACGAGAAGTCGAACGGTCCGCCGCGCTGCCAGAACAATTGCTCGCCGCGCGCGAAGGCGGCCTTCTCCTTGGGGTGGCTCTGCGGCACGGCTATCTTGGCGCCGCGCGACGCCTCGACGACGAAGGCGGTGATGGCCTCGACGTCGGTCTGACGCTGGCCCGCGCCCGAGAACGGATTCTTCTTCGCCTCGGCGGGCGGGATGCCCTGGAGCTTGTCCATGCACCAGATGAGCCGCGACTCGAAGTCCATCACCGTGTCGGCGTCGGCGAAGTAGCGTGGCATCTGCGCGTAGGCGCCCTTGATCTTGCCCGGGCCCTGGCCCAGGTCGCACTGCTCGAGCGTGGCCTTCTTGGGCCCGCGCGGCGTCTTCCAGAGTTCCTCGCCGCGCATCGCGACCAGCTCGGCCGGATTGCCGTCCTGGAGCATGGCGCGGTACTTGGCGATCTCGTCGGCGGTCGTGCCTTGAGCCTGGGCCGCCGCGCCGGCGCCACACAGGGCGGCGAGGACGGCGACCCGGATCAACCGGGCCCGACTCCGGGGGGGTGCGGAGTGGTGCATGGGGTGTCTCCTGGGTTGGCCCCTCTGCGGGGGCTGGGTTGCTGAGCGGATGTTCAGGGGCGCAAGTAGGCGTAGCCCTCCTGCTGCTGCAGGCGCGCCGCCTCGGCCACGCCCGAAGGCACGATGCTCACGTCGGGATTGACCTTGGACGGGTCGATCTTGCGGGTGACGATGGTGTTGCGGCACAGGCGGAAGTCCACCCCCTGCGACTTGAGATCGGCGATGGTGGCGTCGAACGGGTTGCCGTTCTTGTCCTTCGCGCCGTCGAGCATGAAGTCGATGCCGGCCCCGTTGCCCACGACCACGATCTTGGCCTTGGGATCGGCGGCCAGGTGATTGCGGATGTTGCCCATGCCCCGCTGCGCCTCGTCCAGGCCGTTGGTGAGGTGGTAGACCGCCTTGACCTGGCCAGTGCTCGCGCTGGCCTGCTTGTTCGAGGTGGCCTGAACGCTCATGCAGCCGGCCATGCCCAACACCGCCCCGGCCAGCACCACTGCCCGCAAGATCGACTGCAATCGCATCATCGTTCTCCCAAAACATGGGGCTGCACCTGCAGCCCCCCGGAAGGATGCTAGCCCAAATGCCTAGGCAATCACGACCTTGTCGGTGCGGCTGTCGCCCTTGTTGTCGGTCCAGGTGACGGTGAGTTCGTCGCCCTTGTCGCAGCCCTTGAACTTGAACTGCAGATAAGGGTTCTTGGACACGGCCGGGCCCCACAGGGCGTCGAGCACGGTCTTGCCCTTGCAGCTGACCTTGACGGTCTGGATGAAGTGGGCGGGCACGAGCTGGCCGCCGCCATCGCGGCGCTGGCCGGTTTCCATCTCGTGGCTCATGAGCACGCGAACGTCGACCCCGTCGGGCGTGGAAGTGGCGCGGATGCGCATCGGATCTGCCATGGAATTCCTCGAATGTCGGTGGCTTTGGGTGGGGGAAGTTGGGGCGTGGCCTCAGCCGCCGCAGCCGCCCAGGGTGACCTTCACTTCCTTGGTCGTGTAGTAGAACTTGTTGTCGGCCTTGACCACCGCATGCACGTTCGAGGTCTGGCCCATCTTGATGCGGGTCGAGACCGTGGGCTCGGTGCCCGCCGGCAGGTTGAAGCCCGCCGCCAGCGCGTTGGGATTCTTCTCGACCAGGATGTACACGGCCTGGGTGTTGGGGATCTTGCTCGTCACGCCCACCGGCACGACGGCGCCGTTCTCGGCGATGTCGGGCGCGGTGATGGCGATCTCGGCGCTTTGCGTCGGCGCGTCGCCGCCCAGGGCCTTGACGGTGCCAGCCAGGTCCTTGGTGTCGAAGGCCGCCTTGTTCCAGTCGGCGCTCTGGGCCTGCGCCTGCTCGATGCTCAGCAAGCCGGCGGCGGCCATCAGGCCGAGGATGGCGCTGCTCTTGACGATGTTCCTGCGTTGCTCGTTCATGTGCTTCCTCCTGTCTGTACGAGCGCACCGAGGGGCGCGCCGTCGTTTGCGGTCCGGCCTGCCGGCCAGCTTATCCAAATCCTGCGGCTATTTCGCTCCGCCGAGCAGCCACTGCGCAATGGCCTGGGCGTCGGCCTCCTTGAGGCCGGCCTGGGCAGGCATGGGGATCGCGCCCCACACACCGGACCCGCCCTCGCGCATCTTCTTGACCAAGTATGCCTGTGCGTCGGCCTTGCCCTGGTACTTGGCCGCCACTTCTCGATAAGCGGGTCCCACGACCTTGCTCGTGACGCCGTGGCAGGCGATGCAGCCGTTGGCCTTGAGCAAGGCCTCGACCTCGCCGGCCGGCTTGGCGGCCGCCGCGGCCGGCGTCGCGCCGCCCTTTCCAGCCTCGTAGCGCGTGGTGTCGACCCCCCGCGTGGGGCCGTAGCCGCGCACCTGCATGGCGAGGTTGCCGTGGGCGTTGCGCGCGAACTCGGGCAGGATCGACGCGACCTTGGCTTCACCCGGCGCGCAGTTGCTCATGCAGGAGCTGCCCTGCACGTCGGGCTTGCCCTTGACCGAGCCCATGCCGTGCGCGGTGGTGAAGCCGTAGCGGTTGGGCATGGGCAGGGTGAGCAGGTTCTTGTCGTCGAGCACGAAGTCGGCCGGGACAATGTCGTTGAGGTGCAGCACGTAGGCCGTGACGGCATAGACCTCGTCGGGCTTGAGGGTCTGGGGATTGGTCCAGGGCATGGCCCGGTTGATGTAGTCCCACAGGGTGGTGGCGTAGTTGAGCTTGTTGCCCACGGTGCGGATCTCGCCGCTCTTGAGGCTGGCAGCCCGCCCGGTCTTGAGGTCGCCCTTCTCCACCCCGCCGGCGATCACGATGTAGTTGTTGCTCTCGCCGAAGGTGCCGTGGCACGAGGCGCACTTGGCGTCGTAGATCACCTGGCCCTGCTCCACGCTGCCGCGGCCCTTCTTGACGCCGTGGCCGTCGGGGCGCACGTCGATGTCCCAGCCGGCGACCTGGGCCGGGGTGGCGGGCTTGCCGAAGCCGTAGGTCTGGGGCGGCGCGGCCTGGGCGAAGGCCGCGACCGACGTGCTGGCCAGTGCCAGCGCCAGGAGTGTCTTCTTATCCAAGTTGCACCCCCCACACTTCACCGCTGGGCTGCACGTTCCAGGTCTGGATCGCGTTGTTGTGATAGATCGAGCGCGTGCCCCGCACCGCGCGCAGCGCCGCCATGGTGGGCTGGATGTGGCCGGTGTCGTCCACCGCGCGGCTTTGCAGCAGGGCGGGCGAGCCGTCCCAGTTCCAGTCGAAGCGGAAGCGCGTGAGCGCCTTGGTCAGCACCGGCTCCTGCAGGCGCGCCTGGCGCCAGTTGCGCCCCCCGTCGGTCGAGACGTCGACGCGTTTGATCTTGCCGCGGCCGCTCCAGGCCAGGCCCGTGATCTGGTAGTAGCCGCGGTCGAGCAGCTTCATGCCGCCCGAGGGCGAGGTGATCACGCTCTTGACCTCCTGCACCCAGGTGTACTGGCGATGCATGCCGTCGGGCATGAGGTCGATGTAGTGGATCGCCTCCTCGCGCGTGTTCCAGGGCTTGTCGCCCACCTCGATGCGGCGCAGCCACTTCACGCTCGAGACCCCCTGCACTCCCGGGACCAGAAGGCGCAGCGGGTAGCCCTGTTCGGGACGGACCATCTCGCCGTTCTGGCCGTAGGCGACCATCACGTCGTCGAGCGCCATCTCGATGGGGATCGTGCGCGTGAGCGCCGAGCCGTCGGAGCCCTCGGCGAGGATGAACTTGGCCTGCTTGCGGTCGATGCCGCACTCGTCGAGCAGGGTCGAGAGCAGCACGCCGGTCCACTCGGAGCACGACAGCATCCCGGCGGTGTACTGCACGGTCGGCACGGCGATGTTGGCCCACTCCATGCCGGAGTTGGCGCCGCACTCGATGAAGTGGATCCGGCTCACCGAGGGGAAGCGCAGCAGGTCGTCCATGGTGAAGACCTTGGGCTGCTTGACCAGGCCGTGGATCATCAGACGATGCTGGGCCGGATCGATGATCGGCATGCCCGAGTGGTGGCGCTCGAAGTGCAGGCCGCTGGGCGTGATGATCCCGAACATGCTCTGCAGGGGCGCGAAGGACACCGACGAGAGCGGCGTGCGGGTCAGTCCCGGGCTCTCGCGTCGCTGCAGGTTGGACTCGTACTCGGAGGGCGTGCCATAGGGCTTGGCCGCCACGGGCGCGCCCAGGCCCAGGGTCCAGGGCGCGACGCTGGGTGGCTCGTAGGCTGCCGGGGCCTGGGCGCGGGCTGCTCCGGCGCCAACGGCGAGCGCAGTGGCTGCGCCCGCCCCTTTGAGGAAGGCGCGTCTGGCCGCCTTGGCTGCCTGGTACTGCTCCTCCGACACGTGATTGATGGGCGCCGGCAGGATGCGGCCGGGATCGGTGGGCTTGGGCATGCGTCTCCTCTTTCTTGTGTCTCGTGCCGTCCGCGTTCAGGACGTTGGCATGAAGCGCCGCAAAACGCGCGCGCTCGGGGTCGCTTCGTCGGCCGCCGCCAGATGCACGCAGGCCGTCCTGCACAGCGCCACCACCGTCGGATCGGCGACGCTGTAGAAGCTCATCGCTCCCTCCTTACGGCGCTCCAGCACGCCGCGGCCGTACATCAGGTTCAGGTGGCGCGACACGTTGGTCTGGCTGCACCCGGTGCGCGCGACGATGTCGTTGACGCTGCGCTCCTCGTCGCACAGGCAGTTCAGGATCTTCAGGCGCGTGGGCTCGGCCAGGAGGGCGAAGTAGCCCGACACCCGCTCGAACACCCGCTCCAGTTCCGGATCGGCAGCCATGCTGATATGCCTATATGCGCAATGACGCATATCTTTCCCGCGTCCCCGGGGTCGTGCAAGGCTGCGCCCGAGACTTGGTGACGGCGCTCACGCCCGCGGCGCCGCAGCAGCCGTGCAGGCTTGACTCACGCTTGCGACGCTGGCAGGCGCCGCTTCGGGTTTGCCCTTGACCCTCATCAAGTGAAGTCCACGCGCACGATGTGGACGCTTGACGCGCCTGCGTCGCTCGCGAAGCATCCATGGCAAGCCGAAGCTGCACACCGCGCGCATCGCCCGGGGCAGACAACACAAGGTGGCGCCGGGGTTCCTGGCAGTCACCGCAGCGGCACCAGGGAGGGGAGCATGTCTAGGACCGGGGTCCGAGGGCCAAGCCGCAGCCGCGCGCCGCGGCCTGCGCCCGCGACCAAGGCTGCGGGGGGCCGCCCATGACCCCCTATGCGGTCTTCCTGCTGTACATGACGGCCATCCTCGGCTTCGTGGCCCTGATGCTCCTGCTCAACAAGGTGCTCGGCCCCAAGCCGCGCTCGGGCGCGGTCAAGCTCGAACCCTTCGAGTGCGGCGCCACCGCGATCGACACGCTCAACGTCAAGGCCGTGCCGATCCGCTACTACGCGCTGGCCATCATCTTTGTCCTGTTCGACCTCGAGACGGTCTTCCTGTTCCTCTGGGCGCTCGGCGCCCAGCCCCTGACCGGCGAGATGGTCGCCACCTTCGCGATCTTCGTGGCGCTGCTGGTGCTGATCCTGCTGTACGTCTACAAGGCGCGCTTCATCGAGGCGGTGTCGGAGTGAAGCCGGGCGCCACGATCCCCATCGTTGCGGCCGAGAAGCGCGGCGGCTTCGAATACCTCTCGACCAAGAAGGACGAGCTGGTGGGCTGGGCGCGCAAGTTCTCGCTCTTCCCCTACCCCTTCGTCACCGCCTGCTGTGCGATGGAGTTCATGGCGGTGAGCGCCACGCCCTACGACACCGACCGCTTCGGCGCCGCCCTGCCGCGCTTCTCGCCGCGCCAGTCTGACTTGCTGATGGTGGTGGGCACGGTCACGCACAAGCAGGCGCCCGTACTGCTCAAGGTCTGGGAGCAGATGTGCGAGCCCAAGTGGGTGATGGCCTTTGGAGCCTGCGCCACGAGCGGCGGCTTCTATCAGAACTACGCCGCGCTGCAGGGCATCGACAAGCTGCTGCCCGTGGACGTCTACGTGCCTGGCTGCCCGCCGCGCCCCGAGACGGTGATCGACGCGATCATGCAGTTGCAGGACAAGATCGCGCGCCAGCAGCACCTGATCTTCAACGAGCGCTTCTAGGCCATGGGCACCGATCCACTCGCCACACTTGCCCAGGCCCTGCCCGCCGAGGGAGCGAGCCTGTCGGCAGGGCGCGACATGCCGATCCTGCAACTCGCCCCCGAGCGCCTGCTCGAGGTCGTGCGCCTGCTCAAGCTGCAGCACGGATTCGACATGCTCTCCGACCTCACCGCGATCGACTGGCTGGGCCAGACGCCGCGCTTCGAGGTCGTGTGGCACCTCTACGGCACCGACCACCATCGTCGCCTGCGCATCAAGACCCGGGTGGCCGAGGCCGATCCGACCGTGGATTCGCTCGTCGGCATCCACGGCGCGGCGCGATTCATGGAGCGCGAGTGCCACGACATGTACGGCATCCGCTTCCGCGGCAACGAGGACCTGCGGCCCATCCTGCTCTACGAGGGCTTCGAGGGCCACCCGCTGCGCAAGGACTATCCCATCGACCGCGAGCAGCCGCTCGTGGCGCTGCGCGAGTAGGCCATGGATCCGCGCATCCCCAACCCCGTGCGGTCCGCGATCGAGCACAGCGGGCGCGACGACACGGTGATCGTCAACATCGGCCCCTCGCATCCGGCCACGCACGGCACCGTGCAGATCATCGCCGAGCTCGACGCCGAGAAGGTCCTGCGCGTCGACGTGCACTGCGGCTACCTGCACCGCGGCTTCGAGAAGGAGTGCGAGGTCCATACCTGGCACAACCTGATCCCCTACGTCGACCGGCTCAACTACTGCTCGGCGCTGATCAACGACTTCGCGTACTGCGACGCGGTCGAGCGCCTGATGGGTGTCGAGATCACCCCGCGCTGCCGCGTGCTGCGCACCCTGCTCGCCGAGTACTCGCGCATCGCCGACCACCTCACCTGCATCGCTGCCGCGCTCATGGAGCTCGGCGCGATGACCGCCTTCCTCTACCTGGTCACGATCCGCGACCAGATCTACGAGCACCTCGCGGCGGTCACCGGCGCGCGCGTGACCTACTCGTTCGGACGCATCGGCGGCCTGGCCGCCGACCTGCCCGAAGGCTGGCTCGTGCGCCTGGAGCAGATCCTGGTCGACTTCGAGGAGTTCACCGGCCGGGTGCACAAGCTGGTGGACCGCAACCGGATCTTCATCGACCGCATGCGCGGCGTGGGCACGCTGAGCACCGCGCAGGCCATCGACCTGGGCGTCACCGGGCCGCTGCTGCGCTCCACCGGCGCGGCGCGCGACCTGCGCAAGGACACGCCCTACCTCGCCTACGCCGATCTCGACTTCGAGGTCCCGGTCGGCATCCAGGGCGACAACTACGACCGTTACTACGTGCGCATGCGCGAGATGGACGAGTCGATCCACATGATCCGCCAGCTCGTCGACATGCTGCCCGAGGGCCCGGTGTGCGTCGACGACCGCCGCTGCAGCTTCCCCGACAAGGCCGCGGTCTACACGCAGATCGAGGCGCTGATCAACCACTTCAAGCTGGTGATGGACGGCCCCGAGGTGCCCGCGGGCGAGATCTACACCGCCCATGAGGGAGCCAACGGAGAACTGGGCTTCTACCTCGTGAGCACCGGCGGCGGGCGCCCGTACAAGCTGCACGTGCGCAGCCCGAGCTTCGTGCACATGGGCGCCGCCGGCCTGATGCTCGAGGGCTACCAGCTCGCCGACGTGGTGCCCACCTTCGGCTCGATCAACATGATCGGCGGGGAGTGCGACCGATGAGCCTCGTGGTCGGCCTCATCCCCGAGTTCGAGGGCTGGAAGCGCCGCTTCCCGCCCGGAACCGAGGGCTCGCTGGTGCTGCCCTGCCTGCGCCGCATCCAGGAGGCGCGCGGCTTCGTGGCCGACGAGGACATCGCCGCGCTCACCGAGTACCTGGGCGTGCCGCGCATGCAGATCGAGCAGGTGCTCTCGTACTACAGCCAGTACCGGCGCGAGCCCATCGGCCGCTGGCACTTGCAGGTGTGCCACAACGTGTCGTGCTCGATGCGCGGTGCCGAGCGTGCGCTGGACCACCTGCGCAGCCGCCTGGGCATCGAGCCCGGCCAGACCACGCCCGACGGCCGCTACACCCTGAGCACGGTCGAGTGCCTGGGCTCCTGCGGCACCGCCCCGGTGGTGATGGTCAACGACAGCTATCACGAGTCCATGACCCGCTCGAAGCTGGACCGCCTGCTGGACGAGCTGACATGAATCGGCCCTCCCGCTCTCCTGGTTCGCTCGCCTCTGCGGGGGCGACGGTGCCCGTCCGAGCGGCCGAGCGGGCAATGCCATGAGCGGCGCACCCCTGATCATGGACTTCGCGGTCACGCCGGAGTCGCACCGCTTGGCCGCCTACCGCGCGCGCGGCGGCTACCAGACGCTCGCCAAGGCGCTCGCCATGGGCCCCCAGGACATCACCCGCGAGGTCGGCGACTCGGGCCTGCTCGGTCACGGCGGCGCGGCCTTCCCGGTGGGCCGCAAGTGGTCCGTGATCAAGCTGCACGACGGCCAGCCGCACTACCTGTGCGCCAACGCCGACGAAGGCGAGCCCGGGACCTTCAAGGACCGCTGGATCCTGGAGAACGCACCGCACCGGCTGCTCGAGTCCATGCTCATCGCCGCCTACGCGCTGCAGGTGCGCCACTGCTTCGTCTACATCCGCGGCGAGTTCGACCTGCCCTACCAGCGCCTGCAGGACGCGGTCGAGGAGGCGTACGAGGCGGGCCTGTTCGGCACCGGGATCCTGGGCAGCGAGTTCGCCTGCGACATCGTGATCTATCGGGGCGCCGGCTCCTACGTCTGCGGCGAGGCCTCGGGGCTGATCACCTCGATCGAGGGCAAGAAGGGCTATCCGCGCAACCGCCCGCCGCGCCTGACGGTCAAGGGCCTGTACCAGCTCCCGACGGTGATCAACAACGTCGAGTCCCTGGCCAACATCGCCGGCATCGTGCGCGACGGCGCCCAGGCTTATCGCGCCATCGGCACCAGCCGCAGCCCGGGCACGCAGCTCGTGTCGATCTCGGGCCACATCGCGCGCCCCGGGGTGTACGAACTGGCCTACGGCACGCCGCTCATGCCCTTCCTGTTCGAGACCTGCGGCGGCATGGTGGGCGGCAAGCGCCTCAAGGGCCTGATCCCGGGCGGCATCTCGACCAAGGTGCTCACCGCGCCCGACCTCGAGGGCGTGACCTACGACCACGCCTCGCTGCTCGCCGCCGGCTCCTCGCTCGGATCGGGCGGAATGATCGCCATCGCCGAGGGCACCTGCATGGTGCGCCTGCTGCAGGTGATGCTGCGCTTCT
>DAOTEJ010000061.1:0-16697 GCA_035454085.1 Burkholderiaceae bacterium | reverse complement strand
GCGCGACGCGCCCGCGTGCATCATCTCGACCGCGCAGCAGGCCAGGCCGAAGGTCATGGGCCAGAGCGAGCCGGTCTTGGACCAGTTGATCAGCTTGTCGACACTGGTGGTGACGAAGCCCTCGTTGAGTACGCCATCGATCGCCATCGCGCTTGCCTCATTCCCAGTTCAGGGCGCCCTTCTTCCACTCGTACAGGAAGCCCACCGTGAGGATTCCAAGGAAGACCATCATGGCCCAGAAGCCCGCGCTCCAGGCGCCCAAGTCGCCGAGTACGGCCGCCCAGGGGAAGAGGAACGCGATCTCGAGGTCGAAGAGGATGAACAGGATGGCCACGAGGTAGTAGCGCACGTCGAACTTCATGCGCGCGTCCTCGAAGGCTTCGAAGCCGCACTCGTAGGGCGAAAGCTTTTCGGGGTCGGGCCGACTGGGCCCGAGCAGCGCGCCGATGGCGATGGGCCCGACGCCGATGGCCAGTCCCACCAGGATGAACAGCAGAATCGGCAGATACGACTCGAGATTCATGCCCCTGGCCTCGCCACGATTTCCCCGCAGGATGGGCCGCACCGGCTCTTGCCGCCGCGCCCGACAGAGGGACCGCCCTCGGGGCAGCCCTTGCTAAGTGTTTGGGTGGTGCCGTCGGCGAGATTCGAACTCGCACGGGTCGCCCCGCCACCCCCTCAAGATGGTGTGTCTACCAATTTCACCACGACGGCAACAGCGCAGGATTCTACCTGAAAAACACTGCGATCTTGCAGTGCAGCGAGGCCCGATGGCCCTCGCTGCACGAGGGAAAACTACTTCGGAATCTCGTTCGACTTGGGCGCCGCGGACGAGGGAGCCGCGCCTGCTCCCGAAGGAGTAGCGGGCGCCGCGCCCGGAGCCGCGGGCACGCTCTTGGAAGGATCGGCCGGCGCTGCGGGCGCACCTTGCTCCACCGTGCCGAGCACACCGCCCTTGGGCGCGACGGTGGGATGCGCGGTGCGCGAGGTGACCATCACCAGGCCCAGGGTCGCCGCGAAAAACAGCGTGGCGGCCACCGCGGTGGTGCGCGAGAGAAAGTTCGCCGAGCCGGTTGCCCCGAAGAGCGAACCGGAGGCTCCGCCGCCGAAAGCAGCGCCCATCTCGGCGCCCTTGCCGTGCTGGAGCAGCACCAGCACGACGACGGCCACCGCCGAGAGGATCTGGATGATGACGAGCAGGGTGTTGATCCAATGCATGATCGATTCCGACTGGGTTCAGGCCGGCGCGGCTGCGCAGATGGCCAGGAAGTCGCGGGCCGCCAGGGACGCCCCGCCGATGAGCCCGCCGTCGATGTCGGGGCAGGCAAAGAGTTCTGCGGCGTTGGCAGGCTTGACGCTGCCGCCGTAGAGGATGCGCACTGCAGCGGCCAGTGCCGCCTCGTGGTGCGCCAGTTGCGCACGCAAAGCGGCGTGAACGGCCTGCGCCTGCTGGGGTGTCGCGGTACGGCCCGTGCCGATGGCCCACACCGGCTCGTAGGCCAGGGCGCCCATGGCGAGGCCGGCGGCACCGACGCGCGCGAGCACCGCCTCGAGTTGTTCCCCGACCACCGCTTCGGTGGCGCCGGCGTCGCGCTGGGCCAGGGTCTCGCCCACGCAGACGATCGGCCGCAATCCGGCCTCGAGCGCGCGCGCCACCTTGGCGGCGACCATGGCATCGGTCTCGCCGTGCAACTGGCGGCGCTCCGAATGCCCGACGATCACCCAGCGGGCGCCCACCTCGGCCAGCATCTCGGCGGCCACCTCGCCGGTGTAGGCGCCGTCGCGGTGCTCAGACAGATCCTGCGCACCGCACTCCGCGCGGCCGGCGAGTGCTTCGGCGATTTGCGGCAGATAGGGATACGGAGCGCACACCACGACCTCGCAGGCCGGACGAGCAGCCGCCACGAACGCCTCCACCCAGCTGCGGTTGGCAGCCAGGGAGCCGTTCATCTTCCAATTCGCGGCGACCAGGGCGGTGCGCGTCATCGTGGCGTCCATGATTTTGAAAAGCCTCGCATTCTAACGGCTGCCGACGGATCGGCTCAAACCCTGGCGTGCGCAGGACGCAGGTCGGCCTGCGGCCCCACCCTCAGCACGAGCTTGCCCACGTGCTCTGCGCCTTCGAGCACCCGGTGAGCCTGTGCCGCCTCGGCCAGGGGGAACACCCCATGGACCACCGAGCGCACCCGGCCCGCTTCGATGAGCGGCCAGACCTCGGCGCGCAGGCGCGACGCGATCGCCGCCTTGAAGGCCGCATCGCGCGGCCGCAGGGTCGATCCGGTGATCAGCAGGCGCTTGCGCAGCACCAGTCCGGCGTCGATCGAGGCCTGAGCTCCGCCCAGCGTGGCGATGATCACCAGGCGACCGTCGGAGGCAAGCAGATCGAGTTCAGGCGCCACGTAGCCGCCCGCCACCATGTCGAGGATCACGTCCACGCCTCGGGGGCCGGCTGCGGCGCGCAACTCGTCCCAGAGTGCGGGGTGCCGGTAGTTGACCGCACGGGTCGCGCCCAGAGCCTCGCAGGCCCGGCATTTCGCGTCCGTACCCGCGGTGGTGAACACCGTGTGGCCGCGCGCCGCGGCCAGCTGGATCGCCATCACCCCAATGCCGCTCGCTCCGCCTTGCACGAGCAGAACCTCGCCCGAGGCAAGTGCACCGCGCTCGAAGACGTTGCTCCACACGGTGAACGCGGTCTCGGGCAGGGCCGCGGCCTCGATGAAGCTCAGTCCAGCCGGCACGGGGAGGCATTGCCCCGCAGGCACCGCACAGCGCTGCGCGTAGCCGCCACCGGAGACCAGCGCGCACACGGCGTCGCCCAGGCGCCAACCAGTGCCGGCGAGTTCGCCGCCGACGATGCGCCCAGCCACTTCCAGCCCCGGCAGCGGACTCGCGCCCACGGGCGGCGGGTACAGGCCCTTGCGCTGCAGGATGTCGGGCCGGTTCACGCCCGCGGCCTGCACGTCGATGAGCACCTCCCCCGGCCCGGGGACGGGCTCGGGCAGCTCGACGGGGACCAGAACTTCGGGCCCGCCGGGGCGGCTGATCTCGATGGCTTGCATGCGTGGCTCGCGAAAGCAACAAGGCGCCCGCAGGCGCCTTGTTGGTGCGGTGGTCCGCCTTACTGCTGCGCTCCGCCCTCTTCCGCAGCGACCGCCTTCATCGACAGACGCACGCGGCCCTTTTCGTCGGCCTCGATCGCCTTGACGCGCACCGCCTGGCCTTCCTTGAGGTAGTCGGCCACCGCGTTGACACGCTCGTTGGCGATCTGGCTGATGTGCAGCAAGCCGTCCTTGCCGGGCAGGATCTGCACGATCGCGCCGAAGTCCAGCAGGCGCAGCACCGTGCCCTCGTAGACCTTGCCGACCTCGACCTCGGCGGTGATCTCGGCGATGCGGCGCTGGGCCTCGCGGCCCTTGTCCATGTCGACCGAGGCGATGATGATGGTGCCGTCGTCCTCGATGTCGATCTGGGTGCCGGTTTCCTCGGTCAGCGCACGGATCACCGCGCCGCCCTTGCCGATCACGTCGCGGATCTTCTCGGGGTTGATCTTCATCTTGATCATGCGCGGCGCGAAGGCCGAGAGTTCCTGGCGCGGCGTGCCCATCACGTCCTGCATCTTGCCGAGAATGTGCATCCGGCCTTCCTGCGCCTGCGCCAGGGCGACCTGCATGATCTCCTTGGTGATGCCCTCGATCTTGATGTCCATCTGCAGGGCGGTGATGCCCTCGGCGGTGCCAGCCACCTTGAAGTCCATGTCGCCGAGGTGATCCTCGTCGCCCAGGATGTCGGTGAGCACCGCGAACTTGTTGCCCTCCTTGATCAGGCCCATGGCCACGCCGGCCACGTGCGCCTTGAGCGGCACGCCGGCATCCATCAGCGCCAGGCAGCCACCGCACACCGAGGCCATCGACGAGGAGCCGTTGGACTCGGTGATCTCGGAGACGACGCGCATCGAGTACTGGAAGTCCTCGGCGCTGGGCAGCACGGCGAGCAGCGCGCGCTTGGCCAGGCGGCCGTGACCGATCTCGCGGCGCTTGGGGCTGCCGACGCGTCCGGTCTCGCCGGTGGCGAAGGGGGGCATGTTGTAGTGGAGCAGGAAGCGATCGCGGTACTCGCCCATCAGCGCGTCGATGATCTGCTCGTCCTGCTTGGTGCCCAGCGTGGCGGTGACCAGGGCCTGGGTTTCGCCACGCGTGAACAGCGATGAACCGTGGGTGCGCGGCAGCACGCCCTGGCGGATCTCGATGGCGCGCACGGTGCGCGTGTCACGCCCGTCGATGCGCGGCTCGCCGTCGAGGATCTGGCTGCGCACGATCTTGGCCTCGAGGTCGAACAGGATGTTGTTGACCTCGTTGCTGTCGGGACCGGACGCGCCGGCGGCAGCGGCTTCCTCGGCCAGCTTGGTCGACACCAGGGCGTAGACCTCGCGCAGCTTCTGGGTGCGCGCCTGCTTGGAGCGGATGCCATACGCAGCACGCAACTCGGCGCCGGCAATGTGAATCACCTTGGCGATCAGGGCCTCGTTCTTGGGTGACGGCTTCCAGTCCCAGGCCGGCTTGCCGGCCTCGCGCACCAGTTCGTGGATGGTGTTGATCGCGGCCTGCATCTGCTCGTGGCCGAAGACCACGGCGCCGAGCATCACTTCCTCGGACAGCTGCTTCGCCTCGGACTCGACCATCAGCACGGCACGCTCGGTGCCGGCCACCACCAGGTCGAGTTGGCTCGACTTGAGCTGGGTGGCCGTGGGATTGAGGACGTACTGGCCATCGATGTAGCCCACGCGCGCGGCGCCGATCGGCCCCTTGAACGGGATGCCGGAGATCGACAGCGCCGCCGAGGCGCCGATCATGGCCGCGATGTCGGGATCTACCTCGGGGTTCACCGACATCACGTGGCAGATGACCTGCACTTCGTTGTAGAAGCCGTCGGGGAACAGCGGGCGGATGGGACGGTCGATCAGGCGGCAGGTGAGCGTCTCCTTCTCGGACGGACGGCCCTCACGCTTGAAGAAGCCGCCCGGGATCTTGCCCGCAGCGTAGGTCTTCTCGACGTAGTCGACGGTCAGCGGGAAGAAGTCCTGGCCGGGCTTGGCCTGGGTGCGCGCCACGACGGTGGCCAGCACCACGGTGTCGTCGATCGAGCAAAGAACGGCGCCGCCGGCCTGACGGGCGATTTCGCCAGTCTCGAGGGTGACAGTGTGGGCACCGTAGGGGAAGGTCTTGACGACTCGGTTGAACATGCTCATGGATGGGTCCTGGTGGAGTTCTCGGGTTCGGCCCTGGTGTGAAGCACGCGGCGGTATCGACGACTCGGCACCCCGAACGGCGGATGCCTTACGTCCATATCGCAGCGCGCGGGCCGCGTTTGAAGCGCATCCAGCCTGCGGGGATCGCTCCGCGCAGGCTGGATGTGGGCTTCATGGGGTCACGCTTACTTGCGCAGACCAAGGCTTTCGATCAGCGCCTTGTAGGCCTCGGGCTTGCGGCCCTTGAGGTAGTCGAGCAGCTTGCGGCGACGGCTGACCATCTTCAGCAGGCCGCGACGCGAATGGTGATCCTTCACGTGCTCCTTGAAGTGGCCGGTGAGTTCGTTGATGCGGGCGGTCAGAAGGGCCACCTGGACTTCGGGCGAGCCGGTATCGCCGGCAGCACGCTGATACTTGGTGACGATCTCAGTCTTGTTGATGTCTGCAACGGACATGGTTTCCCTTTCAATGCAGATGGAACGGACATGCGGTCGCGGAAGGAAGGCCGCGCCGTGGGATGAAACAGCCCGTAAGTATACCGGACGAGCGGCGCCAGGCCGCCCGGATCAACCCCGGGCAGGCATGCGGCAGCCGCTGGGCTGGGTCAGTCGCCCGGGTGCGAAGCTGCGCTCGGTGCGGAAACCGTAGCCCGAGCCCTCCACGTCGCGCACCACCGGCGCGGCGCCGGCACGCTCCATGACCGACACCACCAGGGGGCCTTGGAGCTGGTGGTCATCGGGACGCATCCAGACCTCCCCTAAGGGATTGCCCTGAGCCGACCCCCAGCGCATCCCGGCGAGGCGGGCCGCCACCGCGCCGGCCTCGGTGCTGTCGGCCGCCTCGACGGCGCGCACCAGCATCTCGACCAGCACCACCATGCGCGCCTGGAAGTAGTCGTCGGCGGGCTTGGGGTAGCGCGCGCGGAAGTCGGCGTAGACCCGATCCATACCGCCGCCGGCGTTGCCATGCCACTCGGCCACCGCGCGCACCTTGCCGACGCCCGCCTCGCCGATCGCAGTGGTCGATCCCAGGCCGTTGCCGTAGAAGGTGTAGAAGGCCGCGTCGAGCCCCTGGTCGCGCGCGGCCCGCACCAGCAGTGCCAGGTCGTTGCCCCAGTTGCCGGTGATCACGGCGTCGGCGCCTGTGGCCTTGATCTTGGCCACGTAGGGCGAGAAGTCCCGTACCCGCCCCAGGGGATGGAGTTCGTCGCCCACGATCGTCACCTCGGGCCGCCGGCTGGCGAGCATGGCGCGGGCGCTGCGCGCCACCTGCTGGCCAAAGCTGTAGTCCTGATTGATGAGGTAGACGCGACGCACCGTCGGGTCCTGGGCGATCACCTCGGCCAGCGCGGCCATGCGCATGTCGGCATGCGCGTCGAAGCGAAAGTGCCAGGGACTGCAGCGCTCGTTGGTCAGGCTCGGATCCACTGCCGAGAAGTTGAGCAGCAGCATGCGCCCGTCGGGGCGACGCTCGTTGTGCTTGTTCACGCCGTCGATCAACGCTGCCGCCACCGCCGAGGAATTCCCTTGCAGCAGGAAGGCAATGCGCTCGTCCGCCACGCGCCGCTGAAGCAGCAGCGCCTCCTCGACCTGCCCCTTGGAGTCAAACAGTTCCAGCTTGAGCGGCCGCGTGCCGCCCGACAGCCTCACCCCGCCGCGCGCGTTGACGCGCTCCACGGCGAATTGCAGGTTGCGGGCAACGGCCTCGCCGGCGTTGGCGAACGGGCCGGACAGACCCTCCACCAAGCCCAGGCGGATAGGCTCGGCCGCCGCGCGTGCCGCGCCGGTCAGCAGCGCACAGGCCGCCGCCAAGGAAGCCAGGCACCAACGCATCCAGGAACCCCTCATCAACGCCCTCGGCCGCCAACGCGCCGCGATTCTATCCAGCGTCGCGGACGCGTCTGCGCTCAGGGCGTGACCGAGGTCTGCGGGTTGAGTCGCTCGGCGGTCGTGTAGAGCTTGTTGAGAGCGTTGAGGTAGGCCTTGGCGCTCGCCGCCACGATGTCGGGGTCGGCGCCCACCCCGTTGACGATGCGGCCGGCGCGCGCCAGCCGCACCGTGACCTCGCCCTGGCTCTCGGTGCCGGTGGTGATCGCGTTGACCGAGTAGAGCAGCAACTCGGAGCCGCTGCACACGCAGGCCTCGATCGCCTTGAGCGAAGCATCCACCGGACCGTTGCCGTCGGACTCGGAGATCAGCTCCTTGGCCCCCATGCTGAACACCACGCGCGCGTGCGGGCGCTCGCCGGTCTCGGAGTGCTGGGCGAGCGACAGCAGCTTGAAGTGCTCGTCGTGCGGCGTGACGGTCTCGTCCGAGAACAGCGCCTGGATGTCCTCGTCGAAGATCTCGGCCTTGCGGTCGGCGAGCTCCTTGAACTTGGCGAAGGCGGCATTGAGCTCGGTCTCGCTCTCGATCGGGATGTCGAGTTCCTGGACGCGCTGCTTGAAGGCGTTGCGACCCGAGAGCTTGCCCAGCACGATCTTGTTGGCGTGCCAGCCCACGTCCTCGGCGCGCATGATCTCGTAGGTGTCGCGCGCCTTGAGCACGCCGTCCTGGTGAATGCCGCTGGCATGCGCAAAGGCGTTGGCGCCGACCACGGCCTTGTTCGGCTGCACCGGAAAGCCGGTGATGCCCGAGACCAGCTTCGAGGCGGGCACGATGTGCGTGGTGTCGATCCCGACCTCGAGCGCGAAGAAGTCGCGGCGCGTCTTCACCGCCATGACCACTTCCTCGAGCGAGCAGTTGCCGGCGCGCTCGCCCAGGCCGTTGATCGTGCACTCCACCTGGCGCGCCCCGCCGATCTTCACGCCGGCCAGCGAGTTGGCCACCGCCATGCCCAGGTCGTTGTGGCAGTGCACCGACCAGACCGCCTTGTCGGCGTTGGGAATGCGCTCCCGCAGCACCCGGATGAAGTGGCCGTAGAGCTCGGGAACGGCGTAGCCCACCGTGTCCGGAATGTTGATCGTCGTGGCGCCCTCGGCAATCACCGCCTCGAGCACGCGGCACAAGAAGTCGGGCTCGGAGCGGTAACCGTCCTCGGGCGAGAACTCCACGTCATCGGTGAACTGCCGCGCGAAGCGCACCGCCAGCCGCGCCTGCTCGAACACCTGGTCCGGCGTCATGCGCAGCTTCTTCTCCATGTGCAGCGGGCTGGTGGCGATGAAGGTGTGGATGCGCCGATTGTCCGAGCCGGCCAGCGCCTCGGCGGCACGGCTGATGTCGCGGTCGTTGGCGCGCGCCAGCGAGCACACGGTGGACTCGCGTACCGCGTTGGCAATCGAGCGCACCGCCTCGAAGTCGCCGTTGGAACTCGCCGCAAAGCCCGCCTCGATCACGTCGACGCGCAGGCGCTCGAGCTGCTTGGCGATGCGCAGCTTCTCCTCGCGCGTCATCGAGGCGCCCGGACTCTGTTCACCGTCGCGCAGGGTGGTGTCGAAAATGATGAGGCGGTCGGTCATGGCAGCTCCGCGTGGACGAGGATGTGCCCTCCTGCCCGGGAGCGGGTCCGAGGCGAGGCCAGGCACGGATTGTGGGGTTGGGGTCAGCTGCGCGCGGGGCGCAGTAGTCGCAGCAGGGCATCGCGCGGAGCGCGGGCTGCGGGCAGGACGGTCAGGAAGGAGTGCAACTTCATCGTGAAACGACCATAGCACACGCAGGGCAGGGCCGCGCCTTAGCCGCCCTTGCCGGGGGGCGGCCCCGGCGCCGCGGGAACCGGGCGCGCGGGGTTGGTCTCGCCCCGGAAGCCGCGCCAGGCCCAGTAGGCATAGCCCGACACCGCGTAGCAGCAGAACAACAGGAACAGCGTGATCGGCGGATCGCTGGACACGAAGAACATGAGCACCACGATCACCACCATCACCCAGAAGGGAACGCTGCGCGCAAGGTGGAAGCTCTTGCCGCTGTAAAAGGGCGCGCTCGACACCATCGAGAGCCCCGCGTAGACGGTGATCACAAGGGCCACCCAGGGCATCCAGGCGTCCTTGATGGTGAACTTGTTGTCCACCGCCAGCCACACGAAGCCTGCCACCAGCGCCGCCGCGGCCGGGCTGGGCAGCCCCTGGAAGAAGCGCTTGTCGACCACGCCGAGGTTCGCGTTGAAGCGCGCCAGGCGCAGCGCGGCGCCCGCGCAATACACGAAGGCCGCTGCCCAGCCCCAGCGGCCGAGGTCGCGCAGGATCCACTCGTACATCACCAGCGCCGGCGCCACGCCGAAGGAGGTCATGTCCGACAGCGAGTCGTACTGCTCGCCAAAGGCGCTCTGCGTGTTCGTCAGGCGCGCCACGCGGCCATCCATGCCGTCGAGCACCATGGCCACGAAGATGGCGATGGCGGCCAGCTCGAAGTTCTTGTTCATCGCCTGGACGATGGCAAAGAAGCCGGCGAACAGCGCCGCAGTGGTGAAAAGATTGGGCAGCAGGTAGATGCCCCGCCGGCGCATCTGGGGCGCGGCGCGTACCTCGTCGGCACGCGGCGCGCCGACCGGAAGGACGCGGGGCTTGCGGCGGCGGAAGCGCATCGCGTTCAGAGCCTGGCCAGGATGGTGGTCGTGGCGGCGACCTTGTCGCCCACGGCAACGCGTGGCGTCGCCGAGGTCGGCAGATACACATCGACCCGCGAGCCAAAGCGGATGAAGCCGTAGCGCTCGCCCCGCGCGAGCACGTCGCCCGGCCTGACATAGCACAGGATCCGGCGCGCGATCAGGCCGGCCACCTGCACGCAGCTGATCTGCTGGCCGTCGCCCAGGCGGATCACCACCGCGTTGCGCTCGTTCTCGGTGCTCGCCTTGTCGAGGTCGGCGTTGACGAACTTGCCGGCCGAGTACTCGACCTTCTCGACCGTGCCGTCCACCGGCGCGCGGTTGCTGTGCACGTTGAACACGTTCATGAACACGCTGATCAGCAGACTGTCGCGGCCCGCGTAGGGATCGCGCACCTTCTCGACCTTGACGATGCGCCCGTCGGCGGGCGAGAGCACCGCGCCGGGCTCGGCCGGCACCTCGCGCGGCGGGTCGCGGAAGAACTGGATCACGAAGATCGCGATCAGCCACAGCGGCAGCGACCAAGCGAAGCCGAAGAGCCAGCCGACGACGAGCGCTGCCGCCACCGTGCCGCCGATGTAGGGCCAGCCTTCGCGGGCCAGCAGGGGATGAGGATAGTGGGCAGCCAAGTCGCTTTCCTCGCGCTGGTGGTGGGTCGCGCGGCCGGCCGGCAGCCGCGCAGGATCTGGCCGCGAGTCTAAGCGATCAGGGCAGGAAGCGAACGCGCGCCGTGACCGGCAGGCTCTCGGTGCTCTGCCCGGGCTCGAGCGCCGGTGGGGCGGGAGCCGCGTCGGCCATGGCCGCCCGCATCATCATGGGCTGAGGAGGCACGAACTCGTCGCGCCGACCGAACGAGAGTTCCTCGATGCGCACCCGCTCGAGAGGCACGCCCAGCGCCTTCGCCGCGGCTGCGACGCGGGCCTGCACGTTGGCCACCGCGCGCTCGATGAGCTGCGCCTCGGCCCTGTCGCGCGCGGCACGCGACAGCTGGAACTGCAGCGATCCCAGCACCATCACGCCCTGCCCGGCCTGCACCGTGGCGGCCAGCCGATCAAGGTCCGTGGTACGCAGACTCACGGTCTGGCGCACACGCCAGCCACTGACCCGCGGCGCGACCCCGGGCGCCTGCGTATGGACCGGATAGCTCTGGTAGCCGGCCGACTCGATCTGCGCCGCGGGGTCGGCACGCTTGAGGGCGGCGATGCCCTCGGCCACGCGAGCGTTGACCTGCGACTGCGCCTTGCGCGCATCCGCGTCCTGAACCTCGTAGTAGAAGCTCGCCAGGGCCTCGTCGTTAGGCAACTGCAGTTGCGCCATCCCCGGCATCACCACCAGCGTGCCTTCAGGGCGGCCCGACGGCGCCGGTGTCTGGGCCGCGGCGCCAAGTGCCAGCGCCACGAGCGCCAGTCCGGTCAGCAGGGTCCTCATGTGCTCCTCCGCAAGGTAGAACGGGCGCCGCAGCGCCCGTCCTGATGCCGCCGCCTCAGTTCAGCACTAGTTGCGGCTCTTGTCGACCAGTCGGTTGGCCTTGATCCACGGCATCATCGCGCGCAGCTTCTCGCCCACCTGCTCGATCGGATGCTCCGCGGTCAGGCGACGGCGGCTCATCAGCGTAGGCGCGCCGGCGCGGTTCTCGAGGATGAAGCTCTTGGCGTACTCGCCCGTCTGGATGTCGCGCAGCGCCTGGCGCATCGCCGCCCGAGCCTCGTCGCCGATCACACGCGGGCCGGTCACGTACTCGCCGTACTCGGCATTGTTCGAGATCGAGTAGTTCATGTTGCCGATGCCGCCCTCGTACATCAGGTCGACGATCAGCTTGAGCTCGTGCAGACACTCGAAGTAGGCCATCTCGGGCGCGTAGCCGGCTTCCACCAGGGTGTCGAACCCCGCCTTGACGAGTTCCACGCAACCGCCGCACAACACGGCCTGCTCGCCGAAGAGGTCGGTCTCGGTCTCCTCGCGGAAGCTGGTCTCGATGATGCCGGCCTTGCCGCCGCCATTGGCCGCGGCGTAGCTCAGCGCGATGTCGCGCGCCGCGCCCGAGCGGTCCTGGTACACGGCGATCAGGTGCGGCACTCCGCCGCCCTGGGCGTAGGTGGAGCGCACCGTGTGGCCGGGCGCCTTGGGCGCCACCATCCACACGTCGAGATCCTCGCGCGGCACGACCTGGCCGTAGTGCACGTTGAAGCCGTGCGCGAAGGCGAGCGACGCGCCCTGCTTGATGTTGGGCTCGACATCGTTCTTGTAGACCGCGCCGATGTTCTCGTCAGGCAGCAGGATCATGACGACGTCGGCGCCGCGCACCGCGTCGGCGACCTCGGCCACCTTGAGTCCCGCGCCGGCCGCCTTGGCCCAGGACGCGCCGCCCTTGCGCAGCCCGACCGTGACCTGGCAGCCGGACTCCTTGAGGTTGAGCGCGTGCGCGTGGCCCTGCGAGCCGTAACCGATGATGGCGACCTGCTTGCCCTTGATGAGCGACAGATCGGCGTCCTTGTCGTAGAAGACTCTCATTGAATTTTCCGGTGTGAGTGTTTGGTGGCTGCGCTCAGACGCGCAGGATGCGTTCGCCGCGGCCGATGCCCGAGCTGCCCGTGCGCACGGTCTCCAGGATGGCGGCGCGGTCGAGCGCCTGAATGAATGCGTCGAGCTTCGACGTGTTGCCGGTGAGCTCGATGGTGTAGGAGCGTTCGGTCACGTCGATGATCCGGCCGCGGAAGATGTCGGCCATGCGCTGCATCTCCTCGCGCTCCTTGCCCACCGCGCGGACCTTGACGAGCATGAGCTCGCGCTCGGCGAAGTCGCCCTCGGTGAGGTCGACCACCTTCACCACCTCGATCAGGCGGTTGAGGTGCTTGGTGATCTGCTCGATCACGTCGTCCGAGCCGACCGTGACGATGGTCATGCGCGACAGCGACTTCTCTTCGGTGGGCGCCACGGTGAGCGACTCGATGTTGTAGCCGCGCGCCGAGAACAGCCCCACCACCCGCGACAGCGCCCCCGGCTCGTTCTCGAGCAGGACCGAGATGATGTGCTTCATCACAGGTCCTCCGAGCCCAGCAGCATCTCGGTCAGGCCCTTGCCGGCCTTGACCATCGGCCAGACGTTCTCGGTCTGGTCGGTGATGAAGTCCAGGAACACGAGCCGGTCCTTGTACTTGCCGAAGGCCTCGCGCAGCGCGGGCTCGACGTCGGCCGCGCGGTCGATGCGCATGCCCACGTGGCCGTAGCTCTCGGCGAGCTTGACGAAGTCGGGCAGCGCATCCATGTACGACTCGGAGTAGCGGCTGCCGTACTCGATCTCCTGCCACTGCCGCACCATGCCCAGGTAGCGGTTGTTGAGGTTGACGATCTTGGGCGTGAGCCGGTACTGCCTGCAGGTGGACAGCTCCTGGATGCACATCTGGATCGAGGCCTCGCCCGTGATGCAGGCGACCGTCGCCTCGGGGTTGGCCATCTGCACGCCCATGGCGTAGGGCAGGCCCACGCCCATGGTGCCCAGGCCGCCGGAGTTGATCCAGCGGCGCGGCTTGTCGAAGCGGTAGTACTGCGCAGCCCACATCTGGTGCTGGCCCACGTCCGAGGTGACGAAGGCGTCCCCGCCGGTCACGCGCCACAGCGCCTCGACCACGGCCTGCGGCTTGATCACCGCGTCGGTCTTCTCGTACTTCAGGCAGTCGCGCGCACGCCACTGCTCGATCTGCTGCCACCACGCCGCGACCCGGGCCGCGTCGGGGCGGGCCGGGGTGGCCTCGATCTGCGCGAGCAGCTCGATCATCACCTCCTTGACGTCGCCGACGATCGGGACGTCGACCTTCACCCGCTTCGAGATGGAAGACGGATCGACGTCGACGTGGATGATCTTGCGCGGCACCTGTGCGAAGTGGCGCGGGTTGCCGATCACCCGGTCGTCGAAGCGCGCCCCGATGGCCAGCAGCACGTCGCAGTGCTGCATGGCCATGTTGGCCTCGTAGGTGCCGTGCATGCCGGGCATGCCCACGAACTTCTTGTCGCTCGCCGGGAAGGCGCCCAGGCCCATGAGCGTATTGGTGATCGGGAAGCCCAGCAGGCTCACCAGCCGGGTGAGCAGCTCGGACGAGTCCGACAGGATCACGCCGCCGCCGGTGTAGACCATCGGGCGCTCGGCCTGCATGAGCAGCTGGACCGCCTTCTTGATCTGCCCCTGGTGGCCCTTGACCACGGGCTTGTACGAGCGCATGTCGACTTCGCGCGGGTAGCTGAACTCCGTGCGGGCGACGGTCACGTCCTTGGGAATGTCCACCAGCACCGGGCCGGGCCGACCCGTCTGGGCGATGTAAAAGGCCTTGCGGATGGTCGAGGCCAGCTCGCGCACGTCCTTGACCAGGAAGTTGTGCTTCACGCAGGGACGCGTGATGCCCACCGTGTCGCACTCCTGGAACGCATCCTGCCCGATGGCGTGGGTCGGCACCTGCCCGGTGATGATCACCATCGGGATGGAGTCGAGGTAGGCGGTGGCGATGCCGGTGACCGCGTTGGTCACGCCCGGACCGCTGGTCACCAGGGCCACGCCCACCTTGCGGCTCGAACGGGAGTAGGCGTCGGCGGCATGCACCGCGGCCTGCTCGTGGCGCACCAGGATGTGCTGGAACTTGTCCTGCTTGAAGATCTCGTCGTAGATGTAGAGCACCGCGCCGCCGGGATAGCCGAAGACGTGCTCCACTCCTTCTTCCTGCAGACACCGTACGACGACTTCGGCGCCACTGATTTGTGCGGCCTTCATTTCCGCGCTGATGGACTGCATGTCGATCCTTTCAAAGTCCACGGGAAATTGATCGGATGCCGTTCCGTTGCCACTTGTGGCGGCCGGTGCGGCGGTAAGCGCTTAGCGTGCAAAAACAACCGGATAGGCTGGGTTCGAGCTGAGAGTCTCTTGTTGTGCAAGACCCGCGGACGATACTGCGGCGCACAACATTGGGCAAATCGGCTCGCACCGGGGCGCGTGGCCGGTTCTGCTAGGATCGCGCCCGCTTCCAGACCCGGCGTCCGACCGGGTTCGCGGCGTGCTCGACGCCGGCCGTGCAGGTCCCCGTCCGGCACCGGAGCCGCCTCGCAGGATGAGCACCCGCCCAGAACTCGAACGCTTCCTCGCCGACGTGGAACGCCGCGCCTTCAAGCAGGCGGCGTACGCCGTGCGCAACGAGGACGCCGCGCTCGACATCGTCCAGGAGGCGATGATCAAGCTCGCCGAGAACTACGCGCAGCGGCCGGCGACCGAGTGGCCGCTGCTGTTCACCCGGATCCTGCAAAACGCCATCCACGACCACTTCCGGCGGTCCAAGGTCCGTTCGACCTGGATAACCCTCTTCTCGGCACTGACTCCCGGAGAAGACGAGGACGCCGACCCCCTCGAGACCCTGGAGGCCTTGGCCGGCACCGATGGCGCAGAGAGCGCCGCCGACAAGGTCGAGCGCGCCCAGGTCCTCGCGGCCATCGAGGAGGAACTCACCCAGCTTCCCGCGCGTCAACGGGAAGCCTTCCTGCTGCGTTACTGGGAGGAACTGGACGTGGCAGAGACTGCCGCGGCCATGGGGTGTTCAGAAGGCAGCGTCAAGACCCACTGCTCCCGCGCCACTCACACCCTGGCCCGTGCTCTGCAGGCACGCGGAATCAAGCTATGAGACAGGAAGAATTCGGCTACCGCATCCGTCAGGCGCTCGACGAATCCGCCGCGCGACTCGACTACCGCACCACTTTCCGCCTGGAGCAGGCGCGCAAGGTGGCCCTGGCACGCCTGCGACTTGCGCACGAGACGGTCCCCCGGCTCGCCACGGCGGGCGGGCCTGCGCTCGACGATCATCCCCATGGCGCCCTGTGGCATTCGGCGTGGCTCGCGCCTCTTTTCGCCCTGGTCGTGGGCTTCGTGGGGATCTACCAGTATCAGTCGGCCAAGCGCATCTCGGACCTCGCCGATCTCGACTTCGCCGTGCTGCTCGACACCACCCCAATCAGCACCTACGCCGACCGGGGACTGAAGGCCTACCTCAGTGCCCCGCTGCCCGAGGTGGTCCAGGACCTGCCGGCGCCTGCCGAGGCGGACGACGCGACTGAAGTCTCTGCCCCGGACACCTCACCGGCCTCAGCCTCCGCCGCCGAGCCAGCGCGCTAGGGGCCGGCCGTGCGCGCAGCCCTGATCGCCGCCTTCCTCGCCCTGGTGGCCGCACCCCTCGCTTGGTCCCAGGCCACGCCGCCCCGAGCGCCCGCGACGCAGGCCGCCGCTGGCGGCCCCGCCTGGAAGTCCTTGAGCCCCGCGCAACGCGAAGCGCTCGCCCCCCTGGCCGGCGAGTGGGACCGCCTCGACGCCACCCGCAAGCAGAAGTGGCTTGAAGTCGCCACCCGCTATCCGCAGTTGTCGCCCGAGGGCAAGAAGCACGTGCACGAGCGCATGGCGGAGGTCGTGCAGCTCACCCCCGAGCAGCGCCGCGTGATGCGCGAGAACTTCAAGCGCGCCTACGAACTGCCGCCAGAGCAGCGCGAACTGCGCGTCCAGGGCTACCAGCAGTTGCCCGAGGAGCGCCGCCGCGAACTGGCCGAATCGGCCAAGCCCGCCGCTGCCGCCAAGGCCGAGCCGCCGCGCAAGCCAACGCGCGATCTGCGCACCGCCGCCGACCCGGCCCGACCCGCCCAATGACCGGCGCCGAGCCGCGCTGCGCGGGCACCTGGGCGCGCTTCGCGGCCATGGTCTACGAGGGCGTGCTGCTCTTCGGCGTGGTCTTCATCGTGAGCTACCTCGTGCTGGGCCTGATGCGCTGGACCTACCCGCTCGCACCCGGCCCGCGCACGGTGTTGCAGATCGTTCTATTCCTCACCATCGGCGCGTACTTCGTCTGGTGCTGGCGCAGATCGGGCCAGACGCTCGCCATGAAAAGCTGGCACCTGCG
>DAOTEJ010000060.1:0-17257 GCA_035454085.1 Burkholderiaceae bacterium | reverse complement strand
CTCGGCCGTCTACACCGGCCCCGAGGACCGCGCCTTCGTGCCACTCAAGAAGCGCCGCTGACGCCGTGACCGATTCCCTCGACGACTTCCGACTGCGGCGCGCCCTGCGTTCCGATCTGCCGCGCCTGCTGGAGCTGCTCGCCCAAGGCTCGACCGATCCCTCGCGCGAACGCGAAACGGCGCCCGGCGCCTACACGCAGGCCTTCGACACCATCGACCGCGATCCCAACCAGGTGCTGCTCGTCGGCGAACTCGAGGGCGAACCCGTGGCCATGGCGCAGGTCACCTTCATTCCGGGGCTCACGCGCGGCGGCGCCTGGCGCGCTCAGGTCGAGGCGGTGCGGGTGGACGAGCGCCTGCGCGGCCGCGGCCTGGGCACGCGGCTGATGCAGGAGGCCATCGCCCTGGCCAACAAGCGCGGCTGCCGACTCGTGCAGCTCACCAGCGACAAGTCGCGAGCCGACGCCCACCGCTTCTACGAGCGCCTGGGCTTTGCCCGCTCGCACGACGGATTCAAGTTCATCTGCGCCTAGGGCGCAGCCCACTCAAGACCGGCCGCATCGCGCGCCACGCAACCGGAGGCCCCATGGCACACAACCTGTTCAACACCCTGCAAGAGTTCAAGTTCGGCGACAAGAAGGGCAAGTTCTACAGCCTGCCTGCGCTCGAAAAGGCCGGCGTCGGCCCCGTGAGCCGGCTTCCGGTGTCGATCCGCATCGTGCTCGAGTCGGTGCTGCGCAACTGCGACGGCAAGAAGGTCGCCGAGGCCAACGTGCGCGAGCTCGCCAACTGGAAGGCCGCCGCCGATCGCACCGCCGAGATCCCCTTCGTCGTGTCGCGCGTGGTGCTGCAGGACTTCACCGGCGTGCCGCTGCTGGCCGACCTGGCGGCGATGCGCACCGTGGCCAAGGACATGGGCCGCAAGCCCAAGACCATCGAGCCGCTGGTGCCGGTGGATCTGGTGGTCGACCACTCGGTGATGATCGACCACTACGGCACCAAGGACTCCCTCGATCTCAACATGAAGCTCGAGTTTCAGCGCAACCGCGAGCGCTACGAGTTCATGAAGTGGGGCATGCAGGCCTTCGACACCTTCGGCGTCGTGCCTCCGGGCTTCGGCATCGTCCACCAGGTCAACCTCGAGTACCTGGCGCGCGGCGTGCACAAGAAGGCCGGCATCTACTACCCCGACACCCTGGTCGGCACCGACAGCCACACCACCATGATCAACGGCATCGGGGTGGTTGGCTGGGGCGTGGGCGGGATCGAGGCCGAGGCCGCGATGCTCGGCCAGCCCGTGTACTTCCTGACCCCCGACGTGGTGGGCGTGAACCTCACCGGCCGCCTGCGCGAAGGCGTCACGGCCACCGACCTGGTGCTCACCATCACCGAGATGCTGCGCAAGGAAAAGGTGGTCGGCAAGTTCGTCGAGTTCTTCGGCACGGGCACCGCCAGCCTCGCCCTGCCCGACCGCGCCACCATCGCCAACATGGCGCCCGAGTACGGCGCGACCATGGGCTTCTTCCCGGTCGACGACAAGACCATCGAGTACTTCCAGGGCACCGGCCGCACCAAGGACGAGATCACCGCCTTCGAGGCCTACTTCAAGGCCCAAGGGCTGTTCGGCGTGCCCAAGCTCGGCGACATCGAGTACAGCAAGATCGTCGAGCTCGACCTCGGCACCGTGGCGCCCTCGCTGGCTGGCCCCAAGCGCCCGCAGGACCGCATCGAGATCGGCCACGTCGCCAAGTCCTTCACGCAGCTGTACTCGAAGCCGGTGGCCGACAACGGCTTCAACCAGCCGGCCGACAAGCTCGGCAAGACCTTCGTCACCGAGACCGGAACGCCGATCCGCAACGGCGACGTGCTGATCGCCGCGATCACCAGCTGCACCAACACCAGCAACCCGGGCGTGTTGCTCGCCGCCGGCTTGGTGGCCAAGAAGGCGGTGGAGCGCGGCCTGACGGTCCGGCCGCACGTCAAGACCTCGCTCGCGCCGGGATCGCGCATCGTCACCGAGTACCTGGAGAAGACCGGCCTGCTGCCCTACCTGGGCAAGCTCGGCTTCTCGGTCGCTGCCTATGGCTGCACGACCTGCATCGGCAACGCGGGCGACCTCGCCGCCGACATCAACAAGGTGATCCAGGAGAACGACCTGGTGTGCGCCGCGGTGCTCTCGGGCAACCGCAACTTCGAAGCGCGCATCCACCCCAACCTCAAGGCCAACTTCCTCGCCAGCCCGCCGCTGGTGGTGGCCTACGCGATTGCCGGTAACGTCACCGTGGACCTGATGACCCAGCCGATCGGCAAGGACAAGCAGGGTCGCGAGGTCTACCTGGGCGACGTGTGGCCGACCAGCGCCGAGATCTACTCGCTGATGAAGGCCGCGATGGATCCCAAGGTCTTCAAGGCCAACTACGCGCAGGTCAAGAAGAACCCGGGCAAGCTGTGGGAGCGCATCGAGGGCGTCGAGGGCCAGATCTACAACTGGCCCACGTCGACCTACATTGCCGAGCCGCCCTTCTTCCAGGACTTCAGCATGCAGCCCAAGGCGGCGGCGGCCGGAGTGCAGGGCGCGCGCGCCCTGGGCGTGTTCGGGGACTCGATCACCACCGACCACATCAGCCCCGCCGGCTCGATCAAGGACACCTCGCCGGCCGGCAAGTGGCTGATCGCCAATGGCGTGACCAAGGCCGACTTCAACAGCTACGGCGCGCGCCGCGGCAACCATGAAGTCATGATGCGCGGCACCTTCGCCAACGTGCGCATCAAGAACCTCATGCTGCCGCCCCAGGCGGACGGCTCGCGCATCGAGGGCGGCGTGACGCTGCACCAGCCCTCGGCCGAGCAGATGTCGATCTACGACGCCGCGATGCGCTACGTCGCGGAGGGCACGCCCACCATGATCTTCGCGGGCGAGGAGTACGGCACCGGTTCGTCGCGCGACTGGGCGGCCAAGGGCACCCAGCTGCTGGGCGTCAAGGCCGTGGTGGCGCGCAGCTTCGAGCGCATCCACCGTTCCAACCTGGTGGGCATGGGCGTGCTGCCGCTGCAGTTCCTCGACGACGACAGCGTCCAGACCCTGGGCATCCGGGGCGACGAGCTGTTCGACATTGAGGACATCGACCCCGCAGCGATCCGCCCGCAGCAGGAGGCCACCCTGGTGATCACGCGCGCCAACGGACAGGTCGTGCGCACCAGCGTCAAGCTGCGCATCGACACACCCATCGAGGTGGACTACTACCTCAACGGCGGCATCCTGCCCTTCGTGCTGCGTCAGCTGCTCGCGGCCTGATCCCCGCTCAGGGCCTCCGGCGCCGCGTCCGTTATGCTCGGACGCGGCGCCTTTTCTTTGGTCTTTCGCTCGGTCCCTCCCCCGATCATGCAACCGCACCCCGACAACGCCGACCTGCCCTCCGGCGTGGCCAATCGCACCTTGCCCGGCGGCTTCTGGGCCGAGGCCTGGCCCCTGATCGCCGCGGCGGCGATCGCCATGCTGCTCTTGCGCAGCTGCATGGGCGTCACGCCCGCCGCCCCGCCTCCGGCCGGCTTCGACGCCGAGAGCGCCGCCTCCCGCGCCAACGAGCGGGCAGACGCGGCCCTCGCCTCGCTTGGGCCTGGCGCCCCGCCGACCGCCGTTCTTGCCGCGGTCAACCTCGTGGTCGTGCACTTCGCGCAGGGCAGCGCCGAGATCCCGGCCTCGGCCGAGCCGATGCTCGAGCGCTCGGGCGCATTGCTTCTCGCCCTGCGCGGGGCACCGCGCGTGCAGATTGCCGGCCACACCGACAACAGCGGAGCGCCCGACGCCAACCTGCGTCTGGGCCGCGCCAGAGCCGAGGCCGTGCGCGCCTTCCTTCTCGAGCGCGGCTTTCCTGCGCAGCGCCTGAGCGTCGTGAGCTACGGTGAGACTCGCCCGGTCGCGGACAACCGCACCGACGAGGGCCGCTTCCGCAACCGGCGCATCGAGTTCGCTCTGCTGCCCTGAGCATGCGCGACCCCCGCGAGCCCAGTTCGGCCCGCAACGTGCTGGGTGGCACGCTGGCCGCGTGCTGCCTCGATCCGGCCACCGGATTCTTCCGCGACGGCTACTGCCACACCGGCCCCAGCGATGCCGGATCGCACACCGTGTGCGCACAGATGACCGAGGCCTTCCTCGCCTACTCGCTGGCCCGCGGCAACGACCTCGTCACGCCCCGCCCCGAGTTCGCGTTTCCCGGGCTCGCGCCGGGCGATCGCTGGTGCGTGTGCGCCGCACGGTGGCGTGAAGCCCTGGGCGCCGGGGTCGCGCCGCCGGTGGTGCTCGCCGCCACGCACGAGCGCGCCCTCGAGATCGTCACCCTCGAAGACCTCAAGCGCCACGCGCTCGACCTGCATTGATCGCACCCCTGTTTCCGCCGCGCGTCGTGATCGACACCAACGTGCTGCTCGACTTCTGGGTGTTTGACGATCCCCGCGCGCGGCAACTGCGCGAGGCGCTCGAATCCGGGCGCATCCAGGGGCTGCGCGACGGCGCCACGGTCGACGAGCTGGCCGAGGTGCTGTCGCGCCCGCGCTTCGGCCTCGAGGCAGTGCGTCAGATGGCGCTGCTGCGCGAATGGGATCGCCTGGCAGTCGCCGAGCCCGCCGCCGCCGGCGCCTCGCCGCTGCGTTGCGCCGACCCTCTGGACCAGAAGTTTCTCGACCTGGCGGCCGCAGCACGCGCCGACTGGCTGGTGAGCAAGGACAAGGCTCTGCTCAAGCTCGCGCGCAAGGCGCGCCTGCTGGGCCTGGCGATTCTGCTGCCCGAAGCCGCCGGCGCACTGGTGGCTCCTTGACATGTGCGCACCCAAGGGGCGCTACCTGGGCCACGCCGTTTGGCTGGAGCACCCGGGCGCCGCGCTGGACGATCTGCCCGCCGGCCGGGTGCACGGCGCGGCAGTGCTCGACTGCCGCGCGCCCTGAGCACGCCCGCCCGCACACCCGGCGAGCGGGCATCGCCGGGGGCGGCACGCGGGTCTAGTCGAACAGCGCGGTATCGACGAACTCGGCCTGCACCAGCGACCAGAAGTCGTTGGCCAGGCCGCGCAGCACGTACTCGTACGGCAGCCAGCCGTAGCCCGCCGCGCCCCACCCGGTGCCCCAGGAGTTGCGGATCAACAGCGCGCCCTTGGTGGTGCCGATCTTCTTGGCGTCGTCGTAGCCCACGGTCATCACCGCGTGGCCGCCCTCCACCTTGTCACCGGCCTTGGGGAAGGGAATCTCGCCCTTGCCGTCGCCCGAGGCAGGGATCGAGCTGTAAACGGTGAAGCCGAACATCGAGGGCAGGCCCGCAGCGAGGTAGGTCTTCACGTTGGCCAGCACCGTCGCCGGCGCGGTGCCCGAGGGGTCGAGGCGGTAGTACTTGATCGCGTCGTAATTGGCTCCCAAGGCGTACAGGAAGGCGCCGGGCTCCTCCTCGTACTTGCTCATCACGTAGGGCCAGTACTGCTCGGGCGGCACCCCGGTCATCACCAGGGCCTTCATCGTGGTGCGCAGGTAGGCGCCGGTGTCGCCCTTCCACCCCAGCAGGTTGCGCGTGACCTTGTAGAGAAACAGGCGGGACGCGTCGATGTGCCTGCCAAACGCGCGGCGCTGGTAATACTCGAGCAGGCCCACGCCGGCGTGCGCCGTGCACGAGCCCAGGCTCTTCTGGTCCTCGATGGGCGAGCACCAGGCGCGCAGGTCCACCGAGGCCGGGGCCGCCTTGACCGCGGCCTTGAGCTTCTTGGACTTCTTCAGGATGGCCTCGACCTTGTCGCTGTCGGGGCTCAGATCGCGGATGTCGGGCAGATCCCGCAGGTAGCCCAGTCCCTTGACGTCGCTCTCGTCTGCCATGGCGCACTCCCTCGGTCGGTGCAGCGGCGCCGCAGGCTGCGACGCCTGCACGCATCGTGGTCGCCGCACCCGGTCCGCGCAAGGCGCGGCCTACCCGGCGCGACCGCACGCCGTGCGCCGCGGTCAGGCGATGCTGCAGGCCTCGTCGAAGCTCAGACGCGGCGAACGCGCGAACAGGCCCGCCGGGTCGCCCCAGCCCAGGTTGCACACGAAGTTCGCGCGCACCCGACCGTCCGGAAAGAACTCGGCGTCGAGCCGGCCCGCATCGAAGCCCGACATCGGGCCGCAATCCAGCCCCAGGGCGCGCGCCGCCAGCATCAGGTAGGCGCCCTGCAGGCTCGAGTTGCGAAAGGCCGTGGCCTCGATCAGCGCGGGCTTGCCCTCGAACCAGGCGCGCGCGTCGGCGTGCGGAAAGAGTTGCGGCAGTCTCTCGTGGAAGTGCAGGTCCATGCCCACGATCGCGGTCACCGGCGCGGTCCGGGTCTTGTCCTGGTTGCCCGGGCTCATGCAGGGCAGCAGCCGCGCCTTGGCCTGCGGCGACTTCACGAAGACGATGCGCGCGGGCTCGCAGTTGGCGCTGGTCGGTCCCCACTGCACCAGTTCCCAGAGCTCGCGCAGCAGCGCATCGGGTACCTCCCGAGCCTGCCAGGCGTTGTGCGTGCGCGCGGTGCGAAAGAGTTGGTCCAGGGCGGTGGCGTCGAGGGGCTTCATGCGCTGCGGTCACAGTCATGCGGGTCGGGGCGGCCGAGTGTAATCTTCGCGACCCTGCTGCCGCACTCCCGCCATGACTGCCCCGCTGCGCGTTCCTTCGAGCAAGCTTCCCGAGGTCGGGACGACCATCTTCAGCCGCATGTCGCTGCTCGCGGCGCAGCACGGCGCGATCAACCTCGGCCAGGGCTACCCGGACTTCGACTGCGCCCCCGAGTTGCAGCGCTACCTGTCGGAAGCGATGGCCGCGGGCAACAACCAGTACGCCCCCATGCCTGGTCTGCCCGCGTTGCGCGCAGCGATGGTGGCCAAGAATTTCGCCACCCAGGGCTTTGCTCACGATCCCGACACCGAAGTCACGATCACTGCGGGGGCAACGCAGGCGATCGCCAGCGCCCTCATGGCCCTGGTGGGGCCGGGCGACGAGGTGATCGTGCTCGAGCCCAGCTACGACAGCTACGCCCCCGCCATCGCCCTGGCCGGAGGCCGCGCGGTGGGCGTGCCGCTCGATGCGGCCGCGCACTACGCCCCCGACTGGGAGCAGGTGCGCGCCGCGGTCACGCCGCGCACGCGGGCACTGATGCTCAACTTTCCGCACAACCCGACGGGGCGCTGCCTGCGCGAGCACGACCTGCGCGCGCTGGAGACCCTGGTGGACGACACCGGCATCCTGCTGTTGTCCGACGAGGTCTACGAACACATCGTGTTCGACGGCCGGGCGCACGTCTCGGTGATGCGCTCGCCACGGCTGGCGCGGGCGGCGGTGGTGATCTCGAGCTTCGGCAAGACGCTGCACGCCACGGGCTGGAAGATCGGCACGGTGTGCGCCCCCGCCGCGCTCACCGCCGAGTTCCGCAAGGTGCACCAGTTCACCGTCTTCGCGGTGAACACGCCCGGGCAGCACGCGGTGGCGCGCATGCTGGCCGAGCACCCGCAGGCCTGGCGCGACCTGCCCGCGTTCTACCAGGCCAAGCGCGACCGCTTCGTGGCGGGACTGGGCCGCACGCCGCTGCGCGCCCTGCCCTGCGAGGGCACCTACTTCGTTCTGGTCGACTACTCGGCGATCTCGGACGAGCCCGAGGAGGCGTTCGCGCGCCGCCTCACCACCGAGATCGGCGTCGCGGCCATTCCGGTCGCGGGCTTCTATCGCGAACCCCGCGAAGCTCGCACCGTGCGCCTGTGCTTCGCCAAGCGCGACGACACGCTCGACGAAGCCTTGCGTCGGCTGGAGCGTCTGCGCGCTTCCTGAACTGCATGCCGGCCGGCGCAGCTTGCAGCGGGCGCTTGCCGGTCGCGATCTGCGGCGCGCGCCTCAGCCCTCGTCGGGCGCGTCGGGCGGCAGCAGCTTCGTGCTTTGCTCGGCAGGCAAGGCCTCGACGGTCTTGAGCGCGCGCGTCATCGCCCGCGTGCGCACCTCGGCGCTTTCGATCGTGTTGCTCGCCGTGGCAAGCTGGCTCCGGAGCTTGGCGAGCACCTCGCCAAACTTGCCGAACTCGCTCTTGACCGCCCCCAGGACCTGCCAGACCTCGGCCGAGCGCTTCTCGATGGCCAGGGTGCGGAACCCCATCTGCAGGCTGTTGAGCATGGCGGCGAGCGTGGTGGGGCCGGCCGGCACCACGCGCAGCTCCCGCTGCAGCGATTCGACCAGCCCCGGACGCCGCAGCACCTCGGCGTACAGGCCCTCGGAAGGCAGGAACAGAAACGCGAACTCGGTGGTGTGGGGCGGCTCGACGTACTTGTCGCGGATGGTGCGCGCCTCCTTGCGCACGCGGGCCTCGAGCGCACGCGCCGCCTCTTCCATCGCGACCAGGTCGGCGCGCTCCTGCGCGGCGAGCAGGCGCTCGTAGTCCTCGATCGGGAACTTGGCGTCGATCGGCAGCCACAGCGGCGCGCCGTCCCCGCCTGAGCCTCCCGGCAACTTCACGGCGAACTCCACCCGTTCGTTCGAGCCCGGGCGCGTGACGACGTTGCGCTCGAACTGATCGGGCGTGAGCATCTGCTCGAGCAGCGCGCCGAGCTGCACCTCTCCGAAGCCGCCGCGCGTCTTCACATTGGTCAACACGCGCTTGAGGTCGCCCACGCCGGCGGCCAGGCCGCGCATCTCACCCAGGCCCCGGTGCACCTCCTCGAGCCGCTCGCTCACCTGGCGGAAGCTCTCGCCCAGGCGTGCTTCGAGCGTGCTCTGCAGCTTCTCTTCCACCGTGGCGCGCATCTGCTCGAGCTTGGCCTCGTTGCCCGCCTGCAGGCTGGCCAGCTGGGTGTTGAGGTTGCTGCGGATCTCGGCGAGGTTGAGCTGCAGGCTGCGCGCGAGCTCGGCCAACTGGGCCTGCTGCTGAGCGGCGAAGTTCGCCAGCGCGCGTGCCGACTCCTCGCGATTGGCGCGCGCGCCCTCGTCCATCTGCTCGGAGGCGCGCGCCACCTGGGTGCCGAACTGCCCGAGCTGGCCGGTCTGCAGCTGCGCCAGACCGGTGAGCTGGGAAAGCAGCGCACCCTGGACCTCCTGCAGCCGCGCGCCGGTCTCGATGCGTGCCTGGCTGGCGTGGGCATCGAGCGCCGCGCGCAGCTCCCGCTCGAGGCGCTCGTTGGCGTGGCCCAGCTCGTCGAGCCGCCCGGCGAGCGCCGCGCTGCCGTCGCGGCGCAACAGCAAGACGAACGTCAACACCAGCAGAAGCAGCAGCAGGCCGAGCGCGATGCCGACCAGGATCGTGAGGTCCATGAAGCAATAGTCCCAAGGGTTGCGGGGCCAATCATAGGATCCCGGGCAAACCCCCGTGGGCAGCGGGGTCGCTCGCTCACAGAATCCGCCGCCATGGCGTCCACAGAAGATGCCTGAAAGCACCGCCATGGAGACCGGCATGAACCACTCGACCTCGCCCTACGGCCTGCAGCCGTGGCTCGCCGCCTATGGCGAGCACATCCCGCGCGAGGCGCCGGCACCGGCGCACGCGCACCTTGCGGACTTCGTGCGCGGCGCCGCCCAGCGCTACGCCACCCAGACCGCCTTCACCACCTGCATGCCCAACGGCATGCACGGCTCGCTGAGCTACGCGCAAGTGGACGCCTTGTCCGACGACTTCGCCGTCTACCTGCGCGAGATCGTCGGCCTGGCCGCTGGCAGTCGCGTGGCGGTGCAGATGCCCAACTGCCTGGCCTACCCGGTGGTGGCCTTCGGGGTGTTCAAGGCGGGCTGCGTGCTGGTCAACACCAACCCGCTGTACACGCCCATCGAGATGGAGCACCAGTTCGCCGACAGCGGCGCCGAGGCGCTGGTGATCGTCGACATGTTTGCCAACAAGCTCGAGGGCGTGCTGCCCCGCACGAGCATCCGCAAGGTGATCCTGGCCGAGGTGCCGCAATTCTTCTCGGCCGTGCCGCGCGCGGTGATCCGCGGCGTGATGAAGGTCTGGAACCGCACCCTGCCCTCGGTGCGCGTGCCGCATGTGCGCCTCGCCGAGGCGCTGTCCGAGGGCCGCGGGCTGCGCGAGGCGCGCCGCATCGACCCCGGAGCGTACGCCGCGGGTCAGGGCGCCGACTCGCTGGCCCTACTCCAGTACACCGGCGGCACCACCGGGCGCGCCAAGGGCGCGATGCTCACCCACGGCAACCTGCTCGCGAACCTCGAGCAGGCGCGCGCCATGGGCCGCTCTCACCTCGAGGACGGCAGGGAGGTGATCCTCACCGCGCTGCCGCTCTATCACATCTTCGCGTTCACCTTCAATCTGCTCGCCTTCTGGGGCGCCGGTGCGCGCAACGTGCTGGTGCCCAGTCCGCGGCCGATCGGCAACCTGCAGCGCGCCTTCGACAACTACCGCATCACCTGGGTGAGCGGCGTCAACACCCTGTTCAATGCCCTGCTCAACGAGGAGTGGTTCACCGCCTTCCCGCCCAGGCACCTGAAGGCCGCGGTGGCGGGCGGGGCCGCGCTGCAAAGCGCCGTGGCCGAGCGCTGGCAGCGCGTCACCGGTACGCGCATCGCCGAAGGCTACGGCCTGACCGAGACCTCGCCGGTGGTGAGCTTCAATCCTCTGGCGGGCGTGGCCAAGCCCGACTCGATCGGCATTCCCGCTCCCGGCACCGAGGTGCGCCTGGTCGACGACGAGGGCCACGACGTGCCGCTGGGAACACCGGGCGAGTTGATCGTGCGCGGGCCGCAGGTGATGCAGGGCTACTGGCAGCAGCCCGACGAGTCCGCCAAGGTGCTGCGCGAAGGCTGGCTGTACACCGGAGACGTGGCGGTGATGGACGAGCAGGGCTACTTCAAGATCGTCGACCGCAAGAAGGACATGATCCTGGTCTCGGGCTTCAACGTGTATCCCAACGAGGTCGAGGACGCGATCGCGCAGATGGACGCGGTGCTCGAGGTCGCGGTGGTGGGTGTGCCCGACGCCAAGAGCGGCGAGGCGGTGCGCGCCTTCGTCGTCTCGCAGGACCCCGGCCTCACCGAGGAGGCCGTGCGCGCCCACGCCAAGCGCCTGCTCACCGACTACAAGGTGCCGCGCAGCATCGAGTTCCGCACCGAGCTGCCCAAGACCCCGATCGGCAAGATCCTGCGCAAGGACCTGCGCGACGAGGCGCGTCGCGCCGCCACTGCCCGCTGACCCAGGAGCCCGTCATGCTGACCCCTCTCGAGACCAAGCTGCTCGGCCTGATGATGGCCGTGATCATGCTGGGCATGGGCGCCTCGCTCACCTTCAAGGATTTCCAGCTCGCTTTCCGCCGTCCGGCGGGCGTGCTCGTGGGGCTGGCCTGCCAGTACGGGATCATGCCCCTGCTGGGCTTCGCGCTGGCGGTCGCGCTCGACTTCCCGCCGGCGCTGGCCATCGGGGTGATCCTGATGGGCTGCATGCCCGGCGGCACCACCTCGAACATCTTTGCCTACTTCAGCAAGAGCGCGCTGGCCCTGTCGATCATGATGACCAGCGTCTCGACCCTGGTGGCCGTGGCCGCCGTGCCGATCCTGCTCGACTTCTACGAAGGACTGGCGGGCCTGCCCAGCGAGTTCGTGATTCCCGCCTCGAACGTGGCGCAGGTGCTGGCCATCCTGCTCGTGCCCACCCTGATCGGCATCGGGCTGCGCCGCTGGAACCCGAACGTGGGCGCCACCATCGAACTGATCGGCGGCTTCCTCGGCGTGGTGGTCATCCTGTTCCTGATCATCTCGTGGGTGCCGCGCAACGCGCAGCTGCTGGCCACCACCCACTGGAGCGTCTATCTGGCCACGATCGGACTGGGCGTGATCGGCATGCTGCTGGGCTACTTTCTGGCGCGCCTGCTGCGCCAGGACCCGCGGCGCTCGCGCACCATCGCGCTCGAGACCGGCATCCAGAACGGTCCGCTCGCGGTGCTCATCGTCACCCTGACCTTCAGCGGCACGATGCAGCAGGAAGTCCTGCTGATCCCCATCCTGTACTCGCTGTTCATCGTGCTCAGCTCGACCGTCGTCACCCTGTGGTTCCGGGCGATCACCAACCGCGAGGAACACGCGCGCGACAACGCCAAGGTGCCGGTCAGGCTCGCCGCCCCCGCCTGAGGGCGCGGCCGGCCTAGCCCGGCCGGTTGCGCATGAAGTCCGCGGTCTGGAAGAAGGCCTGCGCCAGGCGCTCGCGCAGCCCAGCGGGGACGGCGCATTCGCCCATCGCCTGATCCATGCAGGCCAGCCACTGGTCGCGTTCGGCAACACCGATGGCGAAAGGCAGGTGCCGGCCCCGCAATCGGGGGTGGCCGTGGCGTTCGATGTACAGGTTGGGTCCGCCCAGCCAGCCCGATAGGAACATGAAGAGCTTCTCGCGCGCGTCATCCAGCGCGGGCGCATGCAGCGCGCGGATGCCGGCGTAGGCGGGCTCGAGGTCCATCAGGTCGTAGAAGCGCTCGACCAGCGCGTGCAGGGCGGCCTCGCCGCCCAGTTGCGCGTAAGGCGTGTCGGCCGCCGCACCGGCGCCCTCCGTGGGCGCGGGCACCTGCTGGCTCATGCGTCCCTCAGCGTGGCCAACGGCGGCGTGCGCAGCACGCCTCGCAGGCCCATCCAGCCGCCCGCCAGCGCACACAGCGCCCCACCCACGGTGCCGATCACGAACACCGCGGGCCGCAGCCCGTACTCGAATTCGAAGGCATAGCGCGCCAGCGCCCAGCCCACGGCCTGCGCGCCGGCGGCGGCCAGCAGCCCGGCCAGTGCGCCCAGGGCCAGCATCTCCGCCACCTGGGTGCGCGACAACTGCGCGCGCGACGCACCCAGGGCCCGCAACAAGGCGGCCTCGCGCACCCGCTCGTCGCGCGAACTGGCCAGCGCCGCATACAACACCAGGACGCCGGCCACGAGCGTGAACAGGAAGAGGAACTCGACCGCCGCGATCACCTGGTCGAGCACCGCCTGCACCTGCCGGAACACCGCGCTGGTGTCGACCAGCGTGAGGTTGGGAAACTCGCGCAGCAGCTCGCCCGCCACCGCTGCGCGCGACTCGGGCAGGTGGAAGGCGGTGATGAAGCTCTGCGGCTGGGTGGCGAGCAGCGCCGGCGGCATGATCACGAAGAAGTTGGCGCGCATCGAATCCCAGTTCACCTTGCGCAGGCTGGTGATGCGCGCCTCGACGGGCGTGCCCGCGATCTCGAAGCGCAGGCTGTCGCCGAGCTTCAGGCCCAGGGTCTTGGCGATGCCCTCCTCGACCGACAGCTCATCGCGCGCGCCGGGGCCGAACCAGCTTCCCGCCACCAGCGGGTTGTGCTCGGGCCGCTCGTCCATGTAGCTGAGGTTGAACTCGCGATCGACCAGGCGCTGGGCACGGTCGTTGGTGTAGTTCTCGGGGCCTACCGCCTGGCCGTTGACCGCCACCAGGCGGCCGCGCACCATGGGATAGAGCATCGCGTCGGGGATGCCGGCGGCCGCCAGGCGCTGGCTCACCGCGCCGACCTGGTCGGGCTGGATGTTGATCACGAAGCGGTTGGGCGCATCGGCCGGCGCGGCACGGCGCCAGGCCTCGACAAGGTCGGTGCGCGTCACCCCGAGTAGCAACAGGGCCATCAGGCCCACCGCCAGCGCCACGAGTTGCACGATGGTGGCCACCGGCCGGCGCTGCACCGCAGCCACCGCAAAGCGCAGCGCCAGGGACACGCGCCCCGCCGCCGCGCGCACGGGCGTGAGCCCCAGGATCACGAGCCAGGCCACCAATGCGAACAGGCCCAGCGCCGCGGCGAAGCCGCCGGCGGTGAGCAGGCCCACCTTGAGGTCGTCGGCCGCCCAGATCATCAGCCCGAAGAAGCCCGCCATGCCCGCCAGGTAGCCCAGCACGGCGCGCCCCGCGGGCGGCCCGAGATCCTTGCGCAGCACGCGCAGGGGCGGCACCTGGCGCAGCTGCGCAAGCGGCGGGAGCGCGAAGCCCGCGAGCAGCACCAGCCCGATCGCGTAGCCCTGCGCCGCGGGCAGCCACGAGGGCGCCGGCAGGCTGGTCTGCACCAGGCCGCCGAGCACCCACAGGAACACGAAGTGGAAGGCGTAGCCCAGCGCCACGCCCACCGCGCAGGCCGCGAGCCCCACCAGCGCGAACTCGAGCGCGAAGAGCACGAAGATGCGCCGCTGCGGCAGGCCCAGGCAGCGCATCACCGCGCACGAATCAAGATGGCGCAACGAGAAGCGCCGGGCGGCGGCGGCCACCGCGACGGCGGCGATCATCGCCGCGAGCAGCGCCACGAGCGACAGGAACTGCTGCGCCCGGGCCAGCGTGCGCTGCATCTCGGGCCGGCCGCCCTCGAGCGACTCCAGGCTCTGACCGCGCGCCAGGTGGTCCTTGAGCCAGGCCGAGTAGCGCGTCACCGCCGGGCGCTCGCCGGCCGCCATCAGGCGGTAGGTGACGCGCGAGCCGGGCTGGACGAGCCCGGTGGACTCGAGCTCGGAGAGCGCCAGCATCACGCGCGGGGCGAAGTTGATGAAGGCCGCGCCCCGGTCGGGCTCGACGGCAATCACCCGCGCGATCTTCAGGCGGCGCTCGCCCAGGCGCAGATCGTCGCCCACCGCCACGCCCAGCGCCTGCAGCAGTTGCGGGTCGACCCACACCGTGCCGGGCGCGGGCACCTCGCGCGTGGCCTCGTCCGCGCCGCCGGCAGCGCGCTGCACGCGCAAGCTGCCGCGCAGCGGGTATTCGGGCGAGACGGCCTTCACCGCGGCCAGCGAAGTGCCCTCGCCTTCGGCCGCGAGCGCCATGCTGGGGAAGCTCACGGTCCGCGCCAGCATCAGGCCTTCGCTGCGCGCCCGCTCGGCGGGCTCGGGGCCGATCGGCTGGTCGGCCGAGAGCACCACGTCGGCGCCCAGCAACTGGGTGGCGTCGCGCTCCAGCCCCAGGCGAATGCGGTCCACGAAGAAGCCCACGCTGGTCACGGCCGCCACGGCCACCACGAGCGCGGCGCACAGCAGGCGCAACTCGCCGGCGCGCCAGTCGCGGCGACTCATGCGCAGGGCCTGCGCGAGCGTCTGGGCCAGATTCATGACAGGGACTCCGGATGTGCCGGCTTGGAGGGTCGGCCGGCAAGGAAGGTTTCGTGCACAGCCCGATCATCGCCCAGGATCATGAGCGCGAAGAGCCAATCCTCCAGGCTGGTGGCACGCGCCGTGCGCCGAGCCAGCACGGGCGTGGCGGCCGCATCGAGCAGCAGGAAGTCGGCCTCGTGTCCGGTGGCCACGCGCCCGACCTGCCCGCCCCAGCCCAGACGCTCGGCCGCGCCGGTGCTCGCCCAGTACCAGAGTTGGCTGGCCGACAAGGCGCTGCCGCCCAGCCGCCCCATCGCGTGCGCGCCGCGCATCGCCTCGAACATGGACCACGACTGGCCCCCGCCCACGTCGCTGGCGAGTACCAGCCCCATGCCCGCAGCCAGGCTCGCGGCGAAATCGAACACGCCGCTGCCCAGGAAGAGATTGCTGCTCGGGCACACGGCCGCGAGCGCCCCGCTGCCCGCCATGCGAGCGCGGTCGGCCTGGTCGAGCCACAGGCAGTGGGCATAGATCGATCGCGGGCCGAGCAGGCCGGCGCGGTCGTACACGTCGAGGTAGGAGCGAGCCTCGGGGAAGAGCTCGCCGACCCAGCGCACCTCGTCGTGGCTCTCGGCCACGTGACTTTGCACGTACAGCTCGGGCCGCGCCCGGGCCAGCTCGCCGGCCAGTCGCAGCTGTTCGCGGCTCGAGCTGCCCGCAAAGCGCGGCGTGATCGCGTAGGCCAGCCGCCCCCGGCCGTGCCAGCGCGCCGCGAGGTCCGCGCTGTCGCGCACGCCGCCCTCGGCCGTGTCGCGCAGGACCTCGGGGCAGTGCACGTCCATCAGGCACTTGCCCGCCACCAAGCGCTGCGCGCGTGCCTCGGCGGCGGCGAAGAGCGCTTCTACCGAGCCCGCATGCACGCTGCCGAACACGCAGGCGCTGGTCGTGCCCTGGCGGGCGAGTTCGTCGAGGAAGAAGCGCGCCCCTTGCGCGCAGAGCTCGGGGTCGGCCCAGGCAGCTTCGGCCGGGAAGGTGTGGCGGGCGAGCCACTCCAGCAGGCCCGGTGCGGGCGAGGCGATGACATCGATCTGCGGCAAGTGAATGTGTGCGTCGATGAAGCCGGGCGCGGCCACATGCTGCCGTGCCTGCACGACGGGCAGGTCGGCCGGCAGGCTCGGCGCGAGCTCGTTCCACGGCCCGACTGCGGCGAAGCGCCCCGCGCTGACCCGCACGCAGGCGTCGCGCTCCAGCCGGGCCTCGACACCGTGCGGCGCGGCGGCGAAGTCCAGCACCTGCGTGCGCAGTGCGTAGTCGCCTGCCTGAGGGGGGATGTGCATGAGCCGAAGCGCGCTGTCGAAGCCCGAAAAAAGAGGGGCGACCCGCGCCCCTCGATCCTGCTCGCCCTGCGGCCTACTTGCCGCTGGGCACCTTGCCCACCACGCCGTCGACGTAGTAGTTCATGCCGCCGAGCTGCTCGTCGGTGGCCTTGGCGTCCTTGGCGAGGATTTCCTTGCCCTCGTTGCTCTTGATCGGGCCGGTGAAGGGGTGGAAGGTGCCGGCGCGGATCTCGTCCTCGACCTTGCGCATCGCGTCCACCGCTTCCTTGGGCACCGACTCGGCCACGCCTTCGACCTTGATCATGCCTTCCTTGATGCCGCCCCAGATCGGCTTGAGCTCCCACTTGCCGTCGATCGTCTTCTGGGCGCGCTCGGTGTAGTAGTCGCCCCAGTGGTGCGTGACCGCGGCGATCTGGGCCTTGGGACCGAACTTGGCCATGTTGCTGTGGTAGGCCACGGCCATCTTGCCCTTCTCCTCCGCGGCGGCGACCACGGCGGTCGAGTCGGTGTGATGGGTCAGCACGTCGGCGCCCTGGCCGAGCAGGGTGTTGGCGGCGTCGCGCTCCTTGCCCGGGTCGTACCAGCTGTTGACCCATACCACCCGCACCTGCGCCTTGGGGTTCACCGCGCGCGCGCCGAGGGTGAAGGCGTTGATGCCCTGGAGCACCTCGGGGATCGGGAACGCGGCCACGTAGCCCAGGGTGTTGGACTTGCTCATCTTGCCGGCGAGCATGCCCGCCAGATAGCGGCCCTCGTAGAAGCGCGCGTTGTAGTTGTTGACGTTCTTGGCGTTCTTGTAGCCCGTGGCGTGCTCGAACTTCACGTCCGGGAACTCCTCGGCCACCTTGAGCGTCGGGTTCATGTAGCCGAAGCTGGTCGTGAAGATCAGCTTGTTGCCCTGCTG
>DAOTEJ010000059.1:0-17275 GCA_035454085.1 Burkholderiaceae bacterium | reverse complement strand
TTCATCGACGAGCTCGGCGGCCGCGCCGAGATGTCGGAGTTCATGCGCCAGGCGGGCTTCGCCTACAAGATGTCGGCCGAGAAGGCCTACTCCACCGACTCGAACATGCTGGGCGCGACCCACGAGGCCAAGGACCTGGAGTTCCTCAACGCCGGCATGAAGATCGTGCAGCCGATCATGGGCCTTGCCTTCTGGCGCGAGGACGTGGCGATCCGCCCCGAGGAGGTCACGGTGCGCTTCGAGCAGGGCCGCCCGGTCGCGCTCAACGGCATGGAGTTCGCCGACCCGGTGGAGCTGATGCTCGAGGCCAACCGCATCGGCGGCCGCCACGGCCTGGGCATGAGCGACCAGATCGAGAACCGCATCATCGAGGCCAAGAGCCGCGGCATCTACGAGGCCCCGGGCCTGGCGCTGCTCTACATCGCCTACGAGCGCCTGATCACCGGGATCCACAACGAGGACACGATCGAGACCTACCGCGACAACGGCCGCAAGCTCGGTCGCCTGCTCTACCAAGGGCGCTGGTTCGATCCGCAGGCCATCATGCTGCGCGAGTCTGCGCAGCGCTGGGTGGCCAGTGCAGTGAGCGGTGAGGTCACGGTGGAACTGCGTCGCGGCAACGACTACTCGATTCTCGACACGCGCTCGCCCAAGCTCACCTACAAGCCTGAGCGACTGAGCATGGAGAAGGTCGAAGGCGCCTTCACGCCCGCCGACCGCATCGGCCAGCTCACCATGCGCAACCTCGACATCGCCGACACGCGCGAGAAGCTGGTCACCTACGCCGAGGTGGGTCTGCTCTCGGGCGCCTCGGCCAGCAGCCTGCCGCGCCTGGCGGCCGACCCCGAGCCGGACTCCAAGCCCTAGCGAGCAGCCGCCTTGCGGCCCAGCCGCGCGCGGTACTCGCTCGGCGTCACGCCAAACCAGCGGCGAAAGGTGCGGCTGAAGTTCGAGCTGTCCTGGTAGCCCAGGCGCGCGGCGATGCGCTCCACCGGCTCGCGGCCGTGCAGCAGGTGCCAGGCGGCCTGCTCGCGGCGCGCGCCGTCGAGCAACGCGCGCCAGCGCGTGCCGCGTGCGCGCAGATGGCGCATCAAGGTGCGCTGCGACACGTGCAGCCGCCGCGCCACCTCGGCCTGCCCGGGGAAGCCCTCGGCGTGCTCGGCGAGCAGGGCTCGCACGCGGCCGAGCAGCTCGTCGCCGGCGATTTCGAGCTCGCGCTCGCACTGCTGGCAGGCGTACGCATGAGCCGCCACGTCGGCCATCAAGCAGGGCGTGGCGAGCAGCGCAGCAGGCCAGATCAGGGCCGTACGCCGCGCCCCGAAGCGGACCTGCGTGCCCAGATGCTCGGCGTAGCGCTCGCGCCAGAGCGGCGCCCGGTACGCGAACTCGATGCGCGGCGCCGGCAGCGCCCTGCCGATCAGGCTCGCAGCCAGTCGATCGACGATCACCACCGTGGCCTCGAGCACGAGCTGGCGCAGCTCGCCCAGGCCGCGTGCCTCGTGCAGCACCAGCGCCACCTCGGACTCACCCCGCGCCAGCTCGAACTGCACCGCGCCAGAGCGCAGCTCGCCAAAGCGAGCCAGCACCTCGAGCACGGCTTCGAAGTCGGGAGCACTGGCCGCCGCGTAGCCCACCGGCCCGTGCGCGACGCCCTGCGCCAGCGCACCCAGCGCAAGGCCCAGGCCGTCGAGGTTCTCGCCCAGTCCCGCCGCGGCCACGAAGCGCTTGAGCCGCGACAAGCCCACCACGTGACTGCCGGCGGCGAGCTCGGCCGGCGACACACCGGCAGCGGCAAGCGCGGGCGCCGGGTCGATGCCACGAGCCTGCAAGAGCGCGCACAGCAGGCGCAGGTAGGTCACGTGCACCGCGGGCTCGGGCGCCACCCGAAAGCGTGCCGAGCGCGACGGGCGTCGCGGCGGGAGGCGGGCGGGATCCAGACTCATTGGCAGATTATGAGGATCGCCTGCCCGGTTTGACCGTATCGATTTCGTCGCGAGCGGGTGAAGATGGAGGCCTCCGCGCACCGACGCCCCGCCCCGGAGCCTGCATGAGTTCTGCCAGCGCCGCGCCCCTGCCTGCCCAGCCCTACCGCGACCGCAAGCGCTATGCGTGGCTGTTCTCGTTCCTGCTGCCCGCGGCTGCATTGGCCGGGCCGGCGGCGTATCTGTCCACGGGCGCGTCCTGGACGCTGTGGCTGCCGCTGGCCATCAGCTACTGCCTGGTTCCGGCACTCGACTGGGCCCTGGGCGAGGATCTGTCCAATCCACCGGAGTCGGCCGTGCCCGCGCTCGAGGCCGACCGCTACTACCGCCTTGTCACCTGGATCACCCTGCCGCTGGTGTGGGCCGTCTTCGTGTACGCCGCTTGGTTCGCGGCGACCCAGCCCCTGGGCTGGGGCGGGATGCTGGCGGTGGCCATCGGCAGCGGCGGGGTGGGCGCCTTCGGGATCAACCTGGCGCATGAACTCGGCCACAAGCGCACCCGTCTCGAGGTCTGGCTGGCGCGCCTGGCGTTGGCGCCCACCGGCTACGGGCACTTCACGGTGGAGCACAACCGCGGCCACCACCGCGACGTCGCGACCCCCCAGGACTGCGCCTCGGCGCGCATGGGCGAGAGCGTCTACCACTTCGTGCTGCGCGAGATGCCCGGCGGCCTGCGCCGCGCCTGGGCGCTCGAGGCCGAGCGCCTGGCTCGGCAGGGCCGCTCGGCCTGGTCGCTCGCCAACCAGAACCTGCCGCCGGCGCTGATCACGCTGGCCTTGTGGACCGGACTGATCGCCTGGCTAGGTTGGCGCGTGCTGCCCTTCCTGCTTATCTCCTCGTTCTGGTCCAACTTCCAGCTCACGCTCGCCAATTACGTCGAGCACTATGGCCTGCTGCGCCGTCGCCTGCCCAATGGCCGCTGGGAGCCCTGCCAGCCGCGGCACTCGTGGAACAGCAACCACGTGTTCTCCAACTGGGCGCTGTTTCACCTGCAGCGCCACTCGGACCACCACGCCCACCCGCTGCGGCGCTACCAGTCGCTGCGCAACTTCCCCGATCTGCCGCGCCTGCCCAGCGGCTATGCGGGCATGTTCCCGATCGCCATGGTGCCGCCGCTGTGGTTCCGGCTCATGGACCGTCGCTTGCTGGAGGTCGTGAACCACGACCCGATGCAGATCAACTTCGATCCGCGTCAGCGCACCGCGCTGATGTTTCGTTACGGCCTCGCGCTGCCTGAGGTGCCCGGCGGCACGCCCGCCTGAGCGGCGCGACACGCCTGCGGGTGCTAGACGATCACCGGCTCGGGCTCGAGCTTCACGCCAAAGCGCGCCTGCACCGTGTCCTGCACCTCGCGCGCGAGCTGCAGGATCTCGGCGCCCGTGGCCCCTCCGCGATTGACCAGCACCAGGGCCTGGCGCTCGTACACACCCGCTTGGCCACGGGTGGCGCCCTTGAGGCCCGCGGCCTCGATCAGCCAGCCGGCAGCGAGCTTGTAGCGCTGCCCTGCGAGCGGGTAGGCCACCAGCGCCGGATGGTGCGCGGCGATCACCTGACGCTGCTCGTGGCTGACGATGGGATTCTTGAAGAAGCTGCCCGCGTTGCCGATGCGCGCGGGATCAGGCAGCTTGCGCGAGCGGATCGCCACCACCGCGTCGAACACGTCACGCGGCGCGGGCGTCTCGGCGCCGCGCGCCCGAAGCTCCGCGGCAAGCTCGGCGTAGCCCGCCACCGGCTGCCAGCGCTTGGGCAGCGCGAAGCTCACGGCAGTGATCACCACCCGCCCGGCGAGCGCACGCTTGAAGGCGCTGTCGCGGTAGCCGAAGTCGCACTCCTGCGGCGTCAAGCTGCGCAGCGCGCCACTTTCCAGATCCAGCACCTCGACGGCATGCAGGCGCTCGGCAAGCTCGAGCCCATAGGCCCCGATGTTCTGGATCGGCGCCGCGCCCACGGTGCCGGGGATCAGCGCCAGGTTCTCCAGCCCCGGCAGGTCCAGCGCGAGCAGGCGCTCCACCGTGGCGTGCCAGGGTTCGCCGGCGCCCACCCGCACGATCCACGCGTCCTCGGTCTCGCCCGCGCGCTCGAGGCCAGGAATCCCGATGAGCAGCACCAGGCCCGGGAAGTCGCGCGTGAGCAGCAGGTTCGAGCCGCCGCCGATCACCAGGCGCGGCAGGTCGCGCACTCGCTCGTCGGCCAGCACGGCGCGCAGGGCGTCGACCGAATCGATGCGCGCCAGCCAGGCGGCGCGCGCCTCCACTGCGAAGGTGTTGTGGGGCCGCAGGCTCGCGTCGCGTTCGAGGGGCAGTTGCATGGGCCGATTATCGCCGCTCGCTAGAATCCGCCGCCCCTGCCCTGCTCCGGAGCTTCCATGCCCTCCTTCGACGTCGTCTGCAAGCCCGATCCCATCGAGATCCGCAACGCGGTCGACCAGGCCAGCAAGGAGATCGCCAACCGCTTCGACTTCAAGGGCTCGGACAGCCGCGTCGAACTGAAGGACTTCGAACTCACGCTGTACGCCGACGACGACTTCAAGCTCGGCCAGGTGCGCGACGTGCTGCTCGCCAAGCTCGCCAAACGCCAGGTGGACGTGCGCTTCCTGGATCTGGGCGGCAAGCCCGAGAAGATCGGGGGCGACAAGCTCAAGCTGCTGGTCAAGGTGCGCAACGGCATCGAGCAGACGCTCGCCAAGCAGATCGTGCAGACGGTCAAGGACGCCAAGGCGCTCAAGCTCACGGCCGGCATCCAGGGCGACGTGGTGCGCGTGCAGGGCGCCAAGAAGGACGCCTTGCAGGCTGGCATCGCGCTGCTGCGCGCCCAGGTCAAGGACGTGCCGCTGGGCTTCGAGAATTTCCGCGACTGAGTCGGACGCCACCGGTAGTCAGCGCATCGCTGCGCGCTGCGCGAGTGCGCCGCACACCACCGGGCGGCCGGCGCTGCCCACCGGTCCGCGGGTTGTGGCCGCGCGGCACATCCCGCCTTGTCATCCGTTCGGATTAGCCTTAGGGTGGCGCCCCATGCAAAGCGCTCGCCTCGCCGCGTACGACTACTTCCAGCCACGCCAGCCTTCACGCGAGGCGGTCGCTCCCAGCGGCCTGGAGTCCCACCACCCCGAGATCGCCCGCGCCGTCCAGCTGCTTTGGGGCCACGCGGAGATGAATCTCTACTTCGACCGCCTGTGGTCCGGCGAGGGCCCTGCCCTGCGCCTGCACCCCGACGCCCTGTCGGATCTGATGGTGCTCACCCAGATTCACCGCCGCCTCTGGCCGGCCAGCGGCGCCAGCGTGCGCCTGCCCACCCAGCCACGCACGGCCAGCGGCGATCCCTGGGACGGCGGCTTCCGCCGCTAGGCGAGCCGCAGGCCCCGAGCCCAGCGCTCGTAGAGGCGCTCGGCCACCTTGCCCATCCGCGCGCAACGCGCCTCGAGATCGGCGCACTGCTCGGCCGGCGACTGCACCGCCGGTCCGCCCGTGGCGCGGCGCTCGGCCTCGATCTCGTCCTGACTCGACGACTTGCCGCTCCACAGGCGCACCAGATCCGGGGTCATCTCGATGTGGAACTGCATGCCCAGATGGGCGCAGTCCGCGCGCTGCACCACGAAGGCCTGGTGGGTGCACCACGCGTTGGTGCACAACTGGCGTGCGCCCGGCGGCAGGTCGAAGGCGTCGCCGTGCCACTGGAAGACCTCGACCTCGCCCGCCGGCTCGCCCAGCCAGTCGCGGGCCAGCGCGTCGTCGGCGGGCAGCACGCGGCCCCAGCCGATCTCCTTGAGCCGGTGCCGCCTCACCTCGCCGCCCAGCGCCTTGGCCAGCAACTGTCCGCCCAGGCAGTGGCCGATCACCGCAATGCCGCGCGCATCGGCGTCGCGGATCAGCGCCAGCTCCTGCGCGATCCACGGCAGCGGATCGTTGACGCTCATTTCGCCGCCCATGAAGCACAAGCCCGAGTAGCCCGCGGCAGTGGCGGGCACGGCGTCACCCGCATGGATGCGCACGGTCTCGTAGGGCAGGCCGCGCGCCGCGAGCCACAGGGCGAAGCGCCCGGGCGCGACGTCGGCCTGGTGCTGGACAATGAGCACCGGGCGCATGGCGCGAGTGCCTAGGCGGCGGACTTCACGCGGCCGGGGGCCAGCAGCGGGGCAAAGCGCTGCGCGATGGCGCTGCGGATGCCCGCGGCATCCAGACCGCACTCCTTGAGCAGCAGCGCAGGATCGCCGTGATCGACGAAGCGATCCGGCAGCCCGAGTTGCAGCACGGGCCGCTCGATCCCGGCGGCGAGCAGGGCCTCGACGCAGGCGCTGCCCGCGCCGCCCATGATCACGCCTTCCTCGACGGTCACGAGCGCGTCGTGACTGCTGGCCAGTTCCGCCACGAGTTGCGCGTCCACCGGCTTGACGAAGCGCATGTTGGCCACGCTCGCGTCGAGCTCCTGCCCCACCGCCAGCGCCGGCGTGACCATGGACCCGAAGGCCAGGATGGCGATGCGCCGCCCGGGCGCCGCGGCGCTCGCGCGCAGCACCTCGCCCCGGCCAACGGGCAGCGCCGCCATCTCTGCCTGGATCTCGACGCCCGGCCCGGTGCCGCGCGGGTAGCGCACGGCCGAGGGTCCATCCAGGGTGTGGGCGGTGTAGAGCATCTGGCGACACTCGTCCTCGTTGGACGGCGCCATGACCACCAGGTTCGGGATGCAGCGCAGATAGGCCAGATCGAAGGCGCCGTGGTGCGTCGCGCCGTCCTGGCCCACCAGGCCGCCGCGGTCGAGCGCGAAGACCACCGGCAGGTTCTGGATCGCCACGTCGTGGATCAGCTGGTCGTAGGCGCGCTGCAGGAAGGTCGAGTAGATCGCCACCACCGGCTTCATGCCCTCGCACGCGAGGCCCGCGGCAAAGGTCACTGCGTGCTGCTCGGCGATGGCCACGTCGAAGTAGCGCCCCGGAAACTCCTTCTCGAAGCGCACCAGGCCCGAGCCCTCGCGCATCGCCGGCGTGATGCCCACCACCCGCGCGTCGCGCGCGGCGATGTCGCACAGCCAGTCGCCGAAGATCTTGGTGTAGGCGGGCTTGGGTGGGGTGGCGGGCTTGACCAGGCCCACGGCGGGATCGAACTTGCCCGGGCCGTGGTAGTTCACCGGGTCGGCCTCGGCCAGCTTGTAGCCCTGGCCCTTCTTCGTGACCACGTGCAGGAACTGCAGGCCGGGCAGCTGCTTGAGGTTGGTGAGCGTGGGGATCAGCGCGTCGAGGTCGTGCCCGTCGATCGGGCCGATGTAGTTGAAGCCGAACTCCTCGAACAGCGTGCCCGGCACGACCATGCCCTTGGCGTGCTCCTCGAACTTGCGCGCGAGCTCGAGCAGCGGCGGCACCGGCCTGAGCATCTGCTTGCCCACGTTCTTGGCCGCGGCGTAGAAGCGCCCGCTCATGAGTCGCGCGAAATACTGGTTGAGCGCGCCCACCGGGGGCGAGATCGACATGTCGTTGTCGTTGAGGATCACCAGCAGGCGCACGCCCTCGGTGACCCCGGCGTTGTTCAGCGCCTCGAAGGCCATGCCCGCGCTCATCGCGCCGTCGCCGATCACCGCGATGTGCTGGCGCTGGGTCTTGCCCTGGTTGCGCGCCGCCACCGCCATGCCCAGCGCCGCCGAGATCGAGGTCGAGGAATGCGCCGTGCCGAAAGTGTCGTAGAGGCTCTCGTCGCGCCGCGGGAAGCCCGACATGCCCCCGTACTGGCGCAGGGTCTTCATGCCCTCGCGCCGCCCGGTGAGGATCTTGTGGGGGTAGGTCTGGTGGCCCACGTCCCACACGATGCGGTCCTCGGGGGTGTCGAACACCGCATGCAAGGCGATGGTCAACTCCACCGTGCCCAGGTTCGACGAGAGGTGCCCGCCGGTCTTGGACACCGAGTCGAGCACGCAGGCGCGCAGCTCGATGGCCAGCTGCTTGAGCTGGGAGCGGTCGAGCCGACGCAGGTCCGCCGGGTCGTTGATGGTGGTGAGCAGGTCGGGCATGGGCAGCAGCGTCAGGCGCGAAACCGCGCGGGCCTCAGTGCGAGCGCAGGACGATGAAATCGGCCAATTGTCTCAGACGCAGGGTGCGACCGCGAAATGCACCCTCGCCTTCCAGGGCGTCGAGCGCGGCATGGGCCTGGGCATGGAGCTCGACGGCCCGCGCCCGCGCCCCCGAAAGACCCAGTGCCGAGACGTAGGTGGGCTTGTTCTGGGCCGCGTCCTTGCCCGCGGTCTTGCCCAGCGCGGCGGAACTCGCCTCGACGTCGAGCAGGTCGTCGACGATCTGAAAGGCCAGGCCCAGCGCCGCGGCGTAGCTGTCCAGCAGGCGCCAGCGGGCAGCATCGAGTGACGCGGCCGGCGCGCACAGCGCGCCCATGCGCACCGCCGCGGCGAGCAGGGCGCCGGTCTTCATGCGGTGCATCTGCTCCAGTTCGGGCAGCGACAGTTCGTGCCCCACCGCCGCCAGGTCGATCGCCTGACCGCCGCACATGCCTTCGGTTGACGCGGCGCGGGCCAGCGCGCGCATCAGCTCGCGCACCGATCCGTCCGGCAGCGGGGCCTCGGCCAGCAGGCGAAAGGCCTCGGCCTGCAAGGCATCGCCCGCCAGCATCGCGGTGGCTTCGTCGAAGGCCACATGCAGGGTGGGCTTGCCCCGGCGCAGCACGTCGTCGTCCATGCAAGGCAGGTCGTCGTGGGCGAGCGAGTACACGTGCACGTACTCCACGGCCAGCGCCGCGCAATCCGCCGCCTGCGGCGCCGCGCCGGCAAGCTCGGCCGCGGCGTACACCAGCAGCGGACGGACGCGCTTGCCGCCGTCGAGCACGGCGTAGCGCATCGCCTCGTGCAGGCGCTGCGGCGCGCGCGTCGCGGCCGGCAGCGCGGCCTCGGCCAGCCGTTCGAAGTGAGCGAGCCGCGCGCTCATCCACGCCTCGAAGTCAGCCGGGGACACGCTGGTCGCGGCCAGGGCCACACTCACTCGCTGCCTCGCAGGCTGGCCGGGTCGAGCGGCTTGAGCAGCTCGCCTTCGAGCACGCGGATCTCGGCCTCGGCCGCGCCGAGCTTGGCCTGGCAGTGGCGCGCCAGCTCGGCCCCGCGCCGATAGGCGACGATCGATTCGTCGAGCGCGAGTTCGCCCGACTCCATCTTGCGCACCAGGACGTCGAGCTCGTCGAGCGCCTGCTCGAAACTGAGCTCGGCGACGGGCTTGGGAGCGGTGGACTTGGCCATCAGGCTTGGCTCGCGGCGTGACTCGTCAAGAAGGCCCGGATTCTAGACCCGGCGGCACACCGGCTCGTGCGAGGCACGCCTCTACAATGCCGCACATGCAATCGCTGTGGATGCTGGTGGCGGCCGCGCTCTTTGCCCTGATGGGCCTGTGCGTGAAGCTCGCCGGCAGCCTGTACTCCGTTCCCGAGATCGTCTTCTACCGCTGCGCGCTCGGCGCGGCAGGGCTGCTGCTGTTCGCGCGCCTGCGCGGCGGCAGCCTGCGCACCACGCTGGCCTGGATGCACCTGCGCCGCGGCGTGGTGGGCACGGCCTCCCTCACGCTGTGGTTTTACGCCACCACGGTGATGCCGCTGGGCACCGCGATGACGCTGAACTACACCTCGCCGCTCTTCCTTGCCGCCTTCACCGCCGGCGCGGCGCTCGCCGCGGGGCAGCGCGTCGACTGGCGCCTGGCGGCTGCGGTGGGCCTGGGCTTCGTGGGCGTGGTGCTGGCGCTGAGCCCTAGCGTGCACGAGGGCCAGACCTGGGCGGCACTCGGCGGCCTGGCCTCGGGCGTGCTCTCGGCGATCGCCTACTGGCACGTGCGCGAGCTTGGCCGCCTGCACGAGCCCGAGTGGCGCACGGTGTTCTACTTCTCGCTCGCGGGGGCGGTGCTCGGTCTGGCCGGCACGCTCTTCACGGGCTTCGCGCCGCACTCGCCACGCGGCCTGCTGCTGCTGTTCGGCGTGGCGCTGTTCGCCACCACCGCCCAGCTCGCCATGACACGCGCCTTTGGCAAGGGCAGTACCTTGCTCGCCGCCGCCCTTCAGTATTCGGCCATTGTGTTTGCCTCGGGACTGGGCGTGCTGGTGTTCGGCGACACCCTGCCGCCCAGCGGCTGGGCGGGCATCGGCATCATCGTGGTGAGCGGCGTGGCCGCCACCGTCCTGAGCTCCCGTGCCGCCGCGCGCGAACGCGCCGCCCTGGCCACCACCGACGCCTGAACCATGCACCGCACCCTGATCGACGCCGCCACCCTGAGCGACCACCTGCTCGACGCCACCTGGGTCGTGCTCGACGTGCGCCACGACCTGGCCGACCCGGCGGCCGGCCCCGCCGCCTACGCCGCGGGCCACCTGCCCAATGCGTTCCACGCGCACATCGACCGCGATCTGTCGGGCCCCAAGACTGGCCGCAACGGGCGCCATCCACCGCCGGCCCGCGAGGCGCTGGTCGAGCGGCTGCGCGACTGGGGCGTGCGTCGCGACACGCAGATCGTTGCCTACGACGCGCACGGCGGCCAGTTCGCCGGCCGTCTGTGGTGGCTGGCGCGCTGGCTGGGGCACGAGGCCGTGGCCGTGCTCGACGGCGGCTACCCCGCCTGGCTGGCGGCCGGAGGCTGGGTGAGCCAGGAAGCCCCGGACCGCCTGCGCGGCGACTTCGTGCCCGGCAACCCGCTCGCGCCCAGCGTGGACGCCGCCACCTTGATGAGCGTGCTGGACGAGCCGGCGCGGCTGGTGCTCGACGCGCGCACCGCCGAGCGCTACGAGGGCCGCGTCGAACCCATCGACCCGGTGGCCGGTCACATTCCTGGCGCCGTCAATCGCTTCTGGGGCGAGAACCTCGCGCCCGACGCGCGCTTCAAGCCGGCGGCGCAACTGCGCGCCGAGTTCGAGGCGCTGCTCGGCGGCCGCTCGCCTGCGCAACTGATCGCGCAATGCGGCTCGGGCGTGACCGCCTGCCACCACCTGCTGGCGATGGAACACGCGGGGCTCGCCGGCGCCGCGCTGTATCCGGGTTCGTGGAGCGAGTGGATTGCCGATCCCGCCCGGCCGATCGCCACGGGACCCGGCTAGCGCTGCCGCAAGCCCGCGCCGTGCCGGGCGGAGGCCCCGCGCGCGCCCCCTCAGTGCGCGTGCATCAGGCTGGTGACCAGCGCCGCGAGCGCCACGCCGGCGGCGATGTAGGCCACCTGCGGCAGCGAGTGCGCCAGCGAAGTGCGCCGCATCATCTCTGGCAGCAGATCCGACAGCGCGATGTAGATGAAGCTTGCCGCCGCCACCGCCAGGGCGTAGGGCAGCAGTCCTTGCACCGTGTCGATCAGGAAGTAGCCGACCACGCCACCCACCACGGCGCTCATCCCCGAGAGCAGGTTGAACACGAAGGCGCGCCGCTTGGTGAAGCCGGCGTTGAGCAGGATCATGAAGTCGCCCACCTCGTGGGGGATCTCGTGGGCCATCACCGCCAGGGTGGCGATCCAGCCCAGGCGCGCGTCGGCCAGAAAGGCGCTGGCGATGAGCACGCCGTCGGCGAAGTTGTGGAAAGCGTCGCCAATCAGGATGGGCAGGCCGCCCCGCCCGGCCTCGTGCGCATCGTGGCCGTGGCTGTGGTGGTGCGCGTCGCCCTCGTGGTGGTGCGTGTGATGGATCAGCGCCGCCTTCTCGAGCAGGAAGAAGCCGAGCACCGAGGCGAGCAGCACCCAGCCCAGGGTCCCCGCGTCGGCCTCGCTGTGGAAGGCCTCGGGCAGCAGGTGGGTGAAGGCCACCGTCAGCAGCAGGCCGGCCGACACGCACACCAGCTTGTCGACCAGGCCCGCGAGCCAGCGAAAGCTCAGGAAGGCCGCCAGCGCGATCGACAGCACGGTGCCCAGCAGATTGGCGACGACGATGGCTGTGAGCGTGCTCATGAAGAAGGGCCCCGCAGGGCCCTTGTGGTGTGACCGTCGGACAAGCTTAACCGAGGTAGCGGTGGAACCAGGACGAGAGGCGCTTCCAGCCGTCCTCGGCCTGCTCCTTGCGGTAGCTGGGCCGGTAGTCGGCGTGGAAGGCGTGCGGCGTGTCGGGGTAGAGCAGGATCTCGCTCGCGGTGTTGCCCGCGGCCTTGAGCGCCTCGCGCATCTTCTCGACCGTGTCGTTGGGGATGCCGCCGTCGGCCGCGCCGTACAGACCAAGAATCGGCGCCTTGATCTGGCCCGCGACTTCGAGGGCCGTCTTGTCGCCGGGGTAATAGGCGCGCGCCACGGGACCGTACCAGGCCACGCCCGCGGCCACCTTGGGGTTGTGCGCGGCGTACATCCACACGATGCGCCCGCCCCAGCAGAAACCGGTGATGCCGAGCTTGCCGCCGCCACCATTTTTCGCGGCCCAGGCCGCGGTGGCGTCAAGGTCGGCCATGACCTGGGCGTCAGGCACCTTGGCGACGATGTCCTTGATGAGCGCGGCGACCTCGGTGACCTTGCTCGGGTCGCCCTGGCGCGCGTAGAGCTCGGGGGCCACGGCCAGGTAGCCCAGCTTGGCCAGGCGCCGGGTCACGTCCTTGATGTGCTCGTGCACGCCGAAGATCTCCTGCACCACCAGCACGACCGGCAGCCCCGTCTTGCCCGCCGGCTTGGCCCAGAACACGGGCACCGTGCCGCCGGGCACCGGAATGCCCGACTCGCCACTGTCGATGCCGACGCTAGTCGTGTGGATCTTGGATTCACCTACCACTGGCAGCACGGCAGCGGCGAAGCCAGCACCCAAGGAGGTCTTCACGAAACCCCGCCGGGAAGACGTGCTCCCAAGAGCAAGCCAGTCCATGCGCCCGGTCGCGGCGTCCTGCGGCATTGACGGTACTCCTGGCTCGAAAGTGTGAAGAGCGAAACCGAGGCCACTCGTGGGCCGGCCTCGGCGACCGCCCTCTCGGCGGTGTGATGGGGTGGAAACCTTGACGGGGACGAGCGCTAGCGCGCCGGGGCGCCCGCTGGGGACGCCCGCGGGCGCCGACACGCCGCGCTCCGACCTACCTAAAAGCTTACGAGGTCGGAGCGGCTCAGCGTTACCTGGGGACCGACGCGAGGGGAGTTCCCCAGATGCCAGACCGTGTACTGCTCCGAGTAAGGATTCACGGAGGCGATCAGGTCTACGGGGACGACTACCTTGAAGCCACGCAGGGCCGCACCCGCCGCCGTGTTGAGCACCGCGCCTTCGGCCGCTGTGCCCATCACCACCACGGTCTTGATCCCCTTGTCACGCAGGATCTTCTCCAACTCCGTGTTCATGAACTTGTCGGGCCCCGAAGAGACGGCCGGTTCGCCTGGACGCGGCGCCACTTCGGGCAGGACGTCGGCGATGGCCTGTCCGGCGGCGAGGCTGTAGACCACGGGTACGCCCGCTTGGCGCGCTCGCTCGAGGAGCGCCTGCGCACGAGGCAGCGCCGCCACGCAGCGCGGTCGCGGCGAGCAAAGCTGCTTGACGATGTCGAGCACGAGCACTGCCGTGTCCTTGGGATCGAGCTTGACTGCCTTGAGTTCGGGAGCGGCAGGCGCTTTGACTTCGCCCCACTCCTCGACGATGTTCTTCGCCATCACGCCGAGCGGCAACATCAGGCCCATCACGAGGGCCGCCAGGGAACCCGCGCCCAGCGAGGTCTTGATGAAACCGCGCCGATCCACCGCGAGCGCAGGGCTCAGGCGGTCGATCTCTTCGCGGGCAATGCCCAGGCTCGTCTTGTCGTCCATGCCAAATCCTTGGGGGAGTGAGGCACGAACGATACCCGGCGCCCTGGCGCATGACTAGAATGCGCCACCCCTCCCTTGCCGGGCGCCCACGAGGCGGACCGGCCACGAACGACCATGAACTCGCTCGACTCCCTGGGCGCCCGCCTGCGCGCCCTGGCCCCCGCCGTGGACCACTGCGCGCTGCGCGTGGTCGAAGAAGTCTCTGAAGTCAGTGCCGTGCGCCAGGACGTGCCGGAGCCGGGCCAGACCAGTCTGGACCGCGGCGGCATGATCACCGTAGTCGACGGCGACGGCCTGGGCTACGCGGCCACCAGCGACCTGTCTGACGAAGGGCTGCGCACGGCGATCGGCAGCGCAACACAGCTGGCCAGACTGGCACGAGGCCGCAGCGTCTTCCGCGGCGAGCGCCCGGCGCTGGCCCCGGCGCGCGGCACCTACCGCTCGCCCACGCGTCAGCCGCTGGCACTGTCCAAGGCCGAGCGCATCGAACTGCTGATGCGCGAGTCGCGGGCGTGCAGGCGAGACGCACGCATCGTCGACTGGGCCGCGAGCCTGTGGACGATCCGCAGCCGCCAGCTCACCGTGACCGCCGACGGCGGCGAGCTCGAGCAAAGCTTCGACTTCACCATTCCCAGCCTGCACGTGGTGGCGCACCACGCCGGGCTCACGCAGGTGCGCTCCTGGGGCGGGCGCTACAACGGCTTCTGCCAGCAGGGCGGGCTCGAGGTGCTGGAGCGTGCCGGCTTCGCCGGCTCGGGCGAGCGCACCGCCGAGGAGGCGCTGCAGCTGATCACCGCACCCAACTGCCCCTCGGGCACGATGGACGTGATCCTCATGCCCGACCAGATGATGCTGCAGATCCACGAGTCGATCGGCCATCCGCTCGAGCTCGACCGGATCCTGGGCGACGAGCGCAACTACGCGGGCACGAGCTTTGTCACGCTCGACATGTTCGGCCACTACCAGTACGGCTCGGAGCTGCTCAACGTCACCTACGACCCGGGCCGCGAGGCCGAGTTCGCGAGCTTTGCCTTCGACGACGAGGGCAGCCCGGCGCAGCGCGAGTACCTGATCCGCGCCGGCCGGCTGGAGCGCCCACTGGGCGGCGCCACGTCCCAGCAGCGCGCCCGCGCCCACCGCGCCGGCATCGAGGGCGTGGCGACCACGCGCGCCTGCTCCTGGAACCGCCCGCCGATCGACCGCATGAGCAATCTCAACCTCGAGGCAGGCACGAGCTCGCTCGACGAGATGATCGCCTCGATCGACGACGGCGTGCTCATGAGGACCAACGTGTCCTGGTCGATCGACGACAGCCGCAACAAGTTCCAGTTCGGCTGCGAGATGGGTCAGCGCATCCGCGGGGGCCAGCTCGCCGAGGTGGTGCGCAACCCCAACTACCGCGGCGTGTCGGCCACTTTCTGGCGCTCGCTCGCCATGGTGGGCGGGCCCGAGACCACCGAGGTCATGGGCACGCCCTATTGCGGCAAGGGCGAGCCCAACCAGGTGATCCGCGTGGGCCACGCTAGCCCGCCCTGCAAGTTCACGAACATCGACGTCTTCGGCGCGGCGCGCTGAGCATCCGTCCGACACCCTCATGCGCGACCACTTCTACGATCTGGCCAGCCACGGCGAGGCGCAACTGCGCGCCCCCGAAGTGCTGCTTCTCAACTACAGCGGCGAGACCACCGACTTCATCCGCTTCAACCAGTCGCGCGTGCGCCAGCCCACCCACGTGCGCCAGGCGAGCCTCGCCGTGCGCCTGATCTCGGGCCAGCGCCACGACTGCACCGAGATCGCGCTCAGCGGCCAGAGCGCCGAAGACCGCGCCGCGCTGGCGCAGGCGATCGCCGCGATGCGCGCCACGCTCGACTCGCTGCCCGAGGATCCCTATCTGCTCTACAGCACCGAGGCGAGCACCAGCCAGACGGTGCGCACCGGACGCCTGCCCACCGCCGCCGAAGCGATCGAGGCCGTCACCCGCGAAGCGGCCGACCTCGACCTCGTGGGCATCTACGCCAGCGGCCCGGCACAGCGCGGCTTTGCCTCGTCGCTCGGGGCGCGGCACTGGCACGAGGTGGACTCCTTCCTGTTCGACTTTTCGGTCTATCAGGCCACCGACAAGGCGGTGAAGACGCTGTGGGGCGGCGAGCGTTGGGACGCCGCCGAACTCGGCCGCCGCATCGATGCGGCGCGCAAGCAACTGCCCTACCTCGGCCTGCCCGCGCGCAGCATCGCGCCGGGCGAGTACCGCACCTACCTCGCCCCGGCGGCGATGGAGGACTTGGTGTCAATGTTCAGCTGGGGCGGCTTCTCGGCCAAGGCCCAGCGCACCAAGCAGAGCGTCATCCAGCGGCTGGTCGAGGGCGAGGAAGCCCTGTCCGACCAGGTCGACCTGGTCGAGGCCACGGCCAGCGGCCTGGAGCCGCTGTTCGACGCCGCCGGCTTCACGCGCCCCGCGGCAGTGGCGCTGGTGCGCGCCGGGCGCCACTGCGGCAGCCTGGTGAGCCCGCGCACGGCGCGCGAGTACGGCCTGCAGGCCAATGGAGCGGGCGACGACGAGGGGGCCAGCTCGCTCGAGATGAGCTCCGGCACCCTGCCCGCCGAGGACGCGCTGGCGGCACTGGGCACCGGGCTGTTCGTGTCGAACCTGCACTATTTGAACTTCTCGGATCGGCCGTCGTGCCGCGTCACGGGCATGACGCGCTTCGCCAGCTTCTGGGTCGAGGACGGTCGGATCGTCGCGCCGCTGAATGTCATGCGCTTCGACGACAGCGCGTACCGCCTGCTGGGCGGGCAACTCGAGGCCCTGACCCGCGAGTCCGACTGGATCCTGTCCTCGAGCACCTACGGCGGGCGCTCCCTGGCCAGCACGCGGGTGCCCGGCGCCCTGCTCGCCGGCATGACCTACACGCTGTAGTGCGCTAGCCTAGAGGGGAAGCTGCGGCCACGGCGTGCCGCAGCCAACCTGCCACTTACGGAGTCCGTCATGCGTCTGCTGCTCGCCGCCCTGCCCGTTCTTGTTCTTTCCGCCTGCGCCACGCCCGGCAGCGCGCCTGGCAGCCTGTCCGGCACCCGCTGGCAGGCCGACACCGTGGCCGGCAAGGCCTGCACCATGCCCTCGACCGTCGAGTTCATCGACGCGCAGCGCGCCTCGGGCAACCTGGGCTGCAACCGCTACACCGCGGTCTACGAACTCGACGGCACCAAGCTCAAGTTCGGCCCGGTGTCGAGCACCCGCAAGGCCTGCGCGCCCGACCTCATGGCCCAGGACGCCGCCTTCACCAAGGTGCTCGAAGGCACCCGCGGCGTGCGCCGCGACGGCGATGCGCTCACCTTCTACAGCGCCGACGACAAGGCGCTGGTCAAGCTCACCCCCGAGAAGCCCGGCGACTGCAAGTAGGTCCCGCGGGTGGTGAACACGGCGCGCCCATCGCGGCGCGCCGTTTTCTTGGAAACTCATGAACTGTCGCCCGGGCTGCGGCGCCTGCTGCATCGCCCCTTCGATCACCCGCCCGCTGCCGGGCATGCCCGATGGCAAGCCGGCGGGCGTGCCCTGCGCGCACCTCGACGCCGATCTGCGCTGCGCCCTGTGGGG
>DAOTEJ010000058.1:15819-17277 GCA_035454085.1 Burkholderiaceae bacterium | reverse complement strand
ACGTGGTGCTGCTCAAGCTGGTGGGCATGAACCCGGTGGTGGTGCACGGCGGCGGCCCGCAGATCGACGAGGCGCTCGAGCGCATCGGCAAGAAGAGCGAGTTCATCCAGGGCATGCGCGTCACCGACGAGGAGACCATGGAAGTGGTCGAGTGGGTGCTCGCCGGCGAGGTGCAGGGCGACCTGGTGATGCTCATCAACCGCTACGGCGGCCAGGCCGTGGGGCTCACCGGCAAGGACGGCGGCATGATCCGCGCGCGCAAGATGCGCCTGCAGGACCGCAAGGACCCGACCAAGACCTACGACGTGGGCCAGGTGGGCGAGATCGACTCGATCAACCCCGCGGTGGTCAAGGCGCTGCAGGACGATGCCTTCATCCCGGTGATCTCGCCGATCGGCTTCGGCGAGGACGGCCTGTCCTACAACATCAACGCCGACGTGGTGGCGGGCAAGATCGCCGAGATCCTCAAGGCCGAGAAGCTGGTGATGCTCACCAACACCCCCGGCGTGCTCGACAAGGAGGGCAGTCTGCTCACGGGGCTCACCGCGCGGCAGATCGACGAGCTCTTCGAGGACGGCACGATCTCGGGCGGCATGCTGCCCAAGATCTCGTCGGCGCTCGAGGCGGCCAAGAGCGGCGTGAACGCGGTGCACATCATCGACGGCCGCGTCGACCACTGCCTGCTGCTCGAGATCCTGACCGACCAGGGCGTGGGCACGATGATCCGCTCGCATTGAGCGCGGGAGCGCCGACCGCGGCCGGGCACTTTCTTCGTCGCGGGCGGCACGCGCGGGCGGGTTGCCGATGAGCGCCCGCGTCTGGTTCTTCGACCTCGACGACACCCTGCACGACGCCTCGCACGCGATCTTCCGCGCGATCGACGCGCGCATGACCGACTACGTGCAGCATCACCTGGCGGTCGACCGGCCGGAGGCCAACCGCATCCGGCGCGACTACTGGCTGCGCTACGGCGCCACCCTGCTGGGGCTGGTGCGCCATCACGGCGTGGATGCGCACCACTTCCTGGCGCAGACCCACGACTTCGACGTGGCGGCCCTGGTGCGTGCCGAGCGCGGCCTGGGTGCGCTGCTGGCGCGCCTGCCGGGCCGCAAGGTGCTGCTCACCAACGCGCCCGCGCACTACGCCGCCGCCGTGCTGCGTGAGCTGGCGGTGCACGCGCACTTCACGCGGCGCTACGCGATCGAGTCGATGCGAGTGCACGGCCGCTTCCGGCCCAAGCCTTCGCGCTCGATGCTGGCGGCCATGCTGGCGCGCGAAGGCGTGCCGGGCAGCCGCGCGGTGCTCGTCGAGGACAGCCTGCGCAACCTCAAGTCGGCCAAATCGCTGGGATTGGCCACCGTGCTCGTCACCGCGCACGGCAGCGGCTCGGTCCGGCGCCCGCTGTACGTGGATGCGGTGGTGGCCTCGTTGCACGAGCTGCCCCGCGTCGCGGCCCGC
>DAOTEJ010000058.1:0-15719 GCA_035454085.1 Burkholderiaceae bacterium | reverse complement strand
TTCGATGGCTGCCCGTCCCGGCCTGCTGCGCCGCTTCTTCGGTTTCCTGTGGTCGGTGGTGGACTCGACCCGCCGCCTGGTGATGAACCTGCTGTTCCTGCTGCTCGTCGCGGCCGTGCTGTGGTGGTGGTTCGCCGATCACAGCCTCAAGGTGCAGAAGGACACGGCGCTGATCCTGGATTTGCAGGGGCGCATCGTCGAGCAGTACACCGCCGGCTCCCGCGAAGTGGCGCTGGCGCAGGCGCTGGGCCGGCGCGAGCCCGAGACGCGCCTGCGCGACATCCTCGATGCCCTCGACGCGGCAGCCGACGACCCCAACATCAAGACCGTGCTGCTCATGCTCGACGAGTTCGACGGCGCGGGGCTGGCCACGCTGCGCGAGGTCGGCGCGGCGCTGGACCGCTTCCGCAAGAGCGGCAAGAAGGTGGTCGCCTGGGGCGGCTCGTATGACCAGCGCCAGTACGCGATCGCCGCGCACGCCGACGAGGTCTATCTGCACCCCTTCGGCAACGTGTTCCTCAAGGGCCTGGGCGGCTACCGCAACTACTACGGCGACACCGTCGAGAAGCTCGGCGTGACGGTGCATGTGTTCAAGGTGGGCTCGTACAAGAGCTTCCCCGAGCCCTTCACCCGCACCGGACCTTCTCCCGAGGCGCTCGAGGCCGACGCCTACTGGCTGGGCGACGCCTGGGGCCAGCTCACCGCGAACCTCGAGGCGGCACGCAAGCTGCCGGCCGGCAGCGTGATGGCCTACATCGACGCGCTGCCCGGGTCGCTGCAGAAGGTCGACGGCGACGCCGCCCGGCTCGCGCTCGAGGCCAAGCTGGTGGATGGCCTGAAGACGCGCGACGAACTGCGCGCCCTGATGCTCGAGCGCGGCGCCAAGGACGAGCGCATCCACAGCTTCCGCCAGCTGCGGCTGGGCGAGTATCTCGGCACGCTCGACGACGGGGACGATGGCGGCCCGGCGGTAGGCGTGATCGTGGCCGAGGGCGACATCATCGACGGCAAGGCCGAGCCCGGCACGGTGAGCGACCTGGGCATGCTCACACTCATCCGGCGCGCGCGCGAGGACGACAAGATCAAGGCCGTGGTGCTGCGCGTGGACTCGCCCGGCGGCAGCGCCTTCGCCAGCGAAGTCATCCGCCGCGAGCTGCAGGTCACGCGCGAGGCCGGCAAGCCGGTGATCGTGTCGATGGGCGACGTGGCGGCCTCGGGCGGCTACTGGATCTCCATGGCCGCAGACGAGGTGATCGCCGACCCGGGCACCATCACCGGCTCGATCGGCGTGTTCGGCCTGGTGCCGACCTTCGAGAAAACGCTCGACAAGGTGGGCGTGAATACCGGTGGCGCGACCACCGCCTGGCTTGCCGGGGCCTTCGATCTGCGCCGGCCCCTGGATCCGCGCGCCGGCGAGCTGATCCAGTCCGGCGTGGGGCGCATCTACCGCGACTTCATCGGACTGGCCGCCACGGCGCGCAGGACCACGCCCGAGAAGATCAACGAGGTGGCCCAGGGCCGCGTTTGGACCGGCGTGCAGGCCAAGGAACGCAACCTGGTCGATCGCCTGGGCGGGCTGGACGACGCGCTGGCCGCGGCGCGCGGCCGCGCCAAGCTGGCCGATGACGCGCCGGTGCGCTACATCGAGCCGGACGAGCGCGGCTTCGGGTGGCTGATCGAGTTCCTGTTCGCCAAGGTGCGCGGCCAGTTCGCGCGGGCCAGCGGGCTCGAGATCCTGGACGCGCCCGTGCTGCGCCCGGCGGCGCGCGACGCGGGCTGGCTGCGCCAGGCCGCCCAGCGGCCCCTGAATCCGCTCAGCCACTGCCTGTGCGACCAGCCCTGAGGCGGGGCGGCGACAGCGCGGCTGCGCCATCCCGCATCCTGGCCAGAGGGGACTGGGCCGCGCGCGTGCCGCTCCGCTAAGCTGGCGAGCACTTCCTGACCGACCCCGACCCGCCAACGTGACCGACGCCGCCGCACCTGCCGCCAAGCTGCCCCGCCAACGCGGCGCGCGGCGTCTGCAGATCCTGCAGACGCTGGCCAGCATGCTCGAGGACCCCAAGGGCGAGAAGGTCACCACCGCCGCGCTGGCGGCGCGGCTCGAAGTTTCGGAGGCGGCGCTCTATCGCCACTTCGCGAGCAAGGCCCAGATGTTCGAGGGGCTGATCGAGTTCATCGAGACCAGCGTCTTCGGGCTGATCAACGAGATCTCGGTGCGCGAGCCCTCCGGGCTGCGCCAAGTGCGCGCCACGGTGCTCATGCTGCTCGAGTTCGCGCAGACCAACCGCGGTATGACGCGCGTGCTGGTGGGCGACGCGCTGGTCAACGAGCACGAGCGCCTGCAGGAGCGCATGAACCAGGGCTTCGAGCGCATCGAGGCCTCGCTCAAGCAAAGCTATCGCGTGGCGGTCACCGCGGGCGAGCTGCCGACGGACTTCGACGTGGGTGCGCGCGCCAATCTGGTGATGTCTTACGTGCTGGGGCGCTGGCTGCGCTTCGCCAAGTCGGGCTTCAAGCGCCTGCCCCAGGAAGGGCTGGACGCCCAGTTGCCCGCGCTGCTGGTCTGAGCGGCGCGCAGCGCGGCAGGAAAGCGCTGGCAGAAAATGGAAAGCCCCGCGCGAGCGGGGCTTTCGGTTTCAGAGGGCGCGCGGGGCGCCCTCGTGAGGGCCGTGCTCAGCGCGCCGAGCGCCGGCGAGTGACCGTCGTCAGCGTCAGCAGCGCCAGGGCCAGCAGGGCCAGCGAGCCCGGCTCCGGCACCATCGAGGCGCGGATGAAGGCGGTGTGCAGGTAGGTCGGCACGTAGCCGCTGAACTCTCCGAAGCTGCTGTTAAGGCAGTTGCCGGGCACGCAGAAGAAGTCGCCAAAGGCCGTTCCAAAGGTCAAGCCGAAGGAGTTGACCCCCGAGATCAGACTCCCGATGAATTGCGGGCCGCCCGAATCCCCTCCCGCCACGCCCACTTCCCTGGCACCCGTGCCGAGATTGCAGTACTTGGACGAGGGCGCGAGGCCCAAGCCGGCGGTGGCGACCAGGCAGGAAGCGTCATTGGCCGCGAGGCCGTTGTCGAAGTCCGACATCCAGACCTCGTCGATCTGCGACATGGGCTCGCCCAGGACGAGAGACCAGTCGGTGCCGAAGTCGGGGTCGCCGAGGCGGATGTCGTAGCGGTTGTCGCCGTTGCGCAGGCGCGAGGTGAAGCCGTTTGCCCCGGTGGCGCCGTCACCCAGGCGGCCGTAACCCTCCACCATGAAGGTCTTGCTTTGCAGGTCGTTGGACTCGTACAGGTCGTACGAGAGCGCCCAGTCTGGCGCCAGGGTGGACAGGCGCAGCACGGCGATGTCGTTCTTGTCGATCACGTCGCCCGTGTAGGCCGAGTTCACGAAGTACTGCGAGACGTCGCGGGTCACGGCGCCGCCGTTGGGCACGTTGCCGGGCCCGATGATGCGGGTGCCCGCCGGCAGACCGCCGGGCGGCTGGAAGTACACGGTGGTCGACAGCGGGTTGGCAGTGCCCGCGCCGTCCGACACGCAGTGCGCCGCGGTCACGATAGAGCGGCGGTCGCCGAGCAAAGAGCCTGAGCAGATGAATTGCCCCACCGTCGGACCGTAGTCCATCAGCAGCTGCACCACCCCGCTGTCGCGCGGGTAAGACGGCCAGTAGATCGGGTCGCCACCGTTGGTGACGGGGCCGCCGGCCTGAGTGTTGGTCGTGCCGGTCAGGGTGCTGCCGGCGGTCCAGGTCAGGGCGCCAAAGCCACCACTGATGGTTCCGCCTGGCGAGGTCTGCGCTTGCGCCGCGCCCATGGCGGCGAGGAAGGCCAGGGCGGGCAGCAACTTCAAGTACCGCGGGGTGCTTCGCATGGTGACTTTCTCCTGTGGTCGACGGCGCGCCGCTCGTAACGGCACCCGTTCCGGGACTAAAAGCAATCGGCGTGCCTGCCGACCAACCCCGGCATACCTGATTGAATTCATAGGAATTTCGCCCGACCGAGTCGGGCTACGGGAGAACACCCGTAAAGCGATCCGACAGTCCGGACCTAGCCCGTCGCGATTGCCGAGTCCCCTGCGGCAGCGCGGTGCGAACACACCGGGCAGCCAGGATCGCGCGGCACGCGCACGGCGTGCCAGCGCATCGCCAGGGCTTCGAGCATCAGCAGGCGCCCGACCAGGGGCTCGCCCGCGCCGGTGGCGAGCTTGAGCGCTTCGGCGGCCTGGACGGTGCCGATGATGCCGGTGAGCGGAGCGAACACGCCCATCACCGCGCACAGTTCGTCTTCGCCGTCGCCTTCGGGGAAGAGGCAGGCGTAGCAGGGCGAGTCGGCGCGGCGCGTGTCGAACACCGCCACCTGGCCGTCGAAGCGGATCGCCGCGCCCGACACCAGCGGGCGCGCGTGGCGCACGCAGGCGCGATTGGCGGCGTGGCGGGTGGCGAAGTTGTCGCTGCAGTCGAGCACGATGTCGTGCGCGGCCACGAGTTCGTCGAGCTCGGCCTGGCCGACGCGGCGCAGGTCGGGCACGACCTCGACCTCGGGATTGATCCCGGCGAGCGTGAGGCGCCCGCTCTCGGCCTTGGGCGCGCCGATGCGCTCCACGGTATGCAGGATCTGGCGCTGCAGGTTGGTCAGGTCGACGCGGTCGTCGTCGACCAGGGTGATCCGGCCCACGCCGGCCGAGGCGAGGTAGAAGCTCGCCGGCGAGCCCAGCCCCCCGGCGCCGAGCACGAGCATGGAGCTGGCGCGGATCGCGGCCTGGCCCTCGACGCCGATCTCGTTGAGCAGGATGTGGCGCGAGTAGCGCAGCAGGTCGCGGTCGTTCATCGCGTCAAGCAAACGGGCCGCTTGCGCGGCCCGTGTGGCAGGGGACGGAGACGGAAGCTTACTTCTTGGGGGCCGCCGCGACCGCCTCGCGGGGCTTGGCGGTCTCGACCGGCTTGCCCTTGAGGTGGTTGAGCGCCTGCTGCAGCTGGTAGTCGTCCGTTGCTCCGAACTCGTAGCGGCGCTGCGGCGGGGGCGCCTTCTCTTCGGCCTGGCTCTCGGGCTTGGCTTCGGGCTTGGGCGCCGCGCCGGCCTTGTCCTCGAGGTGGTTGGCCAGATCGGCCTCGCGCACCCGGAAGCTGGCGAAGTTGCCTTCGGGCGTGTCTTCCACGATCAGGTCCGGCGTGATGCCCTTGGCCTGGATCGAACGGCCGCTGGGGGTGTAGTAGCGCGCCGTGGTGAGCTTGATCGCCGCCGGCTTGTCGCCGTCGAGGCGCAGCGGAATGATGGTCTGCACCGAGCCCTTGCCGAAGGTCTGGGTGCCTATCACCGTGGCGCGCTTGTGGTCCTGCAGCGCACCGGCAACGATCTCCGAGGCCGAGGCCGAGGCGCCGTTGACCAGCACGACCATGGGCACGGACTTGACCGAGGCCGGCAGCTTGGCGATCGCGTCGTCGCCGCGGGTGCGCAGGTAGTCCTCGGGCGCGGCCACGAACTTGCGGCGCGCGTCGGGGGTGCGTCCGTCGGTCGAGACCACCGCCACGCGCGGCGGCAGGAACGCGGCAGACACGCCGACCGCGGAGTTGAGCAGGCCGCCCGGGTCGTTGCGCAGGTCCAGCACCAGGCCCTTGAGCTGGCCGGACTTCTGCAGATCGTTCAGGTGCCGGGCGAGGTCTTCGCCGGTGCGCTCCTGGAACTGGGCGATGCGCACGTAGCCGTAGCCGGGCTCGACCTGCTTGGAGCGCACGGACTGGACCTTGATCACGTCGCGCATCAGCTTGAGCTCGATGGGCTGGGGCACGTCCTTGCGGCCGATGGTCAGGGTGATGGGCGTGCGCGGCTTGCCGCGCATCAGCTTGACGGCCTCGGGCAGGGCCATGCCGCGGGTGACCTTGTCGTCGATCTTGATGATGATGTCGCCGGCCTTCACGCCGGCGCGCGCGGCCGGTGTGTCGTCGATCGGGGCGATCACGCGCACGCCGAACTCGTCGGTGCCGACCTCGATGCCCAGGCCGCCGAACTCGCCCTGCGTGCCTTCCTGCAGGTCCTTGAAGGCGGCGGCGTCGAGGTAGGCCGAGTGCGGGTCGAGCCCGGTGAGCATGCCGGAGATGGCCTCCTGCATGAGCTTCTTGTCGTCCACCGGCTCGACGTAGTTGGCCTTGACCGCGCCGAACACGTCGGTGAACTGGCGGATTTCCTCGAGCGGGATGGGGCCCTTGGTGTCGCGGAACGCGTAGGCCGAAATGCCGACACTGACCAGCACGCCGGCGACCGCGCCGATGCTGATCAGACTCGCCGTACGAAGCCTGCCTGCCATGCGAACCTCCGAGAATTCAGGCCGCCAGTCTGAAGTGGCTTGGGCGCATGCACAAGCTAGCGGGATCCCGTCCACTTGCGGGGGTCGAAGGGAAACCCCTGAGGCCTGAGCGCAAAGTATAGGGCGGGCCCGCCCACCCCTGGGGCACCGCCCCGGGGGCGAGGCCTTCGCTTCAGGTCTTGGCCTTGCCCTGCGCGGCCACGGCAGCCATGGCCGCGGCAATCTCGGCCTGGTCGCCGAGGTAGTAATGGCGCAGCGGCTTGAGCCCGGCGTCGAGCTCGTAGACCAGCGGGCGCGCCGTGGGAATGTTCAGCCCCACGATGTCCTCGTCGCTCACGCCGTCCAGATACTTGATCAGCGCGCGCAGGGAGTTGCCGTGCGCCGCTACCAGCACGCGCCGTCCGCGCTGGATGGCCGGGGCGATCGAGTCCTTCCAGAACGGCACCACGCGCGCGACCGTGTCCTGGAGGCACTCGGTGGCGGGGATCTCGTTGGGCGCGAGGTGCTTGTAGCGCGGGTCGCGTCCGGCCCAGCGGGGATCGTCCGGGCTCAGCGGATCGGGCGCGATGGCGTAGGCGCGGCGCCAGACCAGCACCTGCTGCTCGCCGAACCGGGCAGCGGTCTCGGCCTTGTCCAGGCCCTGGAGCGCGCCGTAATGGCGCTCGTTCAGGCGCCAGGAATGGACCACCGGCAGGTACATCTGGTCGAGCGCGTCGAGGCTGATCCACAGGGTGCGGATGGCGCGCTTGAGCAGCGAGGTGTAGGCGATGTCGAAGGCGTAGCCCTCGCGGCGCAGCAATTCGCCGGCGGCGCGGGCCTCGTCGCGGCCACGCTCGGTGAGGTCGACGTCCGTCCACCCCGTGAACCGGTTCTCGAGGTTCCACTGGCTTTCGCCGTGGCGCATCAGCACAAGCTTGTACATGGCGGTAGCGCGGGAGTCGGGGCTCCGCGGGGGCAGGTCGGGGGTGGCATGCATTCTATAATCGGCGCTCTTTGGCTCATGCCTGACTCCGGGGACGCCTTCCGTGCTCCAGTTTCTGACCGACAACATCCTGCTGATCGCCATCGCCTTCGTGTCGGGCGCGCTGCTTGTCTGGCCCCTGGTGCGGAGCCGCGCGGGCGGGCCGTCGGTCTCGACCCTGCAGGCGACCCAGCTCATCAACGGCAAGCACGCGCAGGTGGTCGACATCCGGGCCGCCGACGAATTTGCCAAGGGCTCGCTGCCCAATGCGCGCAACGTGCCGCGCGACAAGCTCAAGGACGCGCCCGCGGGCCTCAAGAAGGACAAGCCGGTGATCGTGGTGTGCAACACCGGCTCCACCGCCGCCAGCGCCGCCGCGCAATTGCGCGCGCTGGGCTACGGCGAGGTCTATGTGCTGGGCGGCGGCCTGGCTGCCTGGCGCGCCGCCGGCCTGCCCGTGCGCTGATCGAGAGGAGTCCGCATGACTGCCAAAGTAGTGATGTACAGCACCGCCGTGTGCCCCTACTGCCAGCGCGCCGAGATGCTGCTCAAGAGCCGCGGCGTGACCGAGATCCACAAGGTCCGCATCGACCTCAAGCCCGAGCTCAAGGACGAGATGATCGCCAAGACCGGCCGGCGCACCGTGCCCCAGATCTTCGTGGGTGAGACCCACGTCGGGGGCTTCGACGACCTCGCCAAGCTCGACGGCGAAGGCAAGCTCACGCCCCTGCTCAATTCCTGACCAACCGCCGGCCGCGTGCCGGCTCCCTAGAGAATCCCATGGCCGAAACCAACCCTGTCGCCGGCGACAACCAGCCGGTGTTCCAACTGCAGCGCATGTACCTCAAGGACGCGTCGCTCGAGATGCCCAACGCGCCGCAGATCTTCCTCGAGATGGACAACCCCGCGATCGACATCCAGCTCGAGGTGCAACAAAGCGCGCTGCCCCAGGACGGCATGCACGAAGTCGTGGTGCGCGCCACCGTCACCGGCCGGATCAAGGACAAGGTCCTGTTCCTGATCGAGGGCAAGCAGGCTGGCATCTTCGAGATCCGCAACGTGCCCGCCGACCAGATGGAGCCGGTGCTCGGCATCGTCTGCCCGGGCATCGTGTATCCGTACTTGCGCGCCAACGTGAGCGACCTGCTGTCGCGCACCGGCATGCCGCCGGTGCATCTGGCCGAGATCAACTTCGAGGCCTTCTACCAGCAGCGCCTCGCGCAGCAGGCGCAGCAGGCCGCCAACGGCGGCAACGGCGCACTCAACGCCTGACGATCCATGAAGATCGCGGTGCTCGGCGCTGGCGCCTGGGGCACCGCGATCGCCTGCGCGGCCGCCGCCTCGGCGGCGCACGAGGTGCTGCTCTACGCACGCGACCCGGCGCAGGCCCAGGCCTTGCGGCAGGCGGGCTCCAATGCGCGCTACCTGCCCGGAGTGGCGCTGCCGCCCGCGCTAGCCATCTCTGATTCCATCGGCGATGCGCTCGAGCACGCGGGCGCGGATCTGCTGGTCTGTGCCGCGCCCACGGCGGCGCTGCGTGATTTGGCGCGCGCGGCGCGACCCTCGGATGCCGCTTTCGTCTGGCTGTGCAAGGGCTTCGAGCGAGACACCGGCCGCCTGCCGCACCAAGTGGTTGCCGAGGAACTCGGCGCGGAGCCGGCGGCACGGCGCAGCGGCCCGCTGTCGGGACCGAGCTTCGCCCAGGAGGTCGCGGCCGGCCTGCCCACCGCCCTCACGGTGGCGGGCGGCGCCGACTTCTGCGCGCGCGTCACGCACGCCTTTCACGCCGGCGCGCTGCGCATCTATTCCACCGACGATGTGATCGGCGTCGAGGTCGGCGGCGCGGTGAAGAACGTGCTGGCCATCGCCACCGGCATCGCCGACGCGCAGAGGCTGGGCGCTAACGCGCGCGCGGCGCTCATCACGCGCGGCCTGGCCGAGATCACCCGCCTGGGCGTGGCCCTGGGCGCGCGCCCCGAGACCTTCATGGGGCTCACGGGCATGGGCGATCTCATCCTCACCTGCACGGGCGAGCTCTCGCGCAACCGCAGGGTGGGCCTGATGCTGGGCCAGGGGAGGAGCCTCGCGGAGGCGCTCGCTGAGCTTGGTCACGTGGCCGAAGGAGTGCGTAGCGCCCCGGCGATCGCCGCGCGCGCGCGCGCGGCCGGGATCGAGATGCCGATTACGATGGCCACCTGCGCCGTGCTGGAGGGGCGGCTCACGCCGCGTGCTGCGCTGGGGGCGCTGCTGGCGCGGGATCCGAAGCGCGAGGGAGGGGAGGCATGAACGCATTGCGTTCAGTGTGCGTGTTCTGCGGCTCGCAACCGGGAGCGCGCCCCGAGTACGTCGCGGCGGCGCGTGAGCTGGGCGCTCTGCTGGCGCGGCGCGGCCTGCGCCTCGTCTATGGCGGCGGGCACGTGGGCCTGATGGGCGCCTTGGCCGACGCGGCGCTGGGCGCGGGGGGGCAGGTGGCGGGCGTGATTCCCGAGCACCTCATGCGGCCCGAGGTCGCCCACCAGGGCCTGACCGAACTGCTCGTGGTGGACAGCATGCACACGCGCAAGCGCGAGATGGCCGCGCGTGCCGATGCCTTCGTGGTGCTGCCCGGCGGCTACGGCACCTTCGAAGAGATGTTCGAGATGGTCACCTGGCTGCAGCTGCAGTTGCACTCCAAGCCCATCGGCCTGCTCAACGTCGAGGGCTACTACGACGCGCTGCTCGACTTCCTGCGCCACGCGGCGGGCGAGGGGTTCATCCGCGCACAGCACTGGGATCTGCTGATCGTCGAATCGGCGCCCGAGCTGCTGCTCCAGCGGCTGCGCTTGCACCTGCCGGGCGTGGCGCGGCCGGGCCGCGAAGATCTGGGGCATACGTGAGCAGGTGCCCGCCGCGTGCTCGGTGAACTATGCGCAGAAGAATCGAGGGGCGGCCCTCGTTCGCTGAGGCGCGGCACGGCGACTTCGTCCAGCGTTAGTGGTGCGTGCGGCGCGGTGATCGATGCGGTCTTCTGTTGTCGCACCAGGGGAATTTGCTCGGTGGCCACCTCAAGATGGCCTCGGACTTCGCGAAGGGAAGGCACCTCATGATCGACGCACAGTGGTTGCTGTTTCTGGTGGCGTCCGTGGTGGTCATCGCCACGCCGGGGCAGGACATGCTGCTGGTGATGTCGAGATCGATCACCCATGGCACCCGTGCCGGCCTGGCCACGGCCGCTGGCGTGAGTGTCGGGTTGCTGGGTCACACGGCGCTCGCGACGGCTGGGCTCGGTGCGCTGCTGCGCACGTCCGAGTGGCTCTTCACCGTGGTCAAGTTGGTCGGCGCCGCCTATCTTCTGTATCTGGGCGTGCAATTGCTCATGACGAGAAGCGCGAGTATCTCCGCGGCTGCTTCGCGGCCACAGTCCCTCTCGCGCCAGTTCATCTCCGGTGCGGCGTCGAACATCACCAACCCCAAGATCGCCGTCTTCTACTTTGCGTTCTTGCCGCAGTTCATCGCGCCCACCGCAGGTCAACCGACGCTGACCATCCTGGTCCTGGGTGTCCTGTTTGCTGCGCTCACGTTCCTCATCAAGGGTCCCGTTGCGGTGTTTGCGGGCAGCCTCTCCGCATGGCTTCGAGCAAGGCCTGCGGTGTTGATCTGGCTCTACCGCTGCAGCGGCCTTGTCATGGTCGGACTGGCGCTGCGCCTCGCACTTTCGCGCCGTGAGGCCTGACGCCTCGCTCACGCTACCCGCCGCCGGCGTAGCCGTTCTGCCGCCAAGCCTCGAACACCACCACCGCCACCGCGTTCGAGAGGTTCAGGCTGCGGTTGCCGGGGCGCATGGGCAGGCGTATGCGTTGTGCCGGCGGGAAGCGCTCGCGCAGGCTGTCCGATAGGCCGGCGGACTCGCTGCCGAACACGAACCAGTCGCCGGGCGCGAAGCGCGACTGCGCGAAGGGATGCGAGCCGCGGGTGGTCAGGGCAAACAGGCGCGCGGGGTCGGGGTGCTGTGACTCGAGCAGGGCGGCGAAGCTCTCGTGCACCTTGAGCGTGGCGTACTCGTGATAGTCGAGCCCGGCTCGCCTCAGTTGCTTGTCATCGAGCTCGAAGCCCAGCGGCTTGACCAGATGCAGTTGCGCGCCGGTATTGGCGGCGAGCCGGATCACGTTGCCGGTGTTGGGCGGGATCTCGGGCGCGACCAGGACGATGTTGAACATGCGCCGATTATGGAGTCCGGGCTACGACGGCCACGCAGACCCGGGAGGCGCCGGCCGAGAGCAGCGCGCCCGCGGCCTCGTCGAGCGTGGCGCCGGTGGTCATCACGTCGTCGACCAGCAGTACGGCGCGTCCCTGCAGGGGCCGCGCAGCGGCGAAGGCGCCGCGCACGTTGCGCCGGCGCGCGTCGAGGGCAAGCGCTTGCTGGGGCACGCCATGGCGCACGCGCAGCAGCAGTTGCGCTTCGAGCGGCAGGCGTGCTTCTTGCGCCAGCGCCGAGGCGAGCAGTTCCGACTGGTTGTAGCCGCGCTCTGTGCGGCGCTCGGGTGACAGCGGCACGGGGGCCACGCAATCGGCCGGTGCTTCCGCAGCAGGAAGCGTCCGGGCGAGCATGCGGGCCAGCGGGAGGGCGAGGTCGAGTCGCGCCGACGACTTGAGCGCCAGCACCATGCCGCTCACTGGCGGGGCGTAGTCGGCGCAGGCCCACGCGGCGGCGAATCGTGGCGGATCGCGCAGGCAGGCGCCGCAAAGCTCGCCCGCCGGGATGCGCAGCGCGCATCGGCGGCAGCGCAGCACCTGGGGGAAATAGTCATGCGCGCAGTTGGCGCATACCGGGTCGCCGGGAGCGAGTCCGCAGGCCAGGCAGCGCGACGGCAGCGCGACGGCGGCGCGGTGCAGGATAGAGCTGAACCATCCCGTCATGGCTGGGCGCAGGGGGTGCCGCGTTCGGGAGTGCGGGCGTTCGAGCATAGTGCCCAAGCCGATACACTCGGCGCCCCATGGCGCTCGGACCCGGCACCTCAGAGATCACTCCCAGCATCGTCGATCCCCCGCGCCTGCCGGTTCGGGTCGAGACGGTGCGGCGCCAGTTCGATGCGCGGGTGGCGCGTTGGCCCCGGCACGAGGCCGTGGTGCGCGAGGTCGGGCGGCGGCTGATCGAGCGTCTGGACCTGATGCGCCTCGCGCCCCGACTGGTGGCTGACGTGGGCGCGGGCGGGGGGGCGGCGCGAACTGCGCTGATGGGAAAGTTCCCGCAGTCGCGCTGGCTGGGCTTGGATCTGTCGGCTGCCATGCTGGCGTCGGGTCGGAAGGCGGGCTGGTCGGGCCGGCTGGCGGCCTGGGCTGGAAGCTCCCCCTGGCTGGTCTGTGCCGAAGCCGGCCAGTTGCCGCTGCCCGCGGGGGCGGTCGACCTGGTTCACTCCAACCTGATGCTGCACTGGCATCCGGCGCCGCACACGCTCTTTGTCGAGTGGGCGCGGGTGCTGGGCACCGACGGGTTGCTGCTGTTCAGCGCCTTCGGTCCGGACACGCTCAAGGAACTGCGCGCAGCCATGACCGAAGCCTGGCCCGCCGCGCGGCCGGTGAGCTTCGTGGATATGCACGACTACGGCGACATGATGGTCGCGGCGGGCCTGGCCACGCCAGTGATGGACGTGGAGACGCTGACCCTGACGTACGCCAGCGCCGATGCGCTAATTTCCGAGGCCCGCGCCCTCGGCGCGAATCCGCGCGACGACCGCCCCGACTGGCTGCCGGGCGGGGCCGCGGGGCGCCGCCTGCGCGAGGCGCTGACGCGGCGCGCTGGGGCGGACGGCCGCATTGCCCTGAGCTTCGAGGTGGTCTACGGGCACGCCTGGAAGCCTGCGCCACGCGTGCGAGGGCAGACCGCCGTGACCCTGGAGGCCTTGCGCGCGGAGTTGGGCGCACGCAAAAAAGCCCCGTCGTGACAGGGCTTTGGGCGACAGGCGAGGGCGGCTCGCCACAAAAAGCGAGAGGGCAAGTTGTTGGGGTAAGTACGCCACCCCTATAATCCGCCCACTTTGCGCCGATCCTAGCTCGGCATGCTTGAGGGAACAGTGTGTCAGGGTCCTCGGCTCGGTGGTTGATCAAGCGCAACTGCTCGGCCAGTCCGCGGCAGCTTGCCTGGGTGTTTTGCTCCCTGGTGGCCGTCTCGTTCGTGATCGGTGCCGCGTTCGCAAGTCGCGGTCTGTGGTTGGTGTTGCCCTTCGTGGGTCTCGAGTTCGTGGCGATGGTCCTCGCCTACGTGATGACCGCGCGACATGCGACCGACGCCGAGAGCATCGAGATCGTCGATGGCGAGTTGAAGGTGCAACGGTGGCAGGCGCAGCAGCACAGCGAGTGGCGCATGCCGCTGGCCTGGGTGCGCATCGAGGTCGAGGAGACCGGGCGCGAGTTGGGAGCGCGCGTGCGCGTCGAGGCGGCGTGCGGGGCGCGCAGGCTGGAACTGGGGCGCTTGCTGACAACCGATCGGCGGCGCCTGCTGGCCCGTGAGTTGAAGGCCGCCCTGGCGCAAGCACGCGGGGCAATGGTGTGACGATTTGGTTTGCAGTTCGAGACACGCGCCAGGCGACTGGCAAGGAACCGGTGAAAGCGCAATGAAGTTGAAGCTCGCAATCCTGAAATCTGCCGCCCTCGCGGCCGGCCTGGGCTTGGCGGGAGCCGCCGCCGCGGCGTTGCCGATCCAGAGCAAGTTCAACCTTGCACCGCCGGTCACCCAGATCGCCGAGGAGATCTACTCGCTGCACACCCTGATGCTGGTGATCTGCGGCGTGATCTTCGTCGCGGTGTTCGGGGTGATGTTCTATTCGATCTGGAAGCACCGCGCCTCCAAGGGCGCGGTGGCCGAGACCTGGCACGAGAACACCAAGGTCGAGATCATCTGGACCGTGATCCCCTTCCTGATCGTGATCGGGATGGCGATCCCGGCCACCAAGACGGTGGTGGCCATGAAGGACACCTCCAACGCCGACCTGACGATCAAGGTCACCGGCTACCAGTGGAAGTGGGGCTACGACTACCTGCGCGGCGAGGGCGAGGGCATCTCGTTCGTGTCCTCGCTGGCCACGCCCATATCGCAGATCATGGGCAGGGATCCCAAGAACGCCAACTACCTGCTCGAGGTCACCGAGCCGCTGGTCGTGCCGGTCGACAAGAAGGTGCGCATCATCACCACCGCGGCCGACGTGATCCACGCCTGGTGGGTGCCCGCTTTCGGCGTCAAGCAGGACGCGATCCCCGGTTTCGCGCGTGACACTTGGTTCCGCGCCGAGAAGGTCGGAACCTACCGCGGCGAATGCGCCGAACTGTGCGGCAAGGACCACGCGTTCATGCCCGTGGTCGTCGTGGTCAAGAGCGCCGAGGACTACGCCGCGTGGGTGGCCGACCGCAAGAAGGCGATGGCCGCCGCCGCCGAGGATCCCAGCAAGGTGTACGAACTGGTCGCGCTCAAGACCATGGGCGCCAAGGTCTACGAGGCCAACTGCCAGGTCTGTCATCAGGCCAACGGCAAGGGCGTGCCCAACGCCTTTCCCGCGCTCGACGGCAGCAAGGTGGTGAATGGCCCGCAGGCCGACGTGATCGCGCTGCTGCTCAACGGCAAGGGCGCGATGCCGGCCTGGAAGGGCAATCTCTCGGCCACGCAGATTGCCTCGGTGATCACCTACGTCGAGAACAGCTGGGGCAATGCCACCGGCAAGGCGATTCAGCCCGCCGAAGTCTTGGCCGCCAAGAAGTAAGCGGACCGCACAGGAATCAGGAGAAGCAGATGAGCGCAGTGCTGCCCCACGGCCACGCCGACCACGACCACCACGACGAGCATCCGCACGGCTGGCGCCGGTGGCTATTTGCCACCAACCACAAGGACATCGGCACGATGTACCTGTGGTTCTCCTTCACCATGTTCCTTGTGGGGGGCGTGCTGGCTCTGGGCATCCGCTCCGAGTTGTTCCAGCCGGGCATGCAGATCGTGAGCCCCGAGGTCTTCAATCAGCTCACCACCATGCACGGGCTGATCATGGTGTTCGGCGCGATCATGCCCGCCTTCGTGGGCTTCGCGAACTGGATGATCCCGCTGCAGATCGGCGCGCCCGACATGGCCTTCGCGCGCATGAACAACTTCAGCTTCTGGCTCATGCCGCCGGCCGCTCTGCTCCTGATGACTTCGTTCTTCGTGCCGGGTGGCGCGGTGGCGGCGGGCTGGACGCTCTACGCGCCGCTGACGGTGCAGATGGGCCCTGGCATGGACATGGCCATCTTCGCCATGCACATCCTGGGCGCGAGCTCGATCATGGGCTCGATCAACATCGTCACCACCATCCTGAACATGCGCGCCCCGGGCATGACGCTCATGAAGATGCCCATGTTCTGCTGGACCTGGCTGATCACCGCCTACCTGCTGATCGCGGTGATGCCCGTGCTGGCCGGCGCCATCACCATGACGCTGACCGACCGCCACTTCGGCACCAGCTTCTTCAAC
>DAOTEJ010000057.1:10021-17312 GCA_035454085.1 Burkholderiaceae bacterium | reverse complement strand
TTTGCCATCACCGGCATGCGCGCGCGCCGGGCGCGGGCGCGCAAGACTTCGCAGATCGAGGAACTCGACGGCATCGGCCCGAAGCGGCGTCAGCGCCTGCTGGCACGCTTCGGGGGCGTCAAGGGGCTGTCGAACGCCTCGGTGGAAGACATTGCTACCGTGGAGGGAGTTTCCCGTAAGCTCGCTGAACGCATCTACGCGCAACTGCATGGACAGCCGGACTGAAAGCGCCCCGATCAACATCCCGATGTGGCTCACCTGGGGGCGCATCGCGATGATTCCGCTGGTGATCGGGCTGTTCTACCTGCCCGATCACTGGCTGTCGCCGCACGCCAAGAACGTCGCGGCCTGCGTGATCTTTGTCTTGGCGGCGCTCACCGACGCCTTCGACGGCTACATCGCGCGCCGCTACGGCATGACCACGCCGCTCGGCGCCTTTCTTGACCCGGTGGCCGACAAGCTGATGGTGAGCGCGGCGCTGATCGTGCTGCTCGCGCTCGGACGCATCGACATGTTCGTGGCGCTGGTGATCATCGGCCGCGAGATCGCCGTGTCGGCCCTGCGGGAGTGGATGGCGCAACTCGGTGCGGCGCGCGCCGTGGCCGTCAACCAGATGGGCAAGTTCAAGACGATCGCGCAGATGGTCGCGATCCCCATGCTGCTCTATCACGATCCGGTGTTCGGCATCATCGACGTGGCGCTGATCGGCACCGTGCTGATCTACATCGCGGCTGCGCTCACGGTCTACTCGATGCTGATCTACGTGCGCCTGGCGCTGCCCTACTTGCAGGGCGACAAGTCTTGAGGCGGCTCGCGCGGTTTGACACGACTTTTTGGCCTCGGCATAATCTCGCCTCTCCGTTGCGGGAGTAGCTCAGTTGGTAGAGCGCAACCTTGCCAAGGTTGAGGTCGCGAGTTCGAGACTCGTCTCCCGCTCCAGATGCCGAGGGGAAGCCGCGCCGGCTTCCCCTTTTTTCTGCAAGACTCTGACTTGCAGAGACACCCGGGTGCTTCGGGTGGCGGGGTGGCAGAGTGGTCATGCAGCGGACTGCAAATCCGTGTACGCCGGTTCGATTCCGACCCCCGCCTCCACTTCCTGTTCCGGTCCTGTGCCACGCTTGCGCCGTCGGCGCCATTGCGGCGCTGGCCCATGCCCCGGTGGCGAAACTGGCAGACGCACGGGACTTAAAATCCCGGGCCTTACGGCGTGCGGGTTCGATCCCCGCCCGGGGCACCAAGCAGACTCCTCCCGATGAAGGTCTACGACCTGCGATGCATTCACGGCCACGGCTTCGAAGCCTGGTTCGGCTCGGCCGAGGCTTACGAGTCGCAGCGGGCCACGGGACTGGTCGTCTGCCCGCTGTGCCAGTCCACCGAGGTCGAGCGCGCGCCCTCGGCGCCGCGGCTCAATCTCGCCGCCTCGGGCGCGAGTTCTGCTGAAGTGCCGGCCGACCCGCGCGCGGCGATGCAGGCCGCCCTGATGCGCATGGCGCGTCACGTGATGGCCAACACCGAGGACGTGGGCGAGCGCTTCGCTGACGAGGCGCGCGACATGCATTACGAGCGCACGCCCCAGCGCGCGATTCGCGGCGTGGCGAGCGGCGAGCAAGCGCGCGAACTCGCCGACGAGGGCATCAAGGTGCTTGCGCTGCCTTTCGCCAAGCTCGTCGAGGACCCCCTGCAGTAAACGCGCCGCGCGCAGTCAGCCGAGCCGCGCGAGCACCTACCAGGCCTCGACGTCGCCGTCAGGACTTCGGGCTGGGCGCCACGCCAAACAGCGTGGCCTTCTCCTGCTCGCTCATCTGTGGCTTGCGCCGGTCGGCGAGCACCGCGAGTCCGCGCTGCACGGCAGGCCGCGAGGCCACCGCATTGAACCAGCGCTGCACGTTCGGAAACTCCGCCAGGTCGATGCCCTGGTTCGCGTGCGAGCGCGTCCAGGGGAAGATGGCCATGTCCGCCACCGAGTACTCGCCGGCGAAGTAGGGGGCCAGCGCGAGGCGCCGGTCCATCACGCCGTAGAGCCGCCGCGCTTCGTTCGTGTAGCGCTTGATCGCGTAGTCGACCTTCTCGGGGGCGTAGATGCGGAAGTGATGTGCCTGGCCGAGCATCGGGCCCAGGCCGCCCATCTGGAACATCAACCATTGCAGCGCCAGGTACTTGCCGCGCACGTCTGCGGGCAGGAAGCGCCCGGTCTTGCCGGCGAGGTAGAGCAGGATCGCGCCCGACTCGAAGACCGAGATCGGCTTGCCGTCCGGACCCTCGTGATCGAGGATCGCCGGGATCTTGTTGTTGGGGCTGATGGCCAGGAACTCGGGCTTGAACTGGTCGCCCGCGCCGATGTCGACGGCGTGCGCCGCGTAAGGCAGGGCGCACTCCTCCAGCATGATGCTGACCTTGAAGCCGTTGGGCGTGGGCCAGGTGTAGAGGTCGATCATGGTCAGGCTCCTCGGGTGATGGGCATCGCCACGCGCGCGGCGGCGCCGGGCAGGCCGGTCCAACGCGCCAGTTCGAGCTTGGCGATGGCGTTGCGGTGCACCTCGTCCGGCCCATCGGCCAGGCGCAGGGTGCGCGCCAGGGTGTAGGCGTAGGCCACGGGGAAGTCGTCGCACATGCCGCCGCCGCCATGGGCCTGGATGGCCCAGTCCAGCACCTGGCAGGCCACGTTGGGGGCGACCACCTTGATCATCGCGATCTCGGCCTTGGCGCCCTTGTTGCCCACCGTGTCCATCATGTGCGCGGCCTTGAGCGTCAGCAGGCGCGCCTGGTCGATCAGGCAGCGGCTCTCGGCGATGCGCTCGGACCACACGCCCTGCCGCGCGATCGGCCCGCCAAAGGCCACGCGGCTGGCGAGGCGCTTGCACATCAACTCCAGCGCGCGCTCGGCCAGTCCGATCGAGCGCATGCAATGGTGGATGCGCCCGGGTCCCAGCCGCCCTTGGGCGATCTCGAAGCCGCGGCCCTCGCCCAGCAGAATGTTGGCGGCCGGTACGCGCACCTCATCGAACACGACCTCCATGTGGCCGTGGGGTGCGTCGTCGTAGCCGAAGACGTTGAGCGGACGCACCACGGTGAGCCCCGGCGCGTCGGCGGGCACCAGGATCATCGATTGCTGCGCGTGGCGCGGCGCCTCGGGGTCGGTCTTGCCCATCACGATGTAGACCGCGCAGCGCGGATCGCCCGCGCCCGAGGTCCACCACTTGCGCCCGTTGATCACGTACTCGTCGCCGTCGCGGCGCATCGAGGTCTGGATGTTGGTCGCGTCGCTCGAGGCCACCTCGGGCTCGGTCATGGCGAAGGCGGAGCGGATCTGGCCCGCCAGCAGCGGCTCGAGCCAGCGGCGCTTGTGCTCGTCGCTGCCGTAGCGCTCGATCGTTTCCATGTTGCCGGTGTCGGGCGCCGAGCAGTTGAACACCTCGCTCGCCCAGGGCACGCGGCCCATGAGTTCGGCCAGCGGCGCGTACTCCAGGTTGGTAAGCCCGGCGCCGTAGTCGGAATCGGGCAGGAAGAGATTCCACAGTCCTGCGGCGCGTGCCTTGGGCTTGAGGTCCTCGATGAGCAGGGTGGGCGTCCAGCGCCGGCCGGCGCGGGTATTGGCCTCGACCTCCTCGTGAAAGCGCCGCTCCACCGGGTAGACGTGGCTGCGCATGAACTCGTCCAGGCGCTCGCGCAGCGCCTGCACCTTGGGGCTGTAGTCGAAGTCCATGTGCTCTCCGATTCGGCGGCTGCGGGCCGCCTGTGCGTCGAGGATAGCTCAGCGCTGCCTCGAGACAGCCGCGGTCCAAGACCGTAGAGTGTCGCCATCCGCAGGAGACGACCATGAAGGCAATTCAGTGCGTGGAATGGGGGCTGCCCGATCGGCTGGTGCTCGCCGAACTCGACCCGCCGCAGCCGGCCGCCGGCCAGGTGCGCATCAAGGTGGCTGCGGCCGGGGTCAACTTCCCGGATGCGCTCATCGTGCAGCGCCGCTACCAGATCCAGCCGCCGCTGCCCTTCGTACCGGGGGCCGAGGTGGCAGGCCGGGTGGATGCCGTGGGCGAGGGCGTGACGAAGTTCAAGCCGGGCGACCGCGTCGTGGCCTTTGTCGGCCTGGGCGGATTCGCGCAGTTCGTGGTCGCGCCGGCGGTGCAGTGCGCGCTGCTGCCTGCCTCGATCTCTGACGACGTGGCTGCCGCCTTCTCGCTGGTCTACGCCACCGCGCATCACGCGCTCTTCGACCGCGGCGCCTTGCAGCCGGGCGAGACCCTGCTCGTGCTTGGTGCGGCAGGCGGGGTCGGCCTGGCCGCGGTGGAGCTCGGCAAGCTGGCCGGCGCCCGGGTAATCGCCGCGGCATCCACGGAAGAAAAGCTTGAAGCGGCGCGCGAGCACGGCGCCGACGCGACGATCAACTACGCCGAGGCCGATCTGCGAGAGACCGTGAAGCTGCTCACCGACGGGCGCGGGGCGAACGTGGTGTTCGACCCCGTGGGCGGCGACTACACCGAGGCGGCGATGCGTTCGCTGGCGTGGCGCGGCAGGCTGCTGGTGGTGGGCTTCGCGGCGGGGGGCATCCCGTCGATTCCGGCCAACCTGCTGCTGCTCAAAGGGGCCTCGGCAGTGGGCGTGTTCTGGGGCGAGTTCGCGCAGCGCGAGCCCGCGGCCAACGCAGCCCTGTTCGCCGAGCTCTTCGGCTGGCTGGCCAGCGGCAAGCTCAAGCCGTATGTGTCCTACGCGTATCCGCTTGCCGAAGCGCCCCAGGCCTTGCAGGCGCTGCTCGAGCGGCGGGTGATCGGCAAGGTGGTCCTGGTGCCGTGAGGGTGGGGCCCGAGACCTCGCGAACTTGGCGCCGAGCGCGTGGCCTTTGTGAGCCTCAGGCCCCGAGCTCCGCCAGCAGCCGGCGCGCTTCGGCGGCTTCGGGCAGGCTTGGATTGACCTCGAGCGCGCGTTTGAGCGCCAACGTCGCGTCCCCCTTGCGACCCACCCGGGCCAGCGCCACGCCATAGAGGTAGATCGACTGCGCCCGCGGGGGCGTGGCCGACGCGGGTTTCGCCAGAGCCGCGACGGCCGCCTCGTTGTCGCTGCGGGCAAGCTGCACCATACCCAGGGTGTGCCAGAACTGCCCCGCATCCGGCTGCAGTTCAGTGGCCTTTTTGGCCCAGGTGAGGGCTGCGTTCAGGTCACCCTTGGGCTTGGTGGCGACCTCGATCCAGGCGAGGTTGTTGTAGGCCGAGGACAGACGGGGGTTGCCCTGGACGGCAAGCTTGAACTCCGCCTCGGCCTGCGGGTACTTCTGCATGGCCAGAAGCGCTGCACCTAACTGGAAGTGCAGTTCGGCATCCTTGGGCGCGGACTTCAGCGCCGCACGGTAGGCCAGTTCGGCGCCTGGGTAGTCCTTGTTTGCCATGAGCGCATCCCCGCGCCCCGCTTGCGCGGCAGCCAGCCCGGGCTGAAGCGCGGCAGCACGGTCAAACGCCGCCAGCGCGCTCGCCGGGCTGCCTTGTGCGAGCTGCAATCGCCCCAGTGCCAGCAGCGGCGCAGGGTTCTCGGGGGCGAGGCGGGCGGCTTCCTCCAGGGCGGCAATCGCCTCGGCCGTCTTGCCTTGGGCCGCCAGGGCTCGCGCCAGGCCGAACCGTGCGCCAGGGTGCGCGGGTGCCAGTTCGACGGCCTTCCGATAGGCCTGCGCGGCTTCGGCCGGCCGCTTCAAGCCTTGCAGGTAAAGATCACCCAGATCCAGATAGGCGCCGGCGAAGTCGGGGCGCAGCTTGACGGCCTGCTTCAGGGCTGCCTCCGCCTCCTCGAGCTTGCCTTTGCCGTAGAGCCAGCGTCCCCACGCGCGCTGGACCTCGGCGCTGCCTGGGGCGATATCCAGGGCGCGTTTGATGTGCTCCTCGACCAGCTTGGGCTGACCCCTGATCTGAGCCAACTCGGCCAGGGCAAGAAGAGGCAGCGGCGACTTCGGGTCGAGCTTGGCGGCCTGCTCGAATGCCTTGGCCGCTGCTGCATAGTCCTTGCGCTCCGCGGCCGCGGAGCCATCGGTCAACAGCTTCACGAAGGGCGACTCACTTCCTGCCACAGGGCCGCCCGAGCGGTCCTTGATGGGGGCCGCGACAGCGGCATGCAACGCGCAGGATTGCGCTGCCAGCAGGGCCAGCAAAGCGATCAGGGAAGAGACAGGCTTCATGGAGGTCATGCTCCGACCGAGATGAGGTGCAGCTAGCTTGGCGGGTGGTCCGGCAAATTGGAAGCTGCGGACAAGAAAAAGCCCGCCGTCAGGCGGGCTGTGTTACTTCAGGCCGTCGGACTAAGCGCGCTGACGACGCCGCGCGAAGCCCACCACACCGAGACCGGCCAGCGTGAGCAGCGCCAGCGAGCCAGGCTCGGGGACGGTTCCCGGAGGAACCGGCGTGCCGCCCACCCCGCTAAACGCGAACACGAAGGTGGCCGGGATCCCGGTCGTCGTGCCTGTGCGGCTGTTCTGTCCTAGGGAATAGACCTCGGCGCCTACGGCACCCAGGGCAGCGAACGCCGCGGCTTCGCTCACCGACGCGCCATAGTAGATGTTGAACGTGAGCGACTCGCCTGCCGCGAGGTCGCCGAACCCGAAGGTGAAGAAGGCGCCGTGGTCGCAAGGTCCATTGTCGACGAAGTCGGTATTGACCGTTGCCGCACCACCGCAACTGGCACCGGGATTGACGAGCGGATTCGGGGTGGCGAAACCGTTGTCGTTCGAGAACTTCAGGGCCGTCGAGCCTCCGCGCTGGATGGTGACGTACTCGTCGAAGGTAGTCGGCGGGATGTCCCAGTCCATCGAGCGGCTGTAGCGAACGTTGGTGATCGTCCCCGCGCCGCCATTGGTGATGGTCACGGTGTTGACGAAGAGGTCGTTGCTGGCCGACACCGCGTAGGACTGGGTGATGGCAAGGGCGGCCAAGGACGTCAGTCGCGCCGAAGCCGTGGCCGTTGATGCGGTGGATGAGAACGAAATGCCGGTGACGTTCGAGGTCCCGCCGTTGTCGTTTCCAACCCAGCCGGCGATGCCGTTGCCGGACAGCCCCCAGCCTTCGCACAGGCAACCCGGGGTGATGCCGTCGCCCACGCCAGTACGAGTGATGCCGATGCCGCTAACGCCCAGGTCACCCAGGGTATCCACGCCAAGCTTGACCGAGCCATCCGCGTTCTGAATCACGGCTTGCGCTTGGGCGGTCTGCCAAAGCGCCGGAGCCAAGGCGACCGTCATCGCCGCAAGAGCAAACTTCATCTTCTTCATGCCAGCCTCCTCAGGATAGGAACAGGGCGCGTCTCCCTGCTGCCAGAC
>DAOTEJ010000057.1:0-9921 GCA_035454085.1 Burkholderiaceae bacterium | reverse complement strand
CCGATCTGGCGCTCGAAGTAGTTGCCCGCGCGCCCGTAGTCGGCCAGGCCGGCGCGCTCCACGTCGATGAGGTGCAGGGCGGCCAGCGTGGCGTTCATCGCGTCGAAGATCGCGGCGCGCTCGTCGGGCGTCATGCCGGGCAGCGCCGGGTCCCAGAAGATGCGGCCCTCGACCCGCTCCATCACATAGAAGGCGCGGCCGATCACTCCCTCGTCCTCGCACAGCAGCAGCGTGCGCGGCACCGGGAAGCCCTGCGCCTCGAGCGCGCGCATCACCCGGAACTCGCGCTCGATGGCGTGGGCCGAGGGCAAGAGCTTCGCCACCGGTCCGGGCTTGGCGCGCATCACGAACTCGCCCGCGGGCGTGCCGAGCAGGAAGGTGGGATTGGACTGCCCGCCCTCGAACTGGCGCACCTCGAGCGGTCCGGCGAATCCTGGCAGGTGTGCTTGCAGATGCTCGGCCAGGCGCTGTGTGTCGAAGCGCTGGCGTTCCGAAACCTCTCGCAAGCGGCTCATGCGGATCCTCGTTCGGCCTCGCCCGCAGCAAGGCGGTGGTACTTCTGCAGCAGGCGCTCCATGGTCGACAGGCGCGAGGCGCCGTGCAACCAGTCCAGGGGCGACAGGTTGATCGCGCGCACCAGTGCGCCCGGCGCGTCGCGCGGCACGTCGATCACGTTGATGCAGCCCGCCTCCTGCTCGATGCCGCCCAGAAAGAGGCGCTGCCCGGTCAGGAACCAAGAGAGCAGCCCGCGGTTGACTCCGCCGTGCAGCACCAGCAGCGCCGTGTCCCATTGCACATCGTCGAGCAGGCGCTGCATCGCGGGCAGGATGCGGTCGAGCAACTCGCCCACCGACTCGCCGCCCAGGAAGCGCGTGTCCAGCGCGGCGGGTCCGCTGAAGGCCGCGGTGAAGGCCCGCGCGAGGTCGACCGCCGCCAGCGCAGAGAGCCGTCCACCGCGGATCTCGCGCAGTTCCTGCCAGTGTTCGTGCGGCGTCGCCAGGTGCGCGGCGTCGGTGGCGATCTGCGCGGTCTGGCGCGTGCGAGCGAGCCCGCTGGTGATCACGCGGTCGATCGTCAGTCCGCGCAGCAACTCGCCCGCGGCGCGCGCCTGGGACTCGCCCAGAGTGGTGAGCATCACGTCATCTGGGGAGTGCGCGCGGCCTTGCTCGTCGAAGTAATCCACGGCCCCGTGGCGCATCAACAACAGACGTCTGCGTGGTGTTGTAGTCATGTAACTGCCGAATTTCGACCTCGGAGCCTGATGCACACTGCGCACATCTCTTTCGCAGTGTATCGGGGCGTGCGCATGAATCTCGCCACTGACATCGAACCCGTGCCCAGCGCATCGCCGTCGCGTTCGGCGGCCCGTACTGGCGCAGCCGCGCCCCCCGTGCTGCGAGCCTTCGTTTGTCTTACCTAACGGTCATGAAGTCGATGCCGACCTGCACCCGCCCGTCATTGCCAACTCCGTCCCTGACTGCGCTGAGCCTCGCGGTCGCCCTGGCCTGTCTCGCGCCAAGCGCGCATGCGTTGCGCGTCGGTTCAGCCGAGGTGCGCTCGCAGCTGGGCCAGCCGCTCGATCTGGTCGTGCCATTTTCGGCCGAAGGCGATCCGGCCTTCCAGCCCGATTGCGTGCGGGTGATCTCCAGCGGGGGCGACGGCATCCCCGGCGTCGGCCCGACGCGGCTCGACGTCACCCCGCAGGGCAATGAGTGGTCGGCCCGCTTGCGCACCGCGCAGCCCGTGTTCGAACCGGCGGTGAAGATCATTCTCGAGATCGGCTGCGCGCAGCGCGTGCGGCGCGACTTCGTGCTGCTGCTCGATCCGCCTCTGGCGCCGGAAGGATCGCAGCGCGCCCTGGCCAGCGTGCCGGCCGACTTGCCCCTGGTGCTGGGCGAGCCCGTGATTGCCAGCCGCCGCGGCGAGGCGCTGCGCATGCGCGTGCCGGTCAGCGGGCGCGACGTTGCGGCGCTCGACGCTTCCTGCGTGGCGGTGAGCACCAATCCCGGCGGCCTCGGCGCCCGTGCCCTGGTGCGCCAGAACCGCGACGGCGCGACTTTGCTGATTTCGAGCGACACACCGGTCGAGGAAGCTCGGCTGGGCGTGAGCGTGCAGGCCGGCTGCGGCATGCCGGTGGTGCGCGACTACGCTCTCCTGCTGGCCACCCCCGCCCTGGCGCGCGAGTCCGCTGCGCCCACCGGGGAGGCAGCGCCCCAGCCACGGCGTCGTGCTGCGCCGCTGGCGGGCAGCGCCACGACCACGCCTCGCCCCCAGGCGGCTGCGCCCGCAGCGACGCCAGCGGCTCCTCCGCCACCCGTGCCCGAGCGTGCGGCCAAGCCGGCGGCCGGCGACCGGCTGGTGCTGGCCGCGCCCGAGCCTGCCGTCGCCCCCACGGCGCCCGCCGCTGCAGCGTCGGACGCGCCGGCCACGCCAGCCGCCGGTCTGCCCGCAGAGCGCGAGCAACAGATCCTCGCCCAGCTCGACACCCTCACGAAAGAGATGCAGTCCCTGCGGCTCGAACTGGCTGCTGCCCAGGCGCGCAACCAGGAACTGCAGAAAGCTCAAGTCTTCGCCCAGCAGAGCGCGTCCTCGACCCCGTCCTATGCCTGGCTGTTCGCCGGCGTGGCGACCCTGGCGCTGGGCTTTGGTCTGCTGCTCGCGTGGCGCAGCCGCAAGCCCGCCGCAGGCGGCTGGGAAGAAGACGAGGCTCCGGTGGGCCCGGCCACGCGCCTGGGTGTGCGCCACGTAGAGGAGCCGGTTGGCCGCCCGACGGCGCTGGCTCCAGCCGTGGCGCCCGCGCCGCGCCCCGCCCCGGTGGACGAGAAGTCCGCCGCCGCCGTGGCCGCCGCGTGGGCAGCCGCCTCGATCGCCGAACCCGCCACGGCCGCGGCCGCGCGCAACGCCATGAACACCGCGCTCGACACGCATTCAGCTCCGGAAGGTCAGGACATCGAAGTCACCGAGTTCGCGAACACGGGGCAGTTGATCCAGGACCTGTACACGCCCTTCCTCTCGTCGGCGGGGGGCGGCACGGCCGCGCCCAGCGAGGCGGCCAGGTCCCAGATGCAGCCACTGCCCACGCCGCCGATTCCGGCCGCGCCCCTGCCCCTGGAAGCGGCGACCAGTAGTGAGTCGGACGCCGCGGCGCGGCCAGCCGCCATGCCGCATCGGGTCGACGTCGACCTCGACGCGATGACCGAACTGCTCGCCGGGCAAAAGACGCAGATTGCCGTGGACCTCGACGTTGGCACGCAAGTTCTGCCCACGCAGATTCTGGGCGACTGGGACCAGACGCTGTTCCAGCCGCCGCGCGACGCGGCAGACCAGCCCGCCGCGCCGCCGGCGCCGCTCGTACCCCTGGACTTCGAGCTGAAGTTCGAGGCGCCCGACGCGCCCGAGCGCAAGAAGCGCTAGCCGACCCTGCGCGCTAGCCGCGCGCAGTGATCGCGTCCACCAGGGCCGGCGCGCAGCCGGCCGCCTCCAGCACCTCGCGGGTGTGTTCGCCGGCGCGTGGTGCGGGCCGCGGCGCGAACGTATGGCCGCTCATCATCGCGAGCGGTCCCACGTGAGTGACCTCGCCCAGTCGCTGCACTCGGCCCCGCGCGACGAACTGCGGATGCTGCAGGGCTTCGGCCGGCGTCAGCACGGGCGTCACGCACGCGTCGACCGCGCCAAACACTTCCAGCCAATGCTCACGCGGGTGGCGAGCGAGCCGCTGCGCCACCGCCTCGCGCGTGGCCAGGGCCGCCTCCGAGCCGGGCAGCTCGCCGCGCGACCAGTGCCGCTGCACCAGTTCCGGCGCATCCAGCGCCTCACAAAACGCCTGCCAGAACTTGATCTCCAGCGCGCCTACGGCGAGCCACTGCCCGTCCGCGCAGGCGTAGACCGCGTAGCACGCTGATCCACCCGTGAGCAGAGTGGCGCCGCCGCGCGGGGTCAGGCCGGCGTCGACCTCGCAGTGGGGGAAGAAGTGATGCATCAGCAGCCCGTCGCTCATCGCCACCTCGACCCTGCGGCCCTGGCCCGTGCGCTGCGCGCCCAGCAGCGCGATCAGCAGCGCCGACAGCGCCGCGAGCGAGCCGCCGAGCACGTCGCCGAGCTGCAGGTTGGGAATCGCGGGCACGCCCTGCGCTCGGTTCTGGTCGAGGACGCCGGTCAGGGCCGCGTAATTGATGTCGTGCCCCGCGGCTGGCGCCAGCGGCCCGGCGCTGCCGTAGCCGCTGACCGAGACCAGCACCAGCCGGGCATTGAGCTCGTGCAGAACCTCCCAGCCCAGGCCCAGGCGCTCCATCACGCCGGGCCGGAAGCTCTCGAGCACCGCGTCGGCCTGCGCCACCAGGGCGAGCAAGGCCGCGCGCCCGGCCTCGGACTTGAGGTCCAGGCAGATCGAGCGCTTGCCGCGGTTGATCGCCTCGAAGGCCGGGTTGATGAGATCGCCCGCGGCGTTGCGCACCTGCGGCGCGAACTCGCGCAGGTAGTCGCCCGCGCCCGTGTCCTCGACCTTGATCACCTCGGCGCCGTAGTCGGCCAGATGCATGCTCGCCGCCGGGCCGGGCAGCAGGCGGCTCAGGTCCAGGATGCGCAGTCCGGCGAGCGGGCCGGGTTCGCTGATCGGCGTGGCTTCGTGCATGGCGGTGCTCCCCGGGGCGCGGCTCGCGCCCGCGTCATTGGATGGCTTCGAGGGCTTCGGTGACCTCGAGCCAGCGCGTCTCGATGGTCTCGACGCGGCTGGCGAGCTCGCCGCGCCGGCGGATGGTGGTGGCCACCTCGTCGGCGTCGCCCGTGGTGTAGAAGTCCGCGTCGGCCAGGCGCGCGTCGAGCTCGCGCACTTCGGTGGAGACGCGCGCCAGCTCCTTCTCGAGCTTGGCGAGCTCCGCCTGCAGCGGCTTGCGCGTCTGGGCCAGGCGCTGCCGCTCCTGCGCGTCGGCGCGGCGCTGCTCCTTGCGGCTGGCACCCGCCTCGCTCGCCGGCTCGGCGCCCTCGCGCCGGCTGGCAAGCACCAGCGCGGCGTAATCGTCGAGGTCGCCCTCGAACGATGCGAGCCGGCCGTCGTGCACCAGCCACAGCGTCTCGGCCGCCGCGCGCAGCAGGTGGCGGTCGTGCGAGACCAGAAGCAGCGCCCCCTCGTAGGCCGTGAGCGCGAGCGTGAGCGCCTCGCGCGTCTCCATGTCGAGGTGGTTGGTCGGCTCGTCGAGCACCAGCAGGTTGGGGCGCTCCCAGGCGATCAGCGCGAGCGCCAGCCGCGCTTTCTCGCCGCCGCTCATGGGGCCGACCAGGCTGGTGGCCATCTCGCCCGAGAAGCGGTAGCGCCCCAGGAAGTCGCGCAGCTCCTGCTCGCGCGTCTCGGGTGCGGCGCGGCGCAGGTGGGCCAGCGGCGTCTCGTCGTGGCGCAACTGGTCGAGCTGGTGCTGCGCGAAGTAGCCGATCGCCAGACCCTGGCCGCGGCGCAGTTCGCCGGCGAGCGGCGCGAGCTCCCCCGAGATCGCCTTGACCAGGGTGGACTTGCCAGCGCCATTGACGCCCAGGATGCCCACCCGGTCGCCCGCGCGCACCGTGAAGCCCACGCCCTCCAGCACGCGGCGCGTGCCGTAGCCCAGGGCCAGGTCCTCGGCGTCGAGCAGGCGCTCGGGCAGCTGACGCGGCTGGGGGAACTCGAAGCGCCACTCGCGCCGCGCGCGCACCGGCTCCACCGCCTGCAGGCGCTCGAGCATCTTGATGCGGCTTTGCGCCTGGCGCGCCTTGGTGGCCTGGGCGCGAAAGCGATCGATGAACTTCTGCAGGTGCGCCGCGCTGCGCTCGTAGGTGCGGGCCGCCGCGTCCTGCTGGCGCAACTGCTCGATGCGTGCGGTCTCGTAGTCGGTGTAGTTGCCGGCGTAGCGGCGGATGGTCTCGTCCTCGACCGCCCAGATGGTCGTGGCGCTGCGGTCCAGGAATTCGCGGTCGTGCGAGATCAGCAGCACCGTGGCGAGCTGCCGGCGCAGCCAGGACTCGAGCCAGACCACCGAGTCCAGGTCGAGGTGATTGGTGGGCTCGTCGAGCAGCAGCAGGTCGGCCGGCCGCAGCAGGGCGCGCGCCAGCGCGAGGCGGTTGCGCCAGCCGCCGGAGAAATCGGCCACCGCACGCGCGCCGTCGCGCTCCGCGAAGCCCAGGCCGTGCAGGATGGTGCGCGCCTGGGCCAGGATCGCGCCCTCGTTGAGTTCGGCCAGGCGCGCGTGCGCGTGCGCCAGTCGCATCTCGTCGGCGTCGTGCTCGGCGGCGGCAAGTTCGGCGCGCGCCTCGGCCAGCGGCAGGTGCGCCGCGACCACGTAGTCGAGCGCGGGCTGGTCGACGGCCTCGATGTCCTGCGCCACGTGCGCGATGCGCGCGGCGGGTGGAGTCTCGAGTTCACCGGCTTCGGCGTCGATCTCGCCCAGGATGGCGGCGAACAGGCTGGATTTTCCCGAGCCGTTGGCGCCCACCAGGCCGATGCGCTCGGCGGGAGGCGCGACCAGGGTCACGTCGCGATACAGCACGCGTGCGCCGCGTGCGAGGCTCAGGCGTTCGAGGCGCAGCATGGGTGCGGCGGGGCAGGGCGCGCCACGCGCGTGCGCGGCGCGGTGCGACTCAGGGCAGCTCTTCCTGGCGCGCGAGGAAGACCATGTCGTCCCCCGCGCTCGTGGTCAGCCAGGTCAGCGGGATGTCGCGGAACGCGGCCTCGGTCTGCGGGCGGCCGTCGCCCACCTCGACCACCAGCAGGCCGCTGCGCTTGAGGTAGCCGCGCGCCTGGCGCATCAGGCGGCGCACCAGGTCCAGGCCGTCCTCGCCCCCGTCCAGCGCCATGCGCGGCTCGTGCTGATATTCGCGCGGCAGGCGTGCCATCGAGGGGGCGGTCACGTAGGGCGGGTTCGAGATGATCAGGTCGTAGCGCTTGGCGGGCAGGGCGCCGAACAGATCGGACTCGATCAGCGCGACGCGGTCGCCGAAGCCGTACTCGTCCACGTTGATGCGCGCCACGGCCAGGGCTTCCTTGCTGATGTCGACCGCGTCGACCTGGGCGTTGGGGAAGAGGTCGGCCGCCATGATCGCCAGGCAGCCCGAGCCGGTGCACAGGTCCAGCACGTGAGTGACCGCGGACGGATCCTTGACCCAGGGTTCGAGGCCCTCCTTCAGCAGCTCGCCGATGAAGGAGCGCGGGATGATCACGCGCTCGTCGACGTAGAAGCGATAGCCCTGCAGCCACGACTCGCGCAGCAGGTAGGCCGCGGGAATGCGCTGCTTCACCCGGCGGTCGATCATCTGCAGCAGGGTGTTGATCTCGGCGTGCGTGAGGTAGGCGTCGAGGAAGGTGTCCAGGCGCTCGAGCGGCAATTGCAAGGTGCGCATGATGATGAAGGCCGCCTCGTCGAAGGCGTCGGCCTGGCCGTGGCCGAAAGACAGGCGCGCCTCGTTGAAGCGGGTGGTGGCGTAGCGCAGGACGTCGCGCAGCGTGCGCAGATTGGCTTGGGCGTCGATCGACATGATCAGGTCAGGAGCAGTTCCAGGGTGCGACGGTACACGGCCCTGAGGGGTTCGAGGTCGGCGACGAGGATGTTCTCGTCGATCTTGTGGATGCTGGCGTTGGGCGGTCCGAACTCCACCACCTGCGGGCACCAGGTGGCGATGAAGCGGCCGTCCGAGGTGCCGCCGGTGGTCGAGAGCGCGGCGCGCTCGCCGGTGACTTCGTTGATCGCCTGGCCCAGCGCCTCCGACAGCGCTCCGGCCGGCGTCAGGAAGGGCTGGGCGCCGAGCGTCCAGTCGACCGTGCAGTCCAGCCCGTGGCGCGCGAGGATCGCCTCGATGCGCGCGCGCAGGCTCGCCGCGCTCGAGACCGGCGCGAAGCGCAGGTTGAAGTCGATCACGCAGCTGCCGGGGATCACGTTGGCCGCGCCAGTGCCGGCGTGGATGTTCGAGACCTGGAAGGTGGTGGGCGGGAAGTATTCGTCGCCCGCGTCCCAGACCTCGGCGGCCAGCTCGGCCAGCGCCGGAGCCACCTCGTGCACCGGGTTGCGCGCCAGTTGCGGATAGGCCACGTGGCCCTGCACGCCGCGCACCGTGAGCCGCCCGGAGAGCGAACCGCGCCGGCCGTTCTTGATCGTGTCGCCCAGCCGGTCCACCGAGGTGGGCTCGCCCACGATGCAGTAGTCGAGCCGCTCGCCGCGGGCGCGCAGGGCCTCGACCACCAGCGTCGTGCCGTCGGTGGCCGGACCTTCCTCGTCGGAGGTGATGAGCAGCGCGATCGAGCCGCGGTGATCCGGGTGCGCGCCCACGAATTGCTCGGCGGCCACCACGAAGGCGGCGATCGAGCTCTTCATGTCCGAAGCGCCGCGGCCCCAGAGCCGGCCGTCGCGCTCGGTGGGCTCGAAGGGAGGCGATGCCCAGGCCTCGAGCGGGCCGGTGGGCACCACGTCGGTGTGCCCGGCGAAGGCCAGCACCGGCGCCGCGCTGCCCCGGCGCAGCCAGAGGTTGGTCGTGCTGCCTCGGGCCAGGGTCTCGGCAACAAAGCCCAGGGGTGCGAGGCGCTCGGCGATCAGGGCCTGGCAGCCGGCGTCCTCGGGGGTGACCGAGGGGCGGGCGATCAGTGCGCGGGCAAGGGCGAGCGTGGAGTTCATCGGACGGTGCGCGGGCACCATCGGTGGCGCTCGCATCGCCGGGATTCTATCCGCCCGCCGCGGGCGGCTTCGCTCAGATGTTCAGCGTGAACTCAGCGAACGAGGCCGCATCGGGTGCGGTCGGGGCCGCCGCGTTGTCGCGCTGCTTCTGAGGCTTGCCGGAGTTGTTGATGAACCACAGCAGGTTGTTCTGCGAGTCGGCCGCGGCGAGTGCGTCGTCGCGCGTGACCAAGCCGGATTGCAGCAGGGCGTAGAGGCTCTGTTCGTAGGAGCTGCTCTCGGGCGCGAGGCTCTGCTCGAGGGCTTCCTTGATGGCCTGCACGTCGCCGCGCTCGATCAGGTCGGCGATGTGGCGGTTGTTGATCAGCACCTCGACCGCCGGCACGCGGCCGCCCTTGCGGGCGCGGACCAGGCGCTGCGAGAGGATCGCCTTGAGCGCCACCGACAGGTCCTGGAACAGCGCCTGACGGGTCTCGGGCGGGTAGAAGCTGATCACCCGGTTGAGGGTGTGTGCGGCGTTGGTGGCGTGCAGGGTGGCCACCACCAGGTGGCCCGACATCGCGTACGAGATCGCCGCCGTCATGGTCTCGCGGTCGCGGATCTCGCCGATGAAGATCACGTCGGGCGCCTGGCGCATCGCGTTACGCAGGGCGGCGTGCAGGGTCTGCGCGTCGGTGCCGATCTCGCGCTGGTTGATGATCGCCTTCTTGTTGCGGAACAGGAACTCGATCGGATCCTCGAAGGTCAGCACGTGGCCCGTGGCGAGCTCGTTGCGGTGGTCGATCATCGAGGCGATGGTCGTGGACTTGCCGCTGCCGGCCGAGCCCACCACCAGGATCAGGCCGCGGCGCTCCAGGATCAGGTCCTTGAGCACCTCGGGCAGGGACAGGGAATCCAGCTTGGGGATCTCGTGCGGGATGAAGCGGATCACCGCCGAGATCGAGCCGCGCTGCATGAAGGCCGAGAGGCGGAAGCTGCCCACCCCGGTCACGGGCAGGGCGACGTTGAGCTCGCGGGTCGACTCGAGCTCGCGGAACTGGGCGTCGCTCAGGCGCTCGGCCAGCAGCGCGATCACGCCCTGCTGCGCCAGGCGCTCCTGACTGATGGGCACGGCCACGCCGTTGATCTTGATCGTGATGGGCGAACCCACGGCCAGGAACAGGTCCGAGGCGTTCTTCTCGGACATCAGGGTGAACAGGCGCTCGAGCGACATGGACGGGGCGGCTCCGGCTGGTGTGCGAGCTAGCTTAAGCGAGCCTGTCGCGGCTCCGCATCCCGCCTATGGGCGGGTCGG
>DAOTEJ010000056.1:0-17484 GCA_035454085.1 Burkholderiaceae bacterium | reverse complement strand
GCACCTACGCGCAGTCGGTGATCTGGGGAATCGACGCCTTCGACCAGTGGGGCGTGGAACTCGGCAAGCGCCTGGCCGGCCGGCTGACGCCCGCGGTGCAGGGCAAGGCAGACCTGACAGCCTTCGACTCCTCGACCAGGGCTCTGGTCGAGCGCCTGCGCAGCCGCGCGGCAGGCAGCTAGTTCCGCGGCGCCGGCGGCGCAGCGCCCGCGGATCCGGGCACAAAGGGATTGCGCTGTGCGTCCCGCGCGGCCTCACGGGCCTGCCGGGCACGGATCTCCCGGCCGAGCGGCGCCATGGCGCGCGCCACGGCCAATTCGCCCCCAGCAGCTGCGATCTGCGCTTGCACGTGCCTGCGCGCTATACCCTCGCACGACGCGCCGAACCTAGCCAGTTCGCTCCCTGCAAGCCCATAGTCATCCATTAGTTCTTGGGAGTGCCGCAAGCGCGGAGCGCCCGGCGCGGGCGGGCGGCCCATCGCCAAGACTGCCTCACCCAAGCGCACCGTCAGGAGGTCGTCTCCACCTTCGACGAGGCGAGCGCCAAGCGCGGCGCACGCCTCGGCGCGACTGGATCCCGGTACCGCCTTCTTGCATGCCGTCGTAACGTTGATCAACCACAGCGACAGCGGCTGGTTAATTCCCAGCGAGAGCGCCAGCTCGAAGTAGGCCATGTCCCAGGCCGCCGGCGGCAAGCTGGCAACCTCTGGGATGAGAGCCAATTGAGCGGCCAGGGCGGTGTAGCCGCCATAGTCTGTGGCGCGAGCCGCTGCGCGAAGTAGCGCGTCAGTGGCGGCCGGGTCCCCCTTGGGATCCACCTGCCCGAGCCAGGCCTTGCCGCTGCCGGGGTGGATCTGCGACCACTCCACTAGCCATGCGCCGCACTTTCCGCGGCAGGTCGCCGAGACCTGCGCCCAGGCCATCGGATCCCTGCTGGCCCGTGCATGGGCCTGCATCTTCTCCCTGTGCATCTCGAGCGCGGCGGCGAGGGGCACATCGTGACGTCTTTGTCGTTCAAGGTCGCACTGCGCGTCATTGCTCTGGCAAGGCGCTGTCTGATCCTCCTTGCGCGCGCGCTGCCGCAACTCGATCAACTCGAATTCCCTGGCCATCACCAAACCGAGCGTGCGCTGCCGGGGGTCAGTGTCGGCGACGAGTCGTTCAGCCGCACGGCGCAAGCCCAACATCGCCTGGGTCTCGATCTCACGCTCCGCGGCGCGAGCACGGGGCGAGTCTTCGTCGAACGGGAAGTCGTAGCCGCAGACTTCCTTCGACATCACGAACTCCTCATCGTCCGTCGCCTGTCCGCTACTGGATGCGACCACGGGCGCCGCCGCCGATCCGGGCGCAACCGCCCCCGCCACCTGGTCGAGCGCGCCGCCCACCCGGGCTCCGATGGACTGCCCGAGCCACGCGATAAGGCCCACTGCGCCGATCAGCGCCAGCACTAACCCCCAGCGCCCCAGCTGGGACTTCATCGCCCCACCGCGCTCGGACCCACGCGGAAGGGATTGGGCGGCGCCAAGGGCTCGGTGGGCGGCGTAGCGCGCAGTCGATGCCGCGCCCACGCAAGTTCGCCCTCGCCCAGGGTGTACTCGATCCGGCGATCGAGGTGCTCCGCCTGAGCACAGTCGAAATCAAGGAAGGACTTGGACGCTGGGGAAGCCAAGACCTGGCTCAGCCGATGAGACTCCAGCGTCAGTCCCTCGACGCGCGCCTCGCTCCAGCCCAGGCCACGGCCCAGGCGCCGGCCCAGGAGGTGCTCCGACATCGTGCGGCCGCGGTCGATCAGCAGGTCCGCTAGGCGGGTGCAATCTGCACGCTCCTGGGGCGTGCGGACGGGCGCCTTGCAGTAACGCTCTGCCTCGCTTTGGCCGCGCAGGGGCATGGCCGCGGCCATGCCGAGGACGGGGATCAAGGCAGGCAGCCTCACGGGCATCGAGGCGCCGCTGACTTCAGGCTCGGTGGCGAGTGCCAACAGGCCGTCGAGGCGCGGATCGGCCGTCTTCGCCGCGGCGGCGCGGGCGACGATCGTCGCGCGCTGCGCGTCATCAAGTCCTCGCGTGCCGAGCATGGCGAGCCACGCGCGTGCATTGTCGGGATCGCGCTCGGCCCATGCTGCCGGCGTCACGCCCGCGCACGCGGTCGCGCCACTCCTCGGACCGCAAGCCTTGAGGGCGAGGACCATCAGCTCGGGGTCGCGAGAGCGCGTCGCACGCTCCGCCAGGTCCTGGGCCAGGGCATCCGATGCAGCCTCGACACCAGCCATGCAGGAGGCCGACTCGCCACAAGCCTCGATCCGCTCGCGCAACTCACGGGCTCCATGTACCAACTGAACCTGTGCCTGCTGCCGTGGGCCGCCCTCGCGCATGACTCGCTCGCGCAGGCGCGCGAGCAGCACCCGTGCGCCCTGCTCGACCTCAGCGGGCAGCAAGTGACCTTCCCCAGGAGCAAAGCGTCCATAGCCGCACAACTCGCCCTCACGGACGCCGAGCAAGTCAAGCTCGGAGGATGGGATTGCGGCTCTTGAACCGCGCTCGGGCGCGGGCGACTCGCTCGCGCTGGCCAGCCTCGCGGCACCGGAATCGCTTACCGCGCCGTGAAGCACCGCGAACAGCGCCGCGAGCACGACCACGACCAGGAGGAGCAATACGGTGCGGCGGGTCATCGGGCGACGAGTTCCTCGGATCGATGCGCGGATCATGCCGGCACGCGCGCGCCATGCGCTGCAGAAAATTCCGCAGCCCGTGCCGGCGTCGCACGAACACCACGCCTAGACGAGGTTCGGCGCTCAGCCCGGCGCCGGCCAGCGCCCCGCGAGGAAGTCCGCCAGCCAGTAGAGGCCGATCACCGTCTTCACGTCGGTGATGCGGCCCGCACGCACCTCGGCCAGCACGTCCTGCCAGGGGCGGGTGTGGACTTCGAGCACTTCGCCGGGGTCGAGCGCCTGGGCGGTGCGCGTGAGGCCGCGCGCGAGGAAGACCTCGATCTTCTCGTCGGAGTAGCCGATCGCGTTATGAAAGCCGCCGAGGTGGGTCCACTCGGTGGCGACGTAGCCGGTCTCTTCGCGCAGCTCCCGCGCGGCGCAGGTCTGCAACGCCTCGCCGGGATCAACCTTGCCGGCGGGAAACTCGACGAAGGCGCGGCGCAGCGGGTGGCGCCACTGGCGCTCGAGCACCACCTGGCCGTCGCCGAGCAGGGGCACGATCATCACCGCGCCGGGATGGCGGATGAACTCGCGCGGCGCGATCACGCCGTCGGGCACGCGCACCGACTCCTGGTGCACGGTGAGGAAGCCGCCGCGCCAGGCAACGGCGGACTCGAGCGTGTGCTCGGCGAGCGGATCGGACGAGGCCGGCGGCTCGCCGCTCATGCCCGCGTCAGCCGCCCAGCGAGCGCACCATCGCGTCGGTGCACAGCTGCAGCAGGTACTGGGGGAACAGGCCCAGCACCAGCACGAGGGCGCCGTTGATCGACAGCAGGACGCGCAGGTCGGTGCTGGCGGCAAGCTGCGGCACGCCGGCGGCGGGCGCGTCGAAGTACATCAGCTTGACGATGCGCAGGTAGTAGAAGGCGCCGATCAGCGAGGCCATCACCGCAATCACCGCGAGCACCACCGGGCCGGTGCCGCCGCCAGCGAGCAGCGCCTCGAGCACCACGAACTTGGCGTAGAAGCCCACCGTCGGCGGGATGCCGGCGAGCGAGAACATCAGCATCAGCATCACCAAGGCGTACCAGGGGCTGCGCTGGTTCAGGCCCGCCAGGTCGGAGATTTCCTCGGCCTCGTGGCCCTGGCGCGCCATCAGCAGGATCATGCCGAAGGTGCCGAGCGTGGTGAGCGAGTAGGTGATGACGTAGAACATCGCCGCCGAGAAGTCGAGCGTCGCGTTCATGGGCTGGCCGCCGGTGATGGGGCCGACGAGCGCGAGCAGCATGAAGCCCATCTGCGCGATGGTGGAGTAGGCCAGCATGCGCTTGAGGTTGGTCTGCGCGATCGCCGCGAGGTTGCCGAGGATGAGCGAGGCCACGGCGATGAGCGCGATCATCTGCTGCCAGTCCACCGCCAGCGGCAGCAGGCCCTCGACCAGCATGCGGTAGGTGATGGCGAAGGCGGCGAGCTTGGGCGCGCTGCTGATGAACATGGTGACCGGGGTGGGGGCTCCTTCGTAGACGTCGGGCACCCACATGTGGAAGGGCACCACGCCGAACTTGAACGCCAGGCCGGCCACCAGGAACACCGTGCCCAGGACCAGCGCGGCGCGGCTCGCGACCTCGCCCACCGCCACGCGGCGGGCCAGCTCGTTGATGTCGAGCGTGCCGCTGGCGCCGTAGAGCATCGACATGCCGTAGAGCAGGAAGCCCGAGGCCAGCGCGCCCAGCACGAAGTACTTCATCGCCGCCTCGGTGGCGCGGCCGTCGTCGCGCCGCAGGGCGACCAGCGCGTAGAGCGAGAGCGACTGCAGTTCCAGGCCCAGATAGACGACCAGCAGGTTGTTCGCCGAGATCATCACGAACATGCCCAGCAGGCTAAACAGCGACAGCGTGAAGAGCTCGCCCTTCCACATGCCGCGGTCGAGCGCGTAGCCCTGCGAGTAGATCAGCACCAGCGCGGTGACCAGGACGGCGAAGAGCTTGAGCACGCTCGCCATCGGGTCGGTGACGTAGAGCCCGTCGAAGGCGTACATCACCACGTCGTTGGCCAGGAAGATCCAGGTCACGCCCGCGGTCAGCGCCAGCACCGTGAGGGTGAGCGACAGCGTCAGGTAGCGCTTGTCGTCCGGCACGAACAGATCGACCATCAGCACCAAGCAGGTGGCGGCGAGCAGGACGATCTCGGGGGCGGCGGCGATCAGGTTGAGTTCTTGCATGGTGCGCGCCTCCTCAGCGGGCCACAGGCAGCTTGGACTGCTGCGACTGCTGCAGGAGCTTGGCGACCGAGGCGTTCATCACGTCGGTCACCGGCTTGGGGTAGACGCCCATCGCGATCACGGCCGCGGCCAGGATGGCGAGGATCGAGAATTCGCGCGCTCCGATGTCGGTGAGCTCGGCCACGTGGCGGTTGGCCACCTCGCCGAAGATCACGCGCTTGTACATCCACAGCGTGTAGGCGGCGCCGAAGATCAGCGTGGTGGCGGCCAGCGCGGCGATCCAGAAGTTGTACTTCACCGCCCCCAGGATGACCATGAACTCGCCGATGAAGCCCGAGGTGCCCGGCAGGCCGGCGTTGGCCATCGAGAACAGCATCATGAAGGCCGCGAAGGTCGGCATGGTGTTGGCCACGCCCCCGTAGTCGGCGATGTTGCGGCTGTGCATGCGGTCGTAGAGCACGCCGATGCACAGGAACATGGCGCCCGAGATGAAGCCGTGCGAGATCATCTGCACGATGCCGCCGGCAACCGCCAGCGGCTCGAACATGAAAAAGCCCAGCGTGACGAAGCCCATGTGGGCGATCGACGAGTACGCCACCAGCTTCTTCATGTCCTTCTGCACCAGGGCCACGAGTCCGATGTAGACCACCGCGACCAGCGACAGGGTGACCATCATGCCAGCCAGCGCCTGCGAGGCGTCGGGCAGCATGGGCATGGAAAAGCGCAGGAAGCCGTAGGCGCCGAGCTTGAGCATGATGGCCGCCAGCACCACCGAGCCCCCGGTGGGCGCCTCGACGTGGGCGTCGGGCAGCCAGGTGTGCACCGGCCACATCGGCACCTTGACCGCGAAGGCGAGCAGGAAGGCCACGAAGAGCAGGATCTGCGCGCCCAGCGCCAGCGGCGTCTTCACCCAGGTGGCCAGATCGAAGCTGCCGCCCGAGACGGAGTACAGGTACACCAGCGCCACCAGCATGAGCAGCGAGCCCAGCAGCGTGTACAGGAAGAACTTGAAGGCGGCGTAGACGCGGTTCGGTCCGCCCCAGATGCCGATGATGATGTACATCGGTATCAGGGTGGCCTCGAAGAAGACGTAGAACAGCAGCGCGTCGGCGGCCGAGAACACGCCGATCATCAGGCCCGAGAGGATCAGGAAGGCGGCGTAGTACTGCGCCACGCGGGTCTGGATGACCTCCCAGCCCGCGAGCACCACCAGGACGGTGATGAAGGCGGTGAGCAGCACGAACCACACCGACAGGCCGTCGACCCCCAGGTGGTAGTGCACGTTCAGGCGCGCGATCCACACCGCCTTCTCGACGAACTGCAGGTCGGCCGAGGCGGCATCGAAGCCGGTGTAGAGCGGGATGGTCACCAGCAGGCCGAGCAGGCTGCCGGCCAGCGCCACGGCGCGCACCACGCCGGGATTGCGGGCGCGCGCGGCGCCCAGCAGGACCACGCCGAAGACGATCGGGATCCAGATCGCCAGACTGAGCCAGGGAACGGTGTTGTGCATGTTCAACTCCGCCCTAGCGCCCGAGGGTCACGAACAGCGTGACCAGGATGAGCAGGCCGATCACCATCGAGAACGCGTATTGGTAGAGGTAGCCGGTCTGGAGCCTGCGCGACAGGGCCGCGACCCAGCCCACCAGGCGAGCCGAGCCGTTGACGACCAGCCCGTCGATGAAGGTCTGGTCGCCCCACTTCCACAGGCCGCGGCCCAGGGCCACGGCGCCGTTGGCGAAGATCAGCTGGTTGGCGTCGTCCAGGTAGTACTTGTTGAGCAGCAGGCGATACAGGCCCGAAAAGCGCGCCGCGAGCGCCGCCGGGATGTCGGGCCGCTTCATCACGAAGAACCAGGCCAGCGCCACGCCCGCCATCGACAGCCAGAAGGGCAGCAAGGTGAAGCCGTGCAGCGCGAAGGCCACCGGCCCCTCCCAGTGCTGGGCCAGCGGCGCGAGCGCGCGGTGCCTGAGCACGTCGACGAAGATCTCGTTCGAGAAGAAGTCGCCGAACAGCAGGGGCGATACGGCCACGAAGCCGATCAGCACGGAAGGCACGGCCAGCAGCACGAGCGGTACGGTGACCACCGCGGGCGACTCGTGCGGCGTGCCGCCGTGGTGGCCGTCGTGACCGTGATCGTCGTGGCCGTGGCCATGATGGTCGCCGGCGCGCAGCTTGCCCTCGAAGACCATGAAGTACATGCGGAAGGTGTAGAAGGCGGTGACCCCGACGCCCGCCGTCACCGCGAAGGCCGCGAAGCCCGAACCCCACACGTTGGCGTTCTGGGCGGCCACGATGATCACGTCCTTGGAGTAGAAGCCCGAGAAGAACGGGAAGGCGATCGAGGAGATGGCCGCCAGCAGGAAGGTGAACCAGGTCAGGGGCATGAGCTTGCGCAGCCCGCCCATGTGGCGCATGTCCTGCTCGTGGTGCATGCCCATGATGATCGAGCCCGCGCCCAGGAACAGCAGCGCCTTGAAGAAGGCGTGGGTCATGAGGTGGAACATCGCCGCGCTGTAGGCCGAGGCGCCCAGCGCCACCGTCATGTAGCCCAGCTGCGAGAGCGTGGAGTAGGCCACCACGCGCTTGATGTCGTTCTGCACCGTGGCCAGGATCCCCATGAAGAGCGCGGTGATCGCGCCGATGGTGATCACGAAGCCCAGGGCGGCGTCCGAATACTCGAACAGGGGCGACATGCGGCTGACCATGAAGATGCCGGCGGTCACCATGGTGGCGGCGTGGATCAGCGCGGAGATCGGCGTGGGGCCTTCCATCGAGTCGGGCAGCCACACGTGCAGCGGGAACTGCGCGCTCTTGCCCATCGCGCCGATGAACAGGCACACGCAGATCACGGTGAGCAGCATCCACGACATGCCCGGGACGAACTCGACCGACTTGTCGGCGAGCGCCGGCGCGGCCTTGAACACCGTGGCGTAGTCCAGCGTGCCGAACCACGCGAACACCAGCCCGATGCCCAGGATGAAGCCGAAGTCGCCCACCCGGTTGACCAGGAACGCCTTCATGTTGGCGTAGATCGCCGTGGGCCGCTTGAACCAGAAGCCGATCAGCAGGTAGGACACCAGGCCCACCGCCTCCCAGCCGAAGAACAGCTGCAGGAAGTTGTTGCTCATCACCAGCATCAGCATGCTGAAGGTGAACAGCGAGATGTAGGCGAAGAAGCGCGCGTAGCCCGGGTCGTCGCGCATGTAGCCGATGGTGTAGACGTGCACCATCAGCGACACGAAGGTCACCACCACCATCATCAGCGCCGACAGGTGGTCGATCAGGAAGCCGACGGTGAGCTTCAGGTCGCCGACCACCATCCACTCGTAGACGGTGCCGTTGTAGAGGTTGCCCTTGAGCACGTCGGCGAAGACCACCAACGAGGCAACCGCCGCCACGAGCACGCCGAGGATGGTCACGGTGTGCGCGCCGGCACGCCCCACCCATCGCGAGAACAGGCCGGCCACGATGGCGCCGGCCAGCGGCGCCAGCGGCACCAGCAGATAGAGTTTTTGCATCGCCGTCATGCCCTACCCCTTGAGCGAGTCGAGCTCGGCGACGTTGATGGTGCGCCGGTTGCGGAACAGGATCACCAGGATGGCCAGGCCGATGGCCGCCTCGGCCGCAGCCACGGTGAGGATGAAGAACACGAAGACCTGGCCGTGCAGGTCGCCAAGGTAGTGGCTGAAGGCCACGAAGTTCATGTTCACCGCGAGCAGCATGAGCTCGATGGCCATGAGCAGCACGATCAGGTTGCGGCGGTTCATGAAGATGCCGATCACGCCGATGGCAAACAGCAGCGCGCCCACACCCAGGTACCAGGACAGCGAAACCACGGATCTCTCCCTTGTCGGCTCAGACCTTGCGGGTCTGGCGTCCTTCTTCGTCGGCATCCATCGACACCAGGCGCACGCGATCGCGCGCGGCGACGCGGACCTGCAGCGCGGGATCCTGATGCTTGGAATCCTTGCGGCCGCGCAGGGTCAGGGCGATGGCGGCCACGATGGCCACCAGCAGCAGCGCCCCCGCCACCTGCAGCGGGTAGATGTACTCGGTGAAGGTCAGCAGCCCCAGCGCGTGGATGTTGCTGGGCGACTGCGCCGGCGGCGGCGGCGGCGCGGCGGTCATGGCCAGCCACGCGGGCTGGGCAAGCACCAGCCACAGTTGCAGCAGGATCAGCGCCGCCACCCCCAGCGCCACCGGGGCGTGCCGCCAGAAGCTGCCCTCGCCGCGATCGATGTGCACGTCGAGCATCATCACCACGAACAGGAACAGCACCATCACCGCACCCACGTAGACCAGCACCAGCGCGATCGCCAGGAACTCCGCCTTGAGCAGGATCCACAGGCAGGCGGCCGAAAAGAAGGCAAGCACGAGGTAGAGCACCGCGTGCACCGGGTTGCGCGCGGTGACGACGCGACTGGCCGCGCCGAGCATGATCGCGGCGAAGATCAGGAACAGAACCGTCTTGATGTCCATGCTTCTTGGGCGCCGGTCCGGCGCTGGCTGGGCCAGCCGCCGGGCCTGCCGGCCCGCCCTCCCCTTATCGATACTTCGCGTCGGCCTCGCGGGCCGCGGCGATGTCCTGCTCGTAGCGGTCACCGATGGCGAGCAGCATCTCCTTGGTGTAGAGAAGATCGCCGCGGGCCTCGCCGTGGTATTCGTGAATATTGGTCTCGACGATCGAGTCCACCGGGCAGCTCTCTTCGCAGAAGCCGCAGAAGATGCACTTGGTGAGGTCGATGTCGTAGCGCGTGGTGCGGCGCGTGCCGTCGGCCCGCTGCTCGCTCTCGATGGTGATCGCCATGGCCGGGCACACCGCCTCGCACAGCTTGCAGGCGATGCAGCGCTCCTCCCCGTTGGGGTAGCGGCGCAGCGCGTGCAGGCCGCGAAAGCGCGGCGACATCGGCGTCTTTTCTTCCGGGTACTGGATCGTGATCTTGGGCGCGAAGAAGTAGCGCCCGGTCAGCGCCATGCCCTTGATCAGCTCCTTGAGCATCAGCGAACCGAAGAAGCCCGAGGCGCCGCCGCTCGACGAGGTGGCGGGCACGGACGGGGCGCGGGACGCGGTGGTGTCGGCCATGGTCGGACTCACTTCCAGAGGTTCCACGGGGTCTGCATCCACACCGCCAGGATCACCAGCCACACCAGCGTGATGGGGATGAAGACCTTCCAGCCCAGACGCATGATCTGGTCGTAGCGGTAGCGCGGGAACGTGGCGCGGAACCAGATGAACAGCGACACGACGACGAAGACCTTGGCCAGCAGCCAGAACCAGGGCGCGATCGCCGCGATGGGGCCGGGCAGCGTGATGCCGAAGTGGGCGAGGTCGACCGGCGCCATCCAGCCGCCCAGGAACATGACCGTGGCCAGCGTGGACAGCAGGATCATGTTGGCGTACTCGGCGAGGAAGAACACCGCGAAGCCCATGCCCGAGTACTCGATCATGTGGCCGGCGACGATCTCGCTCTCGCCCTCGACCACGTCGAAGGGGTGGCGGTTGGTCTCGGCCACTGCCGAGACCACGTAGATCACGAACAGCGGCAGCAGCGGCAGCCAGTTCCAGGAGAACACCGGGAAGCCCGCGGCGGCGGCCATGCCGCGGCCCTGGCCCTCGACGATGCCGGTCATGTTCAGGGTGCCCGAGACCATCAGCACGGCCACCAGGACGAAGCCCATGGCCAGTTCGTAGCTCACCATCTGCGCCGCGGCGCGCATCGAGCCCAGGAAGGCGTACTTCGAGTTCGAGGCCCAACCGGCGATGATCACGCCGTAGACGCCCATCGAGGTGATCGCCATCACGTAGAGCAGTCCGGCGTTGATGTCGGAGAGCACCACGCCCGGCGCCAGCGGCACCACTGCCCAGGCGGCGAGCGCGGGCATCATGACCATCACCGGACCGATGAAGTACAGGCTCTTGTCGGCCTGGCTGGGGGTGATGACTTCCTTGAAGATGAGCTTGACCGCGTCGGCGATGGGCTGCAGCAGGCCCAGCGGCCCCACCCGGTTGGGCCCCAGGCGGATGTGCATCCACCCGATCATCTTGCGCTCCCAGTACGTCAGGTAGGCCACCGCCCCCAGCAGGGGCAGCACCAGCGCGAAGATCAGCACCAGGGTCCAGACGACGCTGTTGAGCACGTTCATCAGGCACGCTCCAGTCGGATCGCGCCGAACATCGCACCCAGGGTGGCGGTGCTGGCGTGCGCGGCGCTGACCCGCACCACGCCGTCGGGCAGGCGCTCGTCGAGGGCGCATTCGAGCAGGGCGCTGGCGCCATCCTGCACCACGCGTGCCTTGTCGCCCGCCGCCAGGCCCGCGGCAGCGAGCGTGGCCGCGTTGGCCGTGGCGCGCGGGGGCCGCGCGTCGCGCGTCTTTTGCAGGGCGGCCGCACGGCGCACGATCGCGTCGCTGAAGTAGATGGGAACGTCAGACAGGCGCTGCATGCCGCCGCCGGGCGCGGCCGGCGCGGCCGGCGCGACCCGTGTGTCGTTGCTCAGGCGCGCAGCGACCTCGGCGGGCACCAGCCCGGCCCGTACGGCATCGAGGTTGTCCTGATCGAAGCCGCCAAGACCGAGCAGATTGCCCAGCACGCGCAGCACCTTCCAGCCCGGACGCGACTCGCCCAGCGGCGCGGCAACGCCGTTGAAGGACTGCACGCGCCCCTCGCAGTTGATGTAGGTGCCGCCGGTCTCGGTGTAAGGCGCGATCGGCAGGATGGCGTCGGCGTACTCGAGCGCGCCGTTGCGGTAGGGCGTGCAGGCGATCACCGTGGCCGCCTGGCCCAACGCCTGGAGCGCCTGCGCGGGGTTGGCGCAGTCGTACTCTGGCTCGAGGTTCCACAGCAGGTAGGCGCGGCGCGGCTGCTCGAACATGGCGCGCGCGTTCAGGCCGCCCGCCTGCGGCAGCGCGCCGGCGACGTAGCCGCCCACGCTGGTGGCAGCCTCGCCCAGCACGCCATGGCGGGCACCCAGCGCATGAGCGATCGATTGCACCCACGCGGCAAGTTGCGCCGCCTGCGGGTGCTGAACGGCGGCGTTGCCCAGCCACAGCGCCACCTGGTGGCCACTGGCCAGGCTCTCGGCGATGCGCCGTGCCTCGGCCCCGACCACGATCCCGGCGACCGGGGCGGGAAGATGCTTGATCTCGGCAAGCGCAGTGGCGATCTGGGCCAGCTCGCTCACCCAGGCGTCGGGCGCCACGATGGCCTTGGCCGCGACCGGCATCAGCAGATCATCGTCGGCGGCGTGCAGCACGCTCACCTGCGCGCCGCGCTTGACCGCCTGGCGCACGCGCGCGGCGAGCAGCGGCTGATCCTTGCGCAGGAAGGCCCCGACCAGAAGAATGCGATCGAGCTGCTCGGTCTCGGCCACCGGCAGTCCCAGCCAGGGGATGCCGGCACGCTGGCCGTCGGCGCTGAAGTCCGACTGGCGCAGCCGGAAGTCCACGTTGTCCGAACCCAGCCCGCGCACCAACCCGCCCAGCAGCGCGAGTTCCTCGACCGTGCTGGTGGGGCCGGCGGCCGCGGCGATCGCCTCGGCACCGTGCTTGGTCTTCACGTCGATCAGGGCGTGGGCCACGTAGTCGAGCGCGGTGGGCCAGTCGACCTCGTGCCAGCGGCCGTCCTGCTTGAGCATGGGACGCGTCACGCGGTCGGCCGCGGTGAGCCCCTCGTAGGCAAAGCGGTCGCGGTCCGAGAGCCAGCACTCGTTGACCGCCTCGTTCTCGAGCGGAACCACGCGCAGCACCCGCCCGGCCTTGGTCTGCACGACCTGGTTGGCACCCAGCGCGTCGTGCGGGCTGACCGACTTGCGTCGGGCCAGCTCCCAGGTGCGCGCCTCGTAGCGGAAGGGCTTGGAGGTGAGCGCGCCCACGGGGCACAGGTCGATCATGTTGCCCGACAGTTCCGAGTCGACCGACTGGCCCACGAAGGACAGGATCTCGGAGTGCTCGCCGCGCCCGGCCATGCCGAGCTCCATCACCCCGGCGATCTCCTGACCGAAGCGCACGCAGCGCGTGCAGTGGATGCAGCGGGTCATCTCCTGGGCGGAGATCAGCGGGCCGATACTCTTGTGGAACACCACGCGCTTGGGCTCGTCGTAGCGGCTCGCCGATCCGCCGTAGCCCACCGCGAGGTCCTGCAGCTGGCACTCGCCGCCCTGGTCGCAGATCGGGCAGTCGAGCGGATGATTGATGAGCAGGAACTCCATCACCGACTTCTGCGCGGCGCGCGCCTTCTCGCTCTTGGTGTGCACCACCATGCCGGGCGTCACCGGTGTGGCGCAGGCGGGCAGCGGCTTGGGCGCCTTCTCGACCTCGACCAGGCACATGCGGCAGTTGGCCGCGATCGAGAGCTTCTTGTGGTAGCAGAAGTGCGGAATGAAGATGTCGGCCTGCGCCGCAGCCTGGATCACCATGCTGCCGGGCGCGACCTCGAGCTTCTTGCCGTCGATGTGGATTTCGACCATGGTCGTCACGCGTAGTCGGGCACGAGGCAACGACCGTGCTCGATGTGATAGGCGAACTCGTCGTGGAAGTGCTTGACGAAGGAACGCACCGGCATCGCCGCGGCGTCGCCCAGGGCACAGATCGTGCGCCCCTGGATGTTGTCGGCCACGGAATTGAGCAGGTCGAGATCCTCGGCCCGCCCCTGCCCGTGCTCGATGCGGTGCATGACCCGCCACAGCCATCCGGTGCCCTCGCGGCACGGCGTGCACTGGCCGCAGGATTCCTCGTAGTAGAAGTACGAGAGCCGCTCCAGGCAGCGCACCATGCAGCGCGACTCGTCCATCACGATCACCGCGCCCGAGCCCAGCATCGAGCCCGCCTTGGCGATCGAGTCGTAGTCCAGGTCGCAGGCCATCATCACGTCGCCCGGCAACACCGGCATGGACGAGCCGCCGGGAATCACCGCCTTGATCTTGCGCCCTGCGCGCATGCCGCCGGCCAGCTCGAGCAGCGTCGCGAAGGGCGTGCCCAGCGGCACCTCGTAGTTGCCGGGACGCTCCACGTCGCCCGAGACGGAGAAGATCTTGGTGCCGCCGTTGTTGGGCTTGCCCAGTTCCAGGAAGGCATCGCCCCCGTGGTTGATGATGTAGGGAACCGCGGCGAAGGTTTCGGTGTTGTTGATCGTGGTGGGCTTGCCGTATAGCCCGAAGCTCGCCGGGAACGGCGGCTTGAAGCGTGGCTGCCCCTTCTTGCCCTCGAGCGACTCGAGCAGCGCGGTCTCTTCGCCGCAGATGTAGGCGCCGTAGCCGTGGCTGGCGTGCAGCTGGAAGCTGAAGTCGCTGCCCAGGATCCGGTCGCCCAGGTAGCCCGCGGCGCGCGCCTCCTCAAGGGCCTCCTCGAACCGAAGGTAGTCGGCCCAGATCTCGCCGTGGATGTAGTTGTAGCCCACCGTGATCCCCATCGCGTAGGCCGCGATGGCCATGCCCTCGATCACGATGTGCGGGTTGTAGCGCAGGATGTCGCGGTCCTTGAAGGTTCCGGGCTCGCCCTCGTCGCTGTTGCATACGAGGTACTTCTGCCCGGGAAACTGCCGCGGCATGAAGCTCCACTTCAGACCGGTGGGGAAGCCCGCGCCACCACGCCCGCGCAGGGCAGACTTCTTGAGCTCGGCGATCACCGCATCGGGCGAGATCTTCTCGGCCAGGATCTTGCGCAGGGCGGTGTAGCCGCCGCGCGCGACGTAGTCGGCCAGGCGCCAGTTGGCACCGTCGAGCCCCGCCAGGATCACGGGCTTGAGGTGGCGGCCGTGGAAGCAGGTCTGGGCGCTCATGAGCGCTCCTTGCCGCGCAGCTCGTCGATCAGGGAGTCGAGCTTGTCGTCGCTCATGAAGCTTTCCATGCGCTCGTTGTTGACGATCAGCACGGGCGCGTCGCCGCAGGCGCCCATGCATTCGCCTTCCTTGAGCGTGAAGCAGCCGTCGGCGGTGGTCTCGCCGAAGTCGATGCCCAGCTTTCTCTTGAGGTGCGCCGCCGCCTGGTTGGCGCCCGAGAGCGCGCACGGCAGGTTGGTGCACACCGTGATCTTGAAGCGCCCCGGTTGCGCCAGGTCGAACATGTTGTAGAAGGTCGCGACCTCGTACACGGCGATCGGCGCCATGCCCAAGTAGTCCGCGACCTCGCGCAGGACCTCGTCCGACAGCCAGCCAAGCTGACGCTGCGCATGCGCCAGGGCAGGAATGACGGCCGACTGGCGCTGCTGCGCCGGGAACTTGGCGCACTCGCGGTCGATCAGGGCGTAGGTGGCCGCCGAGAGCAGCCGCTGGTTTTCGGGAACGGCACTCATCGGGCTACCTGTCGATCTCGCCGAAGACGATGTCCTGCGTGCCGATGATGGTCACGGCGTCGGCAATCATGTGTCCGCGCGCCATCATGTCGAGGCCCTGCAGGTGCGCGTAGCCGGGGGCGCGGATCTTGAGACGGAAGGGCTTGTTGGCGCCGTCGGACACGAGATAGATGCCGAATTCGCCCTTGGGGTGCTCGACCGCCGAATAGGCCTCGCCCGGCGGCACGTGGAATCCCTCGGTGAAGAGCTTGAAGTGATGGATCAGCTCTTCCATGTTGGACTTCATCTCGACGCGCGAGGGGGGCGCCACCTTGTGGTTGTCGCTCATCACCGGCCCGGGGTTGGCGCGCAGCCAGGCCACGCACTGCTCGATGATGCGGTTGGACTGGCGCATCTCGGCCACACGCACCAGGTAGCGGTCGTAGCAGTCACCGTTGACGCCCACGGGGATGTCGAAGTCGACGCGGTCGTAGACCTCGTAGGGCTGCTTCTTGCGCAGGTCCCAGGCCACGCCGGAGCCACGCAGCATGGGCCCGGTGAAGCCCCAGGCCAGCGCCTGCTCGGGACTGACCACGCCGATGCTGACCAGGCGCTGCTTCCAGATCCGGTTGTCGGTGAGCAGGGTCTCGTACTCGTCGACGTAGTTCGGGAAGCGGCGCGTGAAGGCCTCGATGAAGTCGAGCACCGAGCCCTGGCGTGTCTCGTTGCGGCGCGCGGTCTCGCGCGCGCTGGCGTACTTGGAGGGCTTGTACTGGGGCATCGCGTCCGGCAGGTCCCGGTACACCCCGCCCGGCCGGTAGTAGGCCGCGTGCATCCGCGCGCCCGAGACCGCCTCGTAGACGTCGAACAGGTCCTCGCGCTCGCGGAAGGCATAGAGCAGCACGGCCATGGCGCCCACGTCGAGCCCGTGCGCCCCGATCCACAGCAGGTGGTTCAGGATGCGGGTGATCTCGTCGAACATCACGCGGATGTACTGAGCGCGCTCCGGAACCTCGATGCCCAGCAGCTTCTCGATGGCCATCACGTATGCGTGCTCGTTGGCCATCATCGAGACGTAGTCCAGCCGGTCCATATAGGGCACGGACTGCAGGTAGGTGCGGGTCTCGGCGAGCTTCTCGGTGGCACGGTGCAGCAGGCCGATGTGCGGGTCGGCACGCTCGATCACCTCGCCGTCGAGCTCGAGCACGAGGCGCAGCACGCCGTGTGCCGCGGGGTGCTGCGGCCCGAAGTTGAGGGTGTAGTTCTTGATCTCAGCCATGGTGGTTCTCGCGCCGAAGCACCGGCGTCACGGACCCGGCCCCAGGGCGCAAGGCAGTCGCGGCAGGCATCAGCGCCCCTCTCCGTACCCGGGCTCGCGCACAACTCGGGGGACGTTCTCGCGCGGCTCGATGCTCACCGGCTGGTAGACGACGCGCTTGAGCTCGGGGTCGTAGCGCATCTCGACGTAGCCCGAGACCGGGAAGTCCTTGCGGAACGGGTGGCCGACGAAGCCGTAGTCGGTGAGGATGCGGCGCAGGTCGGGGTGGCCGTCGAAGACAATGCCGTAGAGGTCGAAAGCTTCGCGCTCGAACCAGCCGGCGGCGGGCCACAGCCCGTCGACCGAGGCCACGCGTGGAAAGTCGTCGTCCGCGCAGAACACGCGCACGCGCACGCGCCAGTTGTGCTTGACCGACAGCAGGTGCGTGACCACGGCGTAGCGCGCGCCATCGAGGGGAGCGTCGCCGTAGCCCAGGTAATCCAGGCCGCAGAGGTCGATGAGCTGCTCGAAGCGCAGGTCCGCCGAGTCGCGCAGCACGCGCATCGCGTCCAGGTAATCGCTTGCGCGCACGACCAGGGTGACCTCGTTGAGCGCCACGTCCAGCGAGGCGACGCGCTCGCCGAGCTCGCGCTTGAGGTTCTCGACCAGGGATTCGAGGCGGTTCATGGACGGTTTCTTGAGGCGCCTTCAGCGCGCGATGGTGTTGGTGCGCTGGATCTTGGCTTGCAACTGGATGAGGCCGTAGATCAGTGCCTCGGCCGTGGGCGGACAGCCCGGCACGTAGACGTCGACCGGCACGATGCGGTCGCAGCCGCGGACCACGGAGTACGAGTAGTGGTAATAGCCGCCGCCGTTGGCGCACGATCCCATGGACAAGACCCAGCGCGGCTCGGCCATCTGGTCGTAGACCTTGCGCAGCGCCGGCGCCATCTTGTTGCACAGGGTGCCGGCGACGATCATCAGGTCCGACTGCCGGGGGCTCGGGCGGAACATGATGCCGAAGCGGTCAAGGTCGTAGCGCGACGCGCCCGCGTGCATCATCTCGACCGCGCAGCAGGCCAGGCCGAAGGTC
>DAOTEJ010000055.1:0-18205 GCA_035454085.1 Burkholderiaceae bacterium | reverse complement strand
GCTCGCGAGGCCGAGCGTCGCGCGCCCGTCGCGCTTGGTGAGCACGAGTACCTGACCGGGGTAGATCAGGTGCGGGTTGGCGATCTGGTCCTTGTTCATGCCCCACAGCTCGGGCCAGCGCCAGGGCGAGGTGAGGTACATGGTCGACAGGCCCCACAGCGTGTCGCCGCTCTTGACCGTGTAGCGCTCGGGCGCGCTGGGGGCCAGGTCGGACAGCGGCACGCCAGCCTGCGCCACCTGATCGGCCGTGGAGCGCTGCTGCGTGGTCACCGGATATCGGGCCGCGGCGGGGTCGGCCGCCACCGCCTGGTGCGTGGCAAATGCCCCGACCAGAGCCGCGGCGCATGCCGAGGCAGCGAGCAGGCCTGTGCTAGTCTTTTTCATGAACACTCCCTGACACCGCTGCGCCTTGCAACGGTGGCCTACTGCGCCGTTCGCCGCGCACCGCCTCAGGGCGGAGCGCGCGGGACGCAAGGCTTCAGAATCTGCGTTTGATTCTGCCGTCAGCGCCTTGATGCCGCAACGGAATCACCGTCGCGCGCATCCCGGACATAGGCGATGCGACACGGAGTGAGTCACGCGCGCACGTTGCTGGGCGACAACGAAGCTCGGTCGGCCCCGAGCCCCGGCACGGCGCGCGAGTCCCGGAGACCGCTTGCTTGGCCCAGCTCACCATCCTCGAATATCCCGATCCGCGCCTGCACACCCGGGCGGTGCCGGTCACGCACTTTGACGAGGCGCTGCGCCGCCAGGCCGCCGACATGGCCGAGACCATGTACGCCGCGCCGGGTGTGGGCCTGGCCGCCACGCAGGTCGATTTTCACCAGCGGTTGATCGTGATCGACGTGTCCGACACCAAGGACCAGTTGCGCGTCTTCGTCAATCCCGAGATCAAATGGGCCTCCCCCGAACGCGTCGAGTGCGAGGAAGGCTGCCTGTCGGTGCCGGGCATCTACGAGCCCGTCACCCGCCCCGAGCGGGTGCGCGTGCGCGCCCAGGACCTCGACGGCAAGTTCTTCGAGCTCGACTGCGAAGGCCTGCTCGCGGTGTGCATCCAGCACGAGATGGACCACCTCGAGGGCAAGGTCTTCGTCGAGTATCTCAGCGGTCTCAAGCAGGAACGCATCCGCACCAAGCTGCGCAAGCGCCGCCGCGCGGCCTGAGGCGGGAGCCGGGCGGGCCCGGCGGCCAACGGCGGCGCGTGGCGGTCGATTCGCGCCGCGGCGGGGCCTGCCCGTCGCGGCAGACTCGCTCTCTGCCGGGCGATGCGGTCACACTGGCCGCATCTTCGATCCCGCCTGGAGGCAGCCCGTCATGGAAGCCACACCCAACGACCTCCGCAGCCGTGGAGCACGCCGCTACGTGAAGGCCTTGCGCGAGTTTTACGGCCTGGTTCTTCTCTCGTTCGCTGTGGTGGCGGTTACCGGGGCGGTGAATGTCCTGACCAGTCCTGGCCGTTGGTGGTTCCTGTGGGTGGCGTTCGGCATGGCTGTGGCCGTGCTCTTTTCGGGCGTACGCCTGTTCGGTCGCAGTCGCCTCTTCGGCGCCGACTGGGAGGCGCGTCATATCCAGCGCTACCTGGAGCGCGACCGATGATCGACTCCGCTACCTTGCGTCAGGCTTGGCGGGCCTGGCTGTCCGCGGAATGGGTGCGGGAGCGGCCGCATTCGCCGGCCTGGATGCAGCTGTCGCTGACCTTCCTGTTCAACCTCGCCATCGCACTCGTGCTGACCGCCCTGGCCTGGGGCTTCGCCCGTCGCGTCGACCTGGCCGAGGCCTTCAAGTGGAACTTCGTGATCGCCCAGTGCATCGGCTTCACGATCCACGGCTTGTTCAGCCTCGGCCTGCGCCTGCTGGGGCCGGCGCGCATCGAAGGCCTGAACATGCTCCAGCGCGTGCTGTTCTACGCCGGCATTCCCATCGTAGGCATGTTCATCGGCTACGGCCTCGGGCTGCGCCTGCTGGGCGTCGACGTGCTGCGTGCCGTGCTCGACTCGCCGCGCATCCTGGCCTCGATGCTGCTCTTCTCTTTGCTGCTGTCGGCGCTGTGGTACACGATCATGGCCAACCGGGCGCGACTCGCGGAGCTCGAGGCCGAGCGCTCGCGCGACCAGGCGCGCGCGCTGGCTCTCGAACGTGCCGCGCTCGACGCCCAGCTGCGCAGCTTGCAGGCGCAGATCGAGCCGCACTTCCTGTTCAACACCCTGGCCAACGTGGCCAGCCTGATCGACGCGGCGCCTGACAAGGCGCGCGCCATGCTCGAGCGTCTGATCGAGCTGCTGCGTGCTTCGCTCGCCTCGAGTCGCGCCACCCGCACCCGGCTCGAGGACGAGCTGCGCCTGGTGCGTGCCTACCTCGATATCCTCGCGCTGCGCATGGGGCCGCGGCTGACTTACTCGATCGAGCTCGAGCCCGGCCTGGCCGGGTGCGAGGTGCCGCCGTTGCTGGTCCAGCCCCTGGTCGAGAATGCCATCCGCCACGGCCTCGAGCCCAAGCTCACGGGCGGGCGGGTCGAGGTCGTGGCGCGCGCGCAGTCGGGTCAACTGGAGATCACGGTGAGCGACGACGGTCTGGGGTTTGCGCCCGATGCCCGGGCCGGCGTAGGGCTCGCCAACCTGCGCGAGCGGCTCGCCGCCTTGTACGGCGAAGCGGCCTTGCTGCGCATCGAGGATGCGCTGCCGGGCACTCGGGTGCGCGTGAGCCTGCCGCTGAATCCAGGATCCCGGGCATGACCCGAGCGATCGTGGCGGACGACGAGCCGCACCTGACCGAGTTCCTGGTCGCCACGCTGGCGCGCGCCTGGCCCGAACTCGAACTCGTGGGCACCGCCGCCAATGGCCCCGAAGCCTTGGCGTTGATCCGCGGGCAGCGGCCCGATGTCGCCTTCCTGGACATCCGCATGCCGGGCATCAGCGGCCTGGAGGTGGCGCGCGAGGCGGCCGGCTGCACCCGCATCGTCTTCGTGACTGCGTACGAGCAGCACGCGCTCGAGGCCTTCGAGCGCGACGCCGTGGACTACCTGCTCAAGCCGGTGAGCGAGGAGCGCCTGGCGCGGTGCGTGGCCAAGCTCAAGGCGGCCGCGTCCAGCGGCGCGGCCGCGCCGGACATCAGCGCCCTGGTCGAGCGCCTCGGCGTGGCGCTTTCCGCCGGCACCCCCAGGCGCTGGCTGCGCTGGATTCGCGCCAGCCGCCGCACTGCCGAGGGCGAGCTCACCGAGCAGATCCCGGTGGATGACGTCGCCTACTTCCAGGCCGACGACAAGTACACCGCGGTGCATGCGCGCGAAGGCAGCGAGCTGCGCGAGTGGCTGATCCGCACGTCGCTGTCGGAACTCGCCGCCGAGCTCGATCCCGAGGAGTTTGCGCAGGTGCACCGCTCGGTGATCGTGCGCCTGGGTGCCGTGGCCGGAACCCGGCGGGACCTCTCGGGCAAGCTTTGGGTGCGGCTCAGGGGCACGGCGCGGGAGCTGCCGGTCGCTCGCCAGTATGCGCAGGTGTTTCGGGCCGCATGAGGAGGCCCGGACCTAGATCCCGGCCGCGTGGCAGTGGTCCGCGATCTGATCCGCCAGCCGGGGCAGGAGCGCGAGGGGCAGGTCGTGCGCCATGCCCGGAATGACGAGCAGGCGCGCGCCGGGAATGCAGCGTGCGGTCTCGCGCCCGGCACCCACCGGCAGCAGAGGATCGTCCGCGCCGTGGATCACGAGCGTCGGGGCGCGGATGTGGGCGAGCGAGCCGCGCCGGTCGCCCGAGGCCAGGATGGCCAGGATCTGTCGCGTCGCCGCCGCGCCGTCGTAGGCGCCGGCCTGGACGATGCGCTCCACCTGGGCGCGCAGCGCCGCTTCGTTGGCGAACTCGCCCCCCGAGCCGATGACGCCGAACACCCGCATGTAGTGCTCGATCATCGCCACGGGGTCCCGGGGCTGCTTGGGGCGGGTGAGCACGGCGCGAATGGCGCGAGGCCGGCCCAGGCCCACGTGGGGATTGCCGGTCGCCGACATGATCGAGGTCAGGCTCGCCACGCGCCTTGGCGCGCGGGCGGCGAGCACCTGGCCGATCATCCCGCCCATCGAGGCGCCCACGATGTGCGCCCGGTCGATGGCCAGCGCGTCGAGCAGGGCCTCGGTGTCGTCGGCCATGTCCTCGAGCCGGTAAGGCGCGCGCACCGGCAGGCGCAGCAGGGCGCGGCCGATGGCCAAGGGCACGGGCATGGACGGCGAGGCGGCAAAGTGCGTCGAGGTGCCCGCGTCGCGGTTGTCGAAACGGATCACCCGCAGGCCGTGGCGCACCAGGTAGGCGACCAGGCCCTCGGGCCAGGCCGCTGCCGGCATGCCCAGGCCCATGATCAGGACGACCGGTGGCGCCGCGGGATCCCCGGCGACCTCGTAGTGCAACTGCAGTCCGTTGGCTTCGGCGATGGGCATGGCGGCAGGCCTCCGCCGCGCATTGTGCGCGACCGCCCTAGAGGGAGGCTTCTATGCGCGGGCGCGCCACGGCGATGGCCCGACCCGCGGGCTTGGCGCTACCAGAGCGACTTGCGCGCCGGATCGCGATAGAACCAGCGCTCGAGCTTGCCGTTGCGGTCGAAGGGCTTCCACTTGCCACGCGGCTGGGCCAGGCGGTCGGCCACGGCGTACCAGGCCAGCGGATTGAGGCCGATGCCAAAGTGACTGGCCTGGATCTCGATGTTCTCGGTGTGGTCGCTGCTGCGCTCCACCGAGCAGGCCCAGTGGACGATGCCGTCGGTGCGCGACCAGATCGAGGTGGTGGGCACGGGGGGCGGTGCGCGCAGCGGCTCGTGGATCTCGGGGGCGCCGATCTTGTGGCCGGTGACCAGCTCGTACAGCCGCCACGCGTTGGTGGCCTTGGGGTGGCCGGTGAAGGGCGTGCCCATGGTGATCACCATGCTCGCGAGCTCGGGTGATTCCTTGGCGAGCTCGCGCGCGTAGATGCCTCCCAGGCTCCAGCCCACCAGCGCCACCTTCTGGCGGTGCTCGCGGTGCAACTGCGCCAGTCGTGCGCGGTTGGCCTCGAGCACGCCCTCGCGCGGCCCGAGGTTCGAGCCCTGCTCCCAACCATAGACGGCGTGCCCGAGCGACTCGAGATAGCGGCGCAGGGGCTTGGTCGAGGCGTCGGAGGCCATCAGCCCGGGGAAGATCAGCACCGGGTCGCCGCGACCCCGGGGCGCCTGGGCGAGCCAGGGCTGAGCGACCAGGGTCGCAGCAAACTCTGCGGGTGCTCGCCACTCGAGGGCCATGCGCACCAGCCCCGGGGCGCGCATGTTGGCGAACTCGTACCAATGTTCCGCGTTGTACATCGCACTCCTGCCTGGGTCGTGAGCGGATCGCGTCATCATGCCTCGGACGCGGCCTGCGTGGCAGCTTCCAGCGCTGCCCAGGAATTCGCGAGGGCCTGCGCGAGCCGATCGAGGTCGGGCACCGCGTCGCGCGCAGCCACCAGCCCGAAGTCCAGCGAGCCCGCGTAGCTCATCAGGGTGATGTTGAGCCCCAGGCCGTGCTCGACGATCGACATCGGCCACCAGGTCAGCACGCGCGCCCCCGCCAGGTACAGAGGCACGGGCGGCCCGGGCACGTTCGAGACGACCAGGTTCGCGATCGGGGGCAGGCGCTCGCCCGCGCTGGCGCGCGCATACAGCGCCGCGCCGGCCGACAGCAGCCAGGGCAGCCCCAGCGAAGGCAGGTCGGTGGGTATCAGTCCGCGCAGGCTGCCGGTCAGCGCCTTGGCGGCACTCGCCGCCTCGTGCACCCGGCCCAGGCGCTCTAGCGGGTCGGCCCGGTCGGTCGCGAGGCTGGTGAGGGTCATGGTCGCCAGGGTGCTGAAGGCCGAGTTGCCGGACTCGCGCAGCGACACCGGAATCGCCGCCACCAGCGGCTTGCGGGGCAAGGCGCCCTGCGCCTTGAGGTAGTCGCGCAGGCCGCCCGCGACGATGGCGAGCACCACGTCGTTGAGCGTCACGCCGCGCGCTCGCGCCACGGCCTTGATCGGGGCGAGCGGCAACGACATCGTTGCCACCCGCCGCGCCGGGTGGATCGCGCAATTGAACGGCGTCGACGGCCCGAGCCCCAGATTGCGAGCAAGCCGGGTGCGTGCCGCCGGCTGGGCGAACAGGCCCACCGCCGCCGCGACCGACTTGGCCAGGCTGGGCAGGCCGCGCGCCAGCCGTGCGGTCTTGCGGGCGCTGCTCGCCAGTCCTGCCGCAGCCAGGCGCATGGTCCCCGGCGCCGCCTCCGGTGCGTGCTCGGGCGGCGGGGGCACGCGACGGGGCCGAGGGCCGAGGTCGAGGAGTGCCTGGCCCAGCAGGACCCCGGCCGCGCCGTCGAGCGTGGCATGGTGAAACTGCGTGAACAGCGCCAGTTCGCCCGAGTCCAGGCCCTCGATCAGGGTCATGCGCCACAGGGGGCGGGAGCGGTCGAGCAGGCGGGCGTGCAGCCGCGCCACCACGGCGTGCAGCTGGGCCTGGGTGCCCGGGCGCGGTAAGCGCACTCGGCGGATGTGCCGCGCCACGTCCACCTTCGGCGCCTCGACCCAGACGGGGTCGGCGAACTCGAGCGGCATGTTCACCAGCTGGCGCGTGAAGGGCGGCGCGAGGTGCAGGCGGCTGGCCACGACGGTGCGCAGGCGCTCGAGGTAGCCGGCGCGGTCGCGCGGCGCCCGCAGCCGATGCAGCGCGCCCACGTGCATGGGCGTGGCAGGGGTTTCTAGATGCAGGAACAGTGCGTCGAGTGCGCTCAATGGCGTCATGTCGGCCTCCGCGCCGGGACTATCGCACGCGGGGCCTAAAATCGGCGCATGCGCATCGTCTACGCCGGCACGCCGGCCTTTGCCGTGCCCGCGCTGGCGGCGCTGATCGCCGCGGGCCACGAGATTCCCCTGGTGCTGACGCAGCCCGATCGGCCGGCGGGGCGCGGACTCAAGCTCACGCCCAGCCCGGTCAGGGAGCTGGCGGCCGCCCACGGCATCGCCACCGCCACGCCCGAGACGCTCAGCCTGCGCAAGGGAGGCGAGGCGGCAGCGCTTGTGCACGCGCGGCTGGCTGCACTCGCGCCCGACCTGCTGGTGGTCGCGGCGTACGGCCTGATCCTGCCTCAGGCGGTGCTCGACATCCCGCGCGGCATCGGGCCCGGCGTGCGCGCGATCAACCTTCACGCCAGCCTGCTGCCGCGCTGGCGTGGCGCCGCGCCCATCGCCCGCGCGATCGAGGCCGGTGACGCCGAGACCGGCGTGGACCTGATGGAAATGGAAGCGGGCCTGGACACCGGACCGGTGCTCGCACAGGTGCGCACGCCGATTGGCGCGGCCGACACCGCCGGCACGCTCACCGCGCGGCTCGCGACCCTGGGCGCCGACCTGCTCGTCACCGCCCTGGCCGCGCCCGAGGCTCTGGTGCGCCAGCCGCAAGCCGAACACGGCCTGTGCTACGCCCACAAGATCGACAAGGCCGAGGCGCGCATCGACTGGACGCGCCCGGCCGTGGAACTGGAGCGCAGGCTGCGCGCCTTCGATCCCGTGCCCGCAGCGCACACGCTGCTGCGCGGTGAACTGCTCAAGCTCTGGCAGGGCACGGTCGAGCCCGAGGCGGCAGGAGAGCCCGGCACGGTGCTCGCCGCGGGCGACGCCGGCGTGCTGGTGGCCACGGGTAGCGGCGGCCTGCGCCTGACCCGCTTGCAGCGCGCGGGCGGCAAGCGTCTGGCGGCGCGCGACTTCCTGGCAGGCTGCACACTCGCCCCTGGCGAGCGACTCGGGTGAGTGCTTCCTCCCCGCCGCTGGCCGAGGCGCTGCGCGTCGCCGCCACGGCCTGGAGCCTGCTGCGCGAGGGCGCCTCGCTGGAGCGCGCGTTGGCCGCGGCCTTGCCCCAGGCGGCCGCGCCACGCCTGCGGGCCGCGGCCCAGGACCTGCTCTATGCCGCGACCCGGCGCCTGGCCTGGGTCGAGGCGCTGATCGACCGCCTTGCGCAGCGCCCGCCCGAGCGCCCCGTGCGCGCCCTGCTCGCCATCGCCCTGACGCAGCTCGACGCCGGCGGGCGCACGGACTTCACCGTGGTCGACCAGGCGGTGCGCGCCGCCAAGGGCGACGCGAGCACGGCTGGCGCCGCCGGCTTCGTCAACGCGCTGCTGCGCCGCTACCTGCGCGAGCGCGCAACACTCGACACCGAACTGCGCCGCGATGCGGTCGTGCGGACCAACCTGCCGAGTTGGTGGCTGGCGCGGTTGCAGGCGGACCACCCGCAGGACTGGGAGCGCATCGCAGCGCTGCAACTGCTTCATCCGCCCATGGTGCTGCGGGTCAATCGCCGCCGCGCCACGCCCCACCAGATGCTGGCCCGTTGGGCGGAAGCGGGGATCGCGGCACGTGCCGTGGGCGAGGACGCGCTGTGCCTGGCGCAACCGCTCCCGGTGGGTGAAGTGCCGGGTTTCGCCGAGGGCTGGGTCTCGGTGCAGGACGCGGGCAGCCAGCTCGCTGCGCCGTTCTTGCAGGCCATGGAGGGCATGCGCGTGCTCGATGCCTGCGCGGCGCCCGGGGGCAAGACGGCTCACTTGCTCGAGCGAGCGCAGCTTGAACTCACCGCATTGGAAGTGGATGGTGCGCGGGCCCGGCGCATCCACGAGAACCTTGCCCGGCTGGGCCTCGCCGCCGAGGTGCGGGTGGCCGACGCAGGCGAACTCGCCGCGTGGTGGGATGGCCGGCCCTACCAGCGCATCTTGCTGGATGCCCCTTGCACCGCCTCGGGCATCGTCCGTCGGCACCCTGACATTCCCTGGCTGCGGCGCGAGGCCGATGTTGCGCAATTGGCACGAGGGCAGTCCCGCCTTCTGGATGCCCTTTGGGAGGCCCTCGCCCCCGCTGGTAGATTGCTCTACGTGGTCTGCTCGCTGTTCCCGCAAGAGGGTGCCCAGCAGGTGGACCGCTTCCTGGACCGTCGCGCGGATGCGCGTCTGGTGCCCCTGGCCACCGGCCTACCGGGCCGGCTGCAGTTGCTGCCTGCCGAGGCTCCCGAGCCGGCGGCACCGGGCCTGCCCGCGGTGCACGACGGCTTTTTTTACGCGCTGCTCGAGAAGATTCCATGAGCGCTGCCCTGCGATTGCTGCGCGCCTGCCTCGCCGCCCTGGCCCTGGGCTGGCTGCTTGCGCCCGTGCACGCTGACGAGCGCATCGGGCTGATGGCCGCGGCGCTCGAGCCAGCCGCCAATGGGGAGACGCCGGGCATCTACCTCAACGCCACCTTCGAGTTCGAGCTGCCTCCCGCGCTGGACGAAGCCCTGCACAAGGGCATCGCGCTGTACTTCGTGATCGAGTTCGACCTGTACCGCGAGCGCTGGTGGTGGTTCAACCGCAAGGCGGCAAGCGCACAACTGGTTTACCGGCTCTCGTACAGCCCGCTCACCCGCCAATACCGCCTCGCCCGTGGCGGGCTGTCGCAGCCCTTCGATTCCCTGGAGGAGGTGCTGGCCCTGCTCAAGAGCGTGCGCAACTGGCGCGTGCTCGAGCGCGGCGTGCTCAAGCCCGGCGAGGACTACGTGGGCGAGGTGCGCATGCGGCTCGACACCTCGCAGCTGCCCAAGCCCTTCCAGGTCAACGCGCTGGCCAACCGGGAGTGGAATCTGAGCTCGGACTGGCAGACCGTGCGCGTACCCCCCGAACTGGCGCGCTAGGCAGGCACCATGCTCACGCGCTTGCTGCGCTACGGGCTGTTCGCGGCGCTGGCGCTGGGCGGGGTGCTGTTGTTCCTGCTCGCTTCGGCCAGCGGCAACACGGCCTTCTTCGAGCGCCACTACCCGCTGCTGCTGCAGATCAATGCGGGGCTGGCGGTCCTGCTGGCGGCGCTCGTGGCCTGGCTGGTGGCGCGCCTGTGGCGCCGCCACCGGCGTGGCGAGTTCGGCAGCCGGCTGCTGGCGCGCTTCGCGCTCGCCTTCGCCCTGCTCGGGGTGGTGCCGGGGGCGCTGATCTATCTGGTCTCGGTGCAGTTCCTGGGACGTTCGATCGAGTCGTGGTTTGACGTGCGCGTCGAGCGGGCGCTGGACTCGGGTCTGGCGGTGGGGCGAGCGGTGCTCGACAATCTCAAGGCCGAAGTCTCGAACAAGGCACGGGTGATGGCCACCGAGTTGGCCGACACGCCGCCCGCAGCGCGGGTGGCGACGCTCAACCGCCTGCGCGAGCAGACCGGCATCGCCGAGGCGCTGCTGGTGACGGGCAGCGGGCAGCTGATCGCCGCGAGCGCGGCCCAGCTGATTGAACTGGTGCCCGACCTGCCCAGCGCCGCTCAATTGCGCACCGCGCGCGGTCAGCGCATCTACGCTTCGATCGAGGGCGAGGCCGGTGCCGCGGAGCCGCAAACGGGGCAGATGCGCGTGCGCGTGCTGGTGCCGCTGCCCCTGCCGACCACCACCGCGGCGGCAAGCTCGGGGCTGCTGGGGCTCGAGCCCCTGGGCCGCGGGCTGCGCGAGGGCGGGCTCGACTTGGCCGAGCGGCGCGGGGTGCCCATGGGCAGCGGCGCCGACCAGGTGCTGCTGCAACTCATCCAGCCCGTGCCCACGACCATCGCCGCCAACGCCGAGGCGCTCACCAGCGGCTACCGCGACTATCAGGAGCTGTCGCTGGCGCGCAGCGGGCTGGCGCGCATCTACACCATCACGCTCACCCTGACCCTGCTGCTGGCGATCTTCAGCGCGGTGGCGGCGGCGGTGCTGCTGTCCAGCTCGATGACCGCGCCGCTGCTGCAACTGGCCGAAGGCACGCGCAAGGTGGCCGAGGGAGACTTTCGCCCGGTGCAGGAGTTCCCCGGCAACGATGAGCTGAATCTGCTCACCCAATCGTTCAATGCCATGACCCGCCAGCTCACCGATGCGCGCGACGCGGTCGAGTCCCGTTCCCGCGAGCTCGAGCACGCCAAGGCGTTCCTGGAGCGTGTGCTGGCCAACCTTTCAGCGGGAGTGCTGGTGCTCGACCAGCACCTGCGCGTGGTCAGCGCCAACTACGGCGCGGCGCGCATCCTGGGGGTGCCCGTGGGCCAGCGGCGCGGCGAGACACTGGCCGAGATCGAGCCGGCGCTGGCGGCCGCCGCCGAGGCCGCCGCTGCCGAACCCCCGGCCGCGGGGCTGGCCCAGGACGCGTGGCAGCAGCAAGTCGAGATCAAGCGCAGCCCCGAGCCGCTCCAGCTGCTGGTGCGCGGCTCGAGCCTGCCCCTGGACGACGGGCCGGGAACCGTGCTGGTGTTCGACGACATCACCCAGGTGATTTCGGCGCAGCGCGCGCTCGCCTGGGGCGAGGTGGCGCGCCGCCTGGCGCACGAGATCAAGAACCCGCTCACGCCCATCCAGCTCGCCGCGGAGCGACTGGAAATGAAGCTCGCCGATCGTCTGCAGGGCGCCGACGCCGAGGTGCTACGCCGCGGCAGCTCGACCATCGTGAGCCAGGTGGCGGCGATGAAGCGCATGGTCGACGACTTCCGCGACTACGCCCGCGTGCCCCCCGCAAGGCTGGCGCCGCTGGACCTGAACGCGCTGATCGAAGAGGTCGCCGCGCTCTACGGCCACGGCAGCCCGCAGCTCGGGTTGGACCTGGCGCCGGGCTTGCCGGCGATCGAGGGTGACGCCACCCAGCTGCGCCAGGTGATCCACAACCTGCTGTCCAACGCCAGCGAGGCGATGGCTGGCCGCCCGGGGGCGCGCCTGCGGGTCAGCACCGCCCCGATCACGCGAACCGAGGATGGGTCGGTACGCGCAGTGCGCCTGCGGGTGGAGGACAATGGTCCGGGCTTCGCCGCGAATATACTTAGGCGCGCATTCGAGCCTTACGTGACGACCAAACCCAGCGGGACCGGCCTCGGGCTGGCCATGGTGAAGAAGATCGTCGACGAGCACGGCGCGCGCATCGAGCTCGCGAATCTCGCGCCGGAACAGGGCGTGGGAGGCGCCGGCGGCGCGGAGGTGACGATCGTCTTTCGTCGTCTGGTGACGGGCCCGCGGGACGGGGTGGATTCTTAGCTGATCGGAAGGTGTCGCGGCGCAGTGCCGCGACGGCGGGGAAAGATGGCGAACATTCTTGTCGTCGACGACGAAGTCGGCATACGCGAACTGCTCTCGGAGATCCTCTCCGACGAGGGGCACGCGGTCGTCACGGCCGAGAACGCCGCCTCCGCGCGCACGGCCAAGCACGCCGAGGAACTCGATCTCATCCTGCTCGACATCTGGATGCCCGACACCGACGGCGTCACCCTGCTCAAGGAGTGGTCCTCGGCCGGCGCGCTCAACGTGCCGGTGATCATGATGTCGGGGCACGCCACGATCGATACCGCGGTGGAGGCCACGCGCTTCGGCGCGCTCGACTTCCTCGAGAAGCCGATTGCCCTGCAGCGCCTGCTCGCTGCCGTGAAGGCCGGGCTGGAGCGCGGCCGTCTGGCGCGCAACCTGCGCGCTGCGGGCGCCGTGCCTGCGCTGGCGGTGAGCGCTGCCGCGCCGGTGGTGCCGCTGCGCATGCCCGAGCGCATCGTCGAGGCCGCGCCGGCGCTGCCCGATGCCGGCAGCCTGCTCGCCAAGGTGAGCCTGGATCTGCCGCTGCGCGAGGCGCGCGACCAGTTCGAGCGCGCCTACTTCAGCTACCACCTGGTGCGCGAGCATCACAGCATGACCCGGGTCGCGGATCGCGCCGGGCTCGAGCGCACCCACTTGTACCGCAAGCTCAAGCAGCTGGGCCTCGATCTCGGCCGCGGCAATCGCCGCACCGAGCGCAGCGTCGACGACGCCGACCCGGAACCCGTCGCCGGCTCGCTCTGAAGCCGGCTCCAGCATGAAGATCGTGATCGTCGGCGCCGGGCGAGTGGGCTCCTCGGTGGCCGAGGCCCTGGTGTCCGAGGCCAACGAGATCACCGTGGTCGACAGCGACGGCGCGCGCGTCGCGGAACTGCAAAGCCGCTTCGACCTGCGCGGCGTGGTGGGCAACGCCGCGATGCCCTCGACGCTGGCCGAGGCGGGCGCGCCCGACGCCGACCTGCTGATCGCGGTCACCGCCTCGGACGAGACAAACCTGATCTCCTGCATGATCGCGGCCGAGCTGTTCAACGTGCCGCGCCGTCTTGCCCGGGTGCGCAACGTCGAGTTGCGCGAGTACCCCAACCTGCTCGGCGAGGACGGGCTGAAGGTCAGCAACGTGATCTGGCCCGAGCAGGCGGTCACCGACTACCTGATCAAGCTCGTCGAGTTCCCGGGCGCGCTGCAGGTGCTGGAGTTCGCCGGCGGCCGCGTGGTGCTGATGGCCCTGCGCGCGGTGGCCGGCAGCCCGCTGGTGGGGCATCCGATCCGCGACCTGCGCGTGCACATCCCCAACGTCAACGCGCGCATCGTGGCGATCTTTCGCAAGAACCGTTCGATCGAGTGCCACGGCAACACGCCGGTGGAGGCGGGCGACGAGGTCTTCGTGCTGTCGGACTCGCGCGATGCGCGCGTGGTGTCGAGCGAGCTGCGCCAGCGCGACAAGCCGGTGCGCCGGGTGATGCTGGCCGGCGGCGGCAACATCGGCCTGCGGGTGGCGCGCGCGCTCGAAAGCGGCGAGGGGCTGCACACCTCGGACCGCTTCAACGTGCGCATCGTCGAGCGCAACCGCGGCCGCTGCCAGGAGCTGGCGCGCCAGCTCTCGCCCGACACCCTGGTGCTCAACGGCGACGCCACCGACGAGGATCTGCTCGAGGAAGAGGGCATCGCCGACACCGACCTGTTCATGGCGCTGACCAACGACGACGAGAGCAACATCATGAGCGCCCTGCTCGCCAAGAAGATGGGCGCGCGGCGGGTGATCGCGCTCATCAACCGGCGCAGCTACGGCGAGCTGATGCAGGGCGGGGCGATCGACATCGCCGTGTCGCCCTCGCACGCGACGCTCTCGGAGCTGCTCAAGCACGTGCGTCGCGGCGACGTGGTGGCCGCCCACAGCCTGCGCCGCGGCGCGGCCGAGGCGCTCGAGCTCGTGGCGCACGGCGATCACAAGAACTCGAAGGTGGTGGGGCGGCGGGTCGAGCAGATCGAGCTGCCCAAGGGCGCGATGATCGGCGCCATTGTGCGGGGCAGCGGAGACACCTCACAGGTGCTGCCCGCCAATCACGACCGGGTGATCGAGACGGGAGACCACGTCCTGGTGTTCGTTCCCAACAAGCGCCAGATTCCGCGCATCGAGAAGCTCTTCATGGTCTCGGCCGGTTTTTTCTAGACCGCTTCCGAAACCTGTTGCGTCCCCCGGGGCCTTGCATAGAATGGCCGCGCGGCGCCCTCCCCTCGCGGCGCCGCCCGGCCGAGCCTGACATTCGCGTCTCCTCGTGCCGATACAACGACACATTCAAGGAGACAGCCAGATGGAGTTCATGAAAAAGGGCGGCGCGCCCGAGCGCCGCAAGTTCCTGTCGCGCGCGGCCGCGGCCTCGACCGGCGCCGTGGCGCTGGGCTTTCCCATGGTGTCGACCGCACAGACGGTCAGCATGCGCTTCCAGTCGACCTGGCCCGCGAAGGACATCTTCTCTGAGTTCGCCAACGACTTCGCCACGCGCGTCAACAACATGGCGGGCGGGCGGCTCAAGATTGAAGTGCTGCCCGCGGGTTCGGTGGTGCCGGCCTTCCAACTGCTCGACGCGGTCAACAAGGGCACGCTCGACGGTGGCCACGGCGTGCTGGCCTACTGGTACGGCAAGAATTCGGCGGTCGCCCTGTGGGGCTCGGGCCCCGCGTTCGGCATGGACGCCAATATGGTGCTGGCCTGGCACCAGTTCGGCGGCGGCAAGCAGCTGCTCGAAGAGATCTACAAGAGCCTGAACATCAATGTTCAGTCCTTCGTGTACGGGCCGATGCCCACCCAGCCGCTGGGCTGGTTCAAGAAGCCGGTCACCAAGCCCGAGGATCTGAAGGGCCTGAAGTACCGCACGGTGGGTCTGGCGGTGGACATCTTCACCGACCTCGGCGCCGCGGTGAACCCGCTGCCGGGCGGCGAGATCGTGCCCGCCATGGACCGCGGCCTGCTCGACGCGGCCGAGTTCAACAACGCCAGTTCCGACCGCACGCTCGGCTTCCCCGACGTGGCCAAGGTCTGCATGCTGCAAAGCTTCCACCAGAGCGGCGAGCAGTTCGAGATCCTGTTCAACAAGACCAAGTACGACGCGCTCTCGCCCGAACTCAAGGCGACCATCGAGCACGCCGTCGAGGCCTCGTCGGCGGGCATGAGCTGGAAGGCGATCGACCGCTATTCCAGCGCCTACCAGGACCTGCGCACCAAGGACAAGATCAGCTTCTACAAGACGCCCGACACCGTGCTGCGCGCCCAGCTCGCGGCCTGGGACAAGGTGGTCGAGAAGCGCTCGGCCGAGAACCCTGCGTTCCGCAAGGTCTACGAGTCGATGCGCCAGTTCGCGGCGCGCGCTGCCCGCTGGCAGTTCGACACCAACGTCGACTTCCGCATGGCCTACGACCACTTCTTCCGCGGCCCGCAAGGCGGCGCGAAGAAGGGCTGATCCACCCCGGGGCGCCCGTCGCGCCCCTCTCGGACCGCCGTCGCGCGTGCCCCGCGCGACGGCCCTGCCCGGCAGTTAGCCGCGAGGTTCCATGCAGAAGCTCCTCCTGTTGGTCGACAAGCTCTCGACCCGAGTCGGCCATGCCTTCTCGTGGCTGATCATCGTGATGGCAGGCCTGATCGTCTGGGAAGTGTTCTACCGCTACGTGATGAACCGGCCCCATGCCTGGGTGTTCGACGCCCAGATCATGATGTACGGCACGCTGTTCATGATGTGCGGGGCGTACACACTCGCCGCCAGCGGCCACGTGCGCGGCGACGTGCTCTACGGCTTCTTCCGGCCACGCACCCAGGCGGCGATCGACCTGGTGCTCTACATCGTCTTCTTCCTGCCCGGCATCGTGGCGCTGACCTGGGCCGGATGGACCTTTGCCCAGGAGGCGATGGCGATCCGCGAGCAGACCTTCTCGGCCGAGCCTCTGCCGCTGTACCCCTTCAAGTTCGTGATTCCCTTCGCCGGTGGCCTGCTCCTGCTGCAGGGCATCGTCGAGATCGCACGCTGCGTGCTGTGCCTTCGTCAGGGCGAGTGGCCCTCGCGCGTCGAGGATGTCGAGGAAGTCGACGTCGACAAGCTCAAGCAGATGGTTCACGTCAGCGACGCCGACATCGCCGCGGCCGACGCCGCGCTGGTCCGCTCCGAGGCCGGGGGCGCGCGATGAAGATCCGCAAGGAACTGTGGTTCGGCTTCACGCTGATGGCGATGATCATCGCCGCGGCGCTCTACGTGCTTGGCTCGGCCGAGACCATCACCCGCGGCCACCTGGGGCTGCTGATGCTGTCGCTCGTGGTGGTGGCCATCATGCTGGGCTTCCCCACCGCCTTCACGCTGATGGGCATGGGGATGATCTTCACCTGGATCGCCTACGACCGCGATCCCGAACGCACGCTCAACCTGATGGTGCAGTCGGCCTTCAAGGTGATGAGCAACGACGTGCTGATCTCGATCCCGCTCTTTGTGTTCATGGGCTATCTGGTCGAGCGGGCCAACCTGATCGAGAAGCTGTTCAAGAGCCTGCATCTGGCGATGGCGCGCGTGCCGGGCTCGCTGGCGGTGGCGACCCTGGTGACCTGTGCGGTGTTCGCGACCGCCACCGGCATCGTGGGCGCGGTGGTGACGCTGATGGGCCTGCTCGCCTTCCCCGCCATGCTGCGCGCGGGCTACGACACCAAGCTCGGTGCCGGCGCCATCACCGCCGGCGGCTGCCTGGGCATCCTCATCCCGCCCTCGGTGATGCTGATCGTCTACGGTGCCACCGCCGGAGTTTCGGTGGTCCAGCTGTACGCCGGCGCCTTCTTCCCCGGACTGATGCTGGCGGGGCTGTACGTGGTCTACGTGATCGTGGTGGCCTGGCTCAAGCCCAGCATGGCGCCGCCCCTGTCGGCCGAAGATCGCAAGGTGCCGCTGCCGCCACTGTTCCAGAAGCTCTCCGAGCAATTCACCCACCGGGCCCTGCCGGCCCTGCTGCGCGGACTCAAGGGTGAGCGCAACCTGGGCGTGCCCACGGGCCAGATCGCGGGCCAGCTGTTCGCCGCGCTGATGCCGGCGATCCTGTTCGGACTGATCATGCTGGTCACCTGGAAGTTCGCGACCGCACCGATCGAGAAGATCGACGTGCCGGCCTCGATCGACAGCGTGCTGGAGCCTGGCGGAGGCGGTGGCCTGGCCGAGCCCGGGGCCGACCGGGTGCGCGAGCCCGGCTCGCTCGCCGAGCCCAAAGTCGAGACGCTCTCGGAGCCCAAGGCGGAGTCGCTGTCCGAGCCGAAGGCCGAATCCCTGTCAGAGCCCAAGGGCGGTGCCCTGGCCGAGCCAAGCGGAGCGCTGGCCGAGCCGCGGCCCGCTGGGGGGGCAGTGGCCGAACCCCCGGCGGCGGTCGCCGAGCCTGCCACGACCGCGGCTGCTCGCGCTCCCGCGGCAGACGCGGCCGCGCAGGCGCCGGCCGCAGTGGCTGAGCGTGTGCCTGCGCCCCGATGGTTCTGGATCACGCTGGCCATCGGCGCGGCGGTACTGGCGGTGTTCTACGCCTTCTTTACCTTCCACCGCCTGCAGATTTTCAAGATGCTGCTGGCCTCGTTCTTCCCGCTGGTGGTGCTGATCCTGGCGGTGCTGGGCTCGATCGTCTTCGGTCTGGCCACGCCCACGGAGGCGGCGGCCGTGGGTGCGGGCGGCGGCTACGCGCTCGCGGCGGTCTACATGGCGCTCAATCAGGGCTGGACGAAAGCCAAAGGGATCCTGCTGTCCTGGGCGCCGATCTGGATCCTGCTGTTCGGCACGGTGCTGTGGTTCCTGCTCTACAAGACCCAGTTCGTCGCCCGCCCGGTGCCGGATTGGCTGGGCGCGCTGGCCGCGGCCGGGGCCGGTCTGGGCGCGCTGATGGCCTTCTTCCAGAGCAAGCTGCTGGGTCCGGTGCGCGAGTCGGTCTACCTCACCGGCAAGACCAGCGCGATGGTGTGCTGGCTGTTCGTGGGCTCGTCGATCTTCTCGGCCGCCTTCGCCCTGCTGGGCGGACAGGAACTGGTCGAGAACTGGGTGATGTCGCTCAACCTCAGCAAGACCCAGTTTCTGATCCTGTCGCAGGTACTCATCTTCATCCTGGGCTGGCCGCTGGAGTGGACCGAGATCATCGTGATCTTCATGCCGATCTTCAT
>DAOTEJ010000054.1:0-18343 GCA_035454085.1 Burkholderiaceae bacterium | reverse complement strand
ACGTTGCGCAGGAAGGCGTCGAACATGAGGATGGTCCACAGCGGCGCGGAGTGGTCGCGCACGCCGCTTTCGTGCTCGGCGAGGATCTTCTGCAGGGTCAGGCGGTTGAACCAGCCGGTGTCGGCCATCGGGCCGCCCAGCACGGCCTCGCGCACGCGCTCGCGCAGCGGGCCACGGAACCAGCGGGCCAGAGGCACCGAGAAGCCCTGCTTGGGGCGGTACATGATGTCGCGCGGCAGGTGGGGCTCCATGGCCTTCTTGAGCAGCCACTTGCCTTCGTCGCCGCGGATCTTGAGATCGCTGGGCAGGCTGGCCAGCCACTCCACGAGCGGGTGGTCCATGAGCGGCTCACGCACCTCGAGGCTGTGGGCCATGCTGGCGCGGTCGACCTTGGTGTTGATGTCGCCCACCAGGTAGGTCTTGAGGTCGAGGTACTGCACCAGCGAGAGCGCGTCGTGCACCTGGGCGCGGCCGGCGTGGGCGCGGAAGAGTTCCACCGCGTTGTAGCCGCCCAGCTCGGCCTTGAGGGAGTTGGAGAAGAGCGCGCTGCGCAGGTCGTCGCGCACGATGGACACGCCGTGGAAGTAGGCGTCGACGGTGTCGCGCGCCAGCGCCTGGAAGGTGGCCTTGGCGCGCAGCGGGCGCGGCGCCCAGTCGGCCTTGGGGTACACGCGGCCCAGCAGCCCGAACACCGGCCGGCGCACGCCCAGGGGCAGCGCGGCGCGCAGGCGTTCCTCGGCCATGTGCAGGCGGTAGCGGCGGTAGCCGCCGAAGCTCTCGTCGCCGCCGTCGCCCGAGAGCGCCACCGTCACGTGGCGGCGCGCGAGCTGGCAGACGCGGTAGGTGGGGATGGCGGAGCTGTCGGCGTAGGGCTCGTCGTAGAGGCGGGCCAGGGTGTCGACGAGGTCGAAGTCGTCGGTGTCGACGCGGTCGACATGGTGCTCGGTGAAGTAGCGGTCGGCCACCTGCTGGGCGAAGGCGGACTCGTCGAAGCGCGGGTCGTTGAAGGCGATCGAGCAGGTCTTGACGGACTCGGTGCTCTGCTCGGCCATCATGGCCACCACGGCGCTGGAGTCGACTCCGCCCGAGAGAAAGGCGCCCAGCGGCACCTCGGCGATCATGCGCAGGCGCACCGATTCGCGCAGGCGGGCGACGAGTTCTTCCTGCGCCTCGGCCGCGCCGATGCGGGCGTCGCCGGTGAAGCGCACGTCCCAGTAGGTGCGCGGCTCGCCCACGGGCTGGCCGCGCCGCAGGCTGATGAGGCTGCCCGGCGGCAGCTTGCGCGCCGCCTTGAACACGGTGCGCGGCTCGGCCACGTAGCCGAGCGAGAAATACTCTTCGAGCGCCAGCGGGTCGATCTCTCGCGGCAGGCCGCCGTGGGCCATCACCGACTTGAGCTCCGAGCCGAAGAGCAATTGCCCGTCGGGCAGCGCGGCGTAGTACATGGGCTTCACGCCGAGGCGGTCGCGCGCCATGAACAGGGTCTGGCGGTTCTCGTCCCAGATGGCGAAGGCGAACATGCCGCGCAGGCGCTCGACGCAGGACTCGCCCCAGGCCTCCCAGGCGTGGACGATGACCTCGGTGTCGCTGCGGGTGCGGAACACATGGCCCAGGGCCTCGAGCTCGGGCACCAGGTCCTGGTAGTTGTAGATCTCGCCGTTGAAGACGATGACGACGCTGCCGTCCTCGTTGAACAGCGGCTGCTGGCCGGTGGCGAGGTCGATGATCGACAGGCGGCGGTGGCCGAGCGCGATGCCCGGCGCGAGATAGAGGTCGCCTTCGTCGGGGCCGCGGTGACGCTGCGACTCGTTCATGCGCTCGATCACGGCGCGCTCGAACTGGCGGCGGCCCTTGAGATCGATGATGCCGGTGATGCCGCACATGGTCAGGCCTTCGTGGCGGGGGCCCGCGCGCAAGCGCTGCGCGGGCCGGAGTTGGGCAGGGGGGCGTGGCGCATCTCAGGCCACCGTGGGTGCCGTGGCGGCACGCCCCTGCGTGAGCAGCGATTGATAGACGTTCTGGTAGTCGGCCGCCATGCGGTCGAGCCCGAAGCGGGCCTCGGCTACGGCGCGGCCGGCACAGCCGAGCGCGCGGGCGCGGGAGGGATCGGCGAGCCAATCGAGCAGCACGGCCGAGAGCGCCATGGGCGCGGCGGCGGGCACGAGGCGGCCGGTGACGCCCTCTTCCACCAGCTCGACGTTGCCGCCCACGGCGGTGGCAGCCACCGGCAGGCCGCTGGCCATGGCCTCGAGGATGGTGTTCGAGATGCCCTCGGCCAGCGAGGGCAGCACGAAGGCGTCGAGCCCGCGCAGCACGGCGGGCACGTCGTGGCGCGCGCCGGGCAGCCAGGCGAGGTCGAGCACGCCGGCCTCGCGCAGCACGGCTTCGATGCGGGCGCGCTGCGAGCCCTCGCCCACGATGGCCAGGCGCAGGCGCGCACGCGCCGCAGACGAGGACGACACCGCGTTGGCAAAGGCCAGGGCCAGCAAGACCTGGTCCTTCACGACCTCGAGCCGGCCGACGGTGCCGACCAGGAAGGTCTCGGGCCCGAAGGGGCAGCCCTCGGGGCGCTGGGGCGCAGCGGCAGGATGAAAGCGGGCCACATCGACGCCGTTGTAGATCTGGCTCACGCGCGACACCGGCACGCCCACCTGCTGGTGCAGGTAGCTCGCCAGGTGGCGCGAGAGCGCGATGTAGTGCGACACGAAGGGCCGGTAGGCGCGGCGGATGAGGCGGTGCTTGCGGCTGGCGCCGCGCAGATCGGAGACATCCCAGCCGTGCTCGCCGTGCACGCGCGCCGGCACGCCGGCGAGCCAGGCGGGCAGGCTGGCCTCGAGCGCGGCCAGGTTGCGCGTGTGCACGATGGCCGGGCGCAGGCGGCGGAACTCGCTCACCAGGCGCGGCAGCATCTTCAAGCCGTGACCGGCGGGCTTGTGCAGCGAGACGAACTCGACGTCCGTGCGCTCGATGCGAAGGCGAAAGTCGGTGACCTCGGTGAGCGCGATGACCGCATGGCGCCAGGCGTTGGCGGGCAGGCGGTTGATGAGGTTGACGACGCCGTTCTCGAGCCCGCCGACATCGAAGCGGTAGACCACGTGCGCAACGAGCGGGCGCGGGTCCATCAGCGCGCCGCCGTGGCCGCGAGCGCGGCGTGAATCGAGGGGCCCATCTGCTGGACGAAGTCGCGCAGGGCGGCGCGCGCTGCCGGGCCGCCGGCGGCATCGGTCGAGACCGAGACCCAGGCCGAGGTGTCGGAGCGGCCGAGCAGGCGGTCGCGCGCGAGGTCGACCTTGCCGCGCACGTCGCTGATGGTGGACTCCTGGCCGAGCCAGTACCAGGTGAGCGTCTCGAGGCGGCCGGCGTTGCCGGCCACCAGCACGCGCCGCGCCTGGGCCGGGCCGCCAGCGGCCTCGAATGACTCGGTGCCCGCGGCCACCATGTGCCAGCGCTGGTTGCCGGGCTCGACGGTCTGGTTGAGCGAGTTGACGAGCTCCCTGCCCTGCTGCTGGTTGCGGAACACGGCGATGAACACGGTCACGCGCGTGCCGTTCTTCTGGAAGGTCTGCACGGACTCGCGTGCGGCACCGTGCACGTCGGGGCGCCAGGACGCCGCGGCATCCACCTGCGTCCAGCCGCCGCTGGGGGCGACAAGCTGCAACTGCACGGGGCGCGTGTCGCGCAGCGCTTCGAGCCCGGCCAGGGCGACATGCGGCACGAGCAGGAGCGCGACTCCGGCACCGGCCGCAAGCAGCGGGCGATTGGCGTCGAAGGGCAGCGGCGCCGGCGGCGGCGGCTCCTGGCCGGCGATGGGATCCTCGCGCCAGAAGCTGCCGATCCAGAACATGAGCGCCATCACGATGCCGAAGAAGATCCAGCCGTAGATGATGTGATCCACGCCGGTGGCGATGCGGTTGTTCGAGAGGTGCCCGAGCATCACGATGATGTAGGCGCGCAGCCAGTTGGCCACGAGCGGCGTGATGATCGACACCAGGATGAAGCCCACGCGCCGCGCGGTGGAGCGGTACATCAGCCAGGCGTAGACGCAGCCCACCATGAACGAGGCGATCAGGTAGCGGATGCCGCTGCAGGCCTCGACCACGGACCACGCCCCGCTGGGGATGATGAAGTGGTTGCCTTCGCGGTAGACCGGCACGCCGGTGGCCAGGAGGGCCATGACGGTGAAGTCGGCGGTCCAGTCGATGAGTTGGGGAACGAAGACCTCGCCGAAGGGCACCGCGAAGAACAGGAAGAGCAGCGGGATGGCGATGGCCTTGGCCCAGCCCCAGCCGAACAGCGTGAGCACGAGCGCGGGGACCATGGCCACCATGGCGAACTGCGAGGGCCCGATGGCGGAGCCGAGCTCGCCCAGCAGCCACACGAAACCCGCGCCGGCCACGAACAGCAGGCCCGGCCACCAGGGGCGCAGTGCCGTGCCGGCCAGGATGGCGCGCTCGCGCCAGACCAGCCACAGGAAGATGGGGAAGACGAGGAAGCAGTGATTGAAGGTCTCGGCGCGGATCCAGATGTCGACCATGGAGCGCGTGGTGGCCGGGAAGACCGAGAGCACGACCACGAGCACGAGCGTCACGAGCGTGAAGGCGAGCGCGGGCGTCATGAGACGCGCGCCGGCCGCGATGCCGTGCAGGCGGACTTGAGGCTCAGCGTGCATGGCGGCTCACCTCGGGCGGTGCCTCGGGCTCGAGCAAGGCGTCGAGCGCGCCGAGGTTGCGGTCCCAGTCGCAGTCGGACAGGATGCGCGCCCGGGCGCGCAGCCCCATGGCCTCGCCCGCGACGGGATCGAGCAGGTCGCCCACGCGATCGATGAAGTCCTGCGAGCTGGTCGCCACGGCGTAGTCCTCGCCCGGCCGACCGGGCACGGCCTCGGCGCTGGCCGCGGACACGACCACCGGCCGCCCGAGCGCCATGCCTTCGAGCACCTTGGTCTGGACGCCGCGCGCCACGCGCAGCGGCGCCACCACCACACGCGCGTGCTGCACCCAGGGGCGCACATCGGCCACCTTGCCGGTGACGACCACGCGCGGATCGGCCGAGAGCGCCTGCACGGTGGGCGCCGGATTCATGCCGACGATGTAGAAGCGCACGGCAGGGTGGGCACGGGCAATGCTGGGCAGGGCAGCGCGCGCGAACCAGGTGGCGGCGTCGATGTTGGGCCAGTAGTCCATCACGCCGGTCATGACGATGGGCACTTCGCCGGCGGCATAAGGCGAGGCGCGATCGGCGCGCGGATCGTAGAAGGCGGTGTCGACGCCGCACTCGATGGCGTGCACCTTGTCGGCGACTTCAGGGGCCAGCTCGCGGAACAGGCGCGCCTCGGGCTCGGTGACGAAGATGCAGGCGGCCGAGCGGGCGGCGGCCTCGCGCTCGGAGACCAGCAGGCGCTCGCCCTCGCGGCCGTAGACCCACGACACCGGCCAGGCGTGGCTGCGTGAGTACTGCTCCCATTTGGCGGAGTCGACATCGCAGAAGTCGTTGACCACGCGCACGCCGTTTAGCCCCTCGGTGTACTGCGCCATGGCGGACGAGAAGACCACCGCGTGGGCGATGCCTTCGCGGGCGACGGTGTCGGCCACCCAGCGCTGCATGGCGGCGCTGCGGTAGTAGGGCAGCGTGAGCGCCTCGCCGCTGAGCAGGCCGCGCAGGCTCTTGAGCCGGGCGAGCCGCGGGTTCATGGGCAGGGCGCAGTGGCTGGCGCAGTAGCGGGCGAGCTCGGGCACGTGGGCCAGGTCTTCCTGCGCGTCGACAAAGCAGCCCAGGTGCACCCGCCAGCGCTGCGCGAGGTGGCGCAGCAGGTGGAAGGAGCGGATCTTGTCGCCCTTGTTCGGGGGAAAGGGCAGGCGGTGCGCGAGGTAGAGCAGCGGACGCATGGCGTTCAGCCCAGGTGGCGCACGAGGTGCGGGCCGAGCGCATTGGCCACGGGGCGCGGCAGGCGGCGCCAGGTGTCGATCATCAGGCGGTAGCGCGGATTGGCCGGGTTGTTCTGCGGCACCGAGTCGCGCGTAAGCAGCTGGTACTCGTAGGCGAGCGGCACAGGCTCGAAGCCCCAGTTCTTCTTGAAGTCGAAGGAGCCGGTGTCGCGCTTGGAGCGGCCGTAGTCGAAGACCTTGAGCCCGCGCTCGCAGGCGCGGCGCATGAGTTCCCAGTACTTGAAGTCGTTGGCGGCCAGGTCGCGCGCGCTGGCGAGGTCGCCGGCGTAGTAGGGCAGCACCTCGTCGCGCCAGTAGAACGAGAGCACGCCCGAGACCGGCTGGCCCTGCGGGTCGAGCACGGTGAGCACCTCGGCGTCGGCGCCGAAGTGCGCGAGCAGCGCGTCGAAGTAGCGGCGCGCGTGCGGCGGCGTGCCGTGGCGGTGCTGGTTGTCGGCGTAGAGGGCGAAGAAGCGTGTGGCGTCGCGGTCGATCTCGCTCGCCAGCCCGCGGCCGATGCTCTTGCGCACCATGGCGCGCTGCTTGCGCGGGATGGCGGTGAGGTTGGCCTCGACCTCGGGCAGGATGGGCTTGCGGAAGGTGACGTAGAGGTCCTGGCGCGGCCAGGCGGGCTCGCGCGAGACACGGTTGCGCAGCTCGAGGTGGCTCACGCCCAGGCTGCGGGCGAGCTCGACCGCCGCGCCGTGCAGGGCGGCGATGGCGGCGTCATCGAGCGCCACGGCGCCGCCATACACCGCGAAGGGCAGCGACACGAGCGAGTGGCCAAAGAGCCGGCTGCGCACCTCGGCCAGCGGCAGCACGCCGACGAGCTCGGGCCCGCGCGTGGCGACCAGGTAGTGGGTGCGGTGGCGGAAGACTTCTTGCAGGATGGCGCGCCACTCGATGCGGTGGAAGAAGCTGGCCTCGGGCGCGGCGGCGACGAAGCGCTCCCAAGCCTCGCGGTCGGCCTCGCGATAGGGGCGCACCGCGAGCGCGGCATGCAGGGGCGCGTCGGCGGCGTTCATGCGAGATCCCCGGCGAAGACCTGGTCGACGCGGCCCCAGCGGAAGTCGTCGAGCAGGCGGCCCAGGCGACGCTCGGTGCGCTCGAGGTTGAGGTAGTGGCGGAAGCGGGTCTTGAAGCCCACGCCGTTCATGCGCGGCTGGCCGGGGTCGATCTCCCAGGGGTGCATGTAGAAGATCGCGGGGCGGCGGTCCTCGCGGTTGACGCGGGCGATGGCCCAGCGCGACACGGCGTAGGGCGCGAGCCGGAAGTAGCCTCCGCCGCCCGCCGGCCAGTTGCGCCCGGCCATGCGCGCGGTGGTGACGGGGATCTCGGTGAGGCCCTCGCGCACCTGCCAGGGGAAGCGCGGCGCCTCGGGCATGCCGTAGTGGTCGTGCGCCACGGGGTACACGCTGGAGCTGTAGCGGTAGCCGGCCTCGGCGAGTTCGTCGAAGGCCCAGAGGTTGTCGCGGCCGATCGAGAAGCTGGGCGCGCGGTAGCCGCGCACCGGCGCGCCGGCCTGGTCTTCGAGCAGGGCGCGGGCGCTGCGGATGTCGTTGCGGAACTGCTCGCGGGTCTGCTCGCTGGCACGCAGGTGGCCGTAGCCGTGGCTGGCGACCTCGTGCCCCGCGGCGTGGATGCGGCGCACGAGCTGCGGGTAGCGCTCGGCGATCCAGCCCAGGGTGAAGAAGGTGGCGCGCGCCTCGGAGCCGGCCAGCAACTCGAGCAGGCGGTCGACATTGCGCTCGACGCGGCAGGGCAAGCGGTCCCAGTCGGCGCGGTCGATGTGGGGCGCGAAGGCCGAGACCTGGAACCAGTCCTCGACGTCGATGCTCAGGGCGTTGACGACCTCATGGTCGCGGGGCACGGGGCTCACGGCGCGACCTCATGCGTGCGCGGTGGCGCGCTGCGCCAGCCACGCGGTGAGGTGGGCCGCGATGCGCGGCGCGGCCTGGCCGTCCCAGCCCTTGGGCACGCGGCCGTGCTTGCCGCCGCCGGCGAGGATCTCGTCGAGCAGGCTGGCGATGTACATGCGGTCGCGGCCGACCAGGGTGTTGGTGCCCTCGGAAAGCGTGATGGGGCGCTCGGTGTTCTCGCGCATGGTGAGGCAGGGCACGCCCAGCGCGGTGGTCTCTTCCTGGACGCCGCCGGAGTCGGTGAGTGCCACGCGCGCCTCGCGCATCAGGCCGACCATCTCGAGGTAGCCCTGGGGCGGCAGCAGCGCGAGCCGCATGGCACCCAGGCGCGCGTCGAGGCCGGCGCGCTCGATGGCGGCGCGGGTGCGCGGATGCACGGGCCACACCAGCGGCAGGCGCGCGCTGGTGTCGGCCAGGATGTCGAGCACCTCGGCGAGCGCGGCGGGATCGTCCACGTTGGAGGGACGGTGCAGGGTCACGAGGCCGTAGCCGCGCTCGACAAACTCGGGCTCGATGCCAGCGGCGACGAGCGTCTGCGCCGGCGCGCGCGCCAGCGGCAGCGCGGCGTGGAGCGAATCGATCATCAGGTTGCCGACGAAGTGCACGCGCTCGCCCGAGACGCCCTCGCGGGCGAGGTTGGCGGCGGCCAGGTGCTCGGTGGTGTAGAGCAGATCGGAGATCTGGTCGGTGAGCACGCGGTTGATCTCTTCGGGCATGGCGCGGTCGTAGCTGCGCAGGCCGGCCTCGACGTGCGCCACCGGCACGCCCTTCTTGGCGGCCACCAGCGCGCAGGCGAGCGTGGAGTTGACGTCGCCCACCACCACGACGCAGCTGGGCTGGGTCTGGTCGATCACCGGCTCGAAGCGGCGCATGACTTCGGCGGTCTGCACCGCGTGGCTCGCCGAGCCGACCTCGAGATTCACGTCGGGCGCGGGCAGGCCGAGGTCCTGGAAGAGCTGGTCGGAGAGCGCGTGGTCGTAGTGCTGCCCGGTGTGCACCAGCAGCGCGGGCGGCGCCCCGGCCTGGCTGGCGAGCGCGCGCAGCAGCGGCGCCATCTTCATGAAGTTGGGACGCGCGCCCACCACGCAGACGATGGCGCCGGCCGGAAGTTCAGGGCTGCCCATCAGAGCCTCGCCGGACGGTTGGACTTGCCGCTGCCCACGCGCCGCTCGGGCTTGGGCGGGTTCTCGGGGCGCAGGGCCTCGATCAGCAGCGCGAGGCTGCGCTCGATGCGGTCGAGCCGCGCGGCGATGGACGAGAGCGCATTGCTGCGGCCCACGGTGTCGCGCATGCCGAGCTCGGCCGGCGCGACGGCCACCGGCCGGCGGGCGTTGCTGGGGCCGAGTTCGCCGCTGATCTCGCGGGTGACGGCCTCGACGTCGTCGGCGCCGATGTGGTCTTTCTCGGCCAGGTAGGCCGAGAGCAGGACGCGATTGGTGAGCGAGTTGATCTTGCGCGGAATGCCGCCGGTGGACTGGTGGATCGCCTCGATGGCGGCGGGATCGATCGCGGGGTTCTCGCCCGTCCAGCCCACGTGCTTGAGGCGGTGGGCGATGTAGCCGGCGGTCTCTTCAGGGGCCAGGGGCCCGAGGTGGTAGGACGCGATCACGCGCTGGCGCAGCTGCTCCATGCTGGGGCTGCGCAGCATCTGGCGCAGCTCGGGCTGGCCGATCAGGAAGCTTTGCAGCAGGGCGCGGTCGCCGTACTGGAAGTTGGAGAGCATGCGCAGCTCTTCGAGCGCGCGCGGCGTGAGGTTCTGCGCCTCGTCGACCACCAGCAGGGCGCGCTTGTCCTGGCCGACGAGGGTGGTGAGGAAGGCCTCGAGAGTGGCCAGCAGCTCGGCCTTGTCGGCACCCTTGATGGGCACGCCAAAGGCGGTGGCCACGGCGCGCAGCAGGTCGTCGGCGTCGATCAGGGTGCTGACGAGCTGCACGGCGATCACGCGGTTGGGGTCGAGGTGCTCGAGCAGGGCGCGCGTGAGCGTGGTCTTGCCGGTGCCGATCTCGCCGGTGATGACGATGAAGCCCTCGCCCTGATACACGCCGTACTGCAGGTAGGAGTAGGCGCTGGTGTGCCCCTTGGAGCCGTAATAGAAGGACGGGTCCGGGTTGAGCTGGAAGGGCTTGCCTGTGAAGCCGTAGTACGCCTCGTACATGATTCCTCAGAAGACGTAGGTCGCGCCGGCGAAGATGGCGGCCTCGTTGTATGCGTTGTCCACGTTCGAGTCGGACGCCACGTAGCGCGCGCCCGCGTAGGCGCTGAGCTTGGGGGCGAACTGACGACTGGCCTGCAGTCGGTAGGTGTAGGTGCGCGTGAACTGGCCGGCGCTGCCCGCGAAGCCGACGGTGTCCTGCAGCAGGGCCACGGCGCTCAGGCTGGTGAGCGGATCGAGGCGGTGGCTGAACGACACCGATCCGCCGCGCTGCACGGTATTGATCCCGGTGAGCAGCCCCGGCAGGGCGACGCCGGTGGCGGTGATGCCCTGGGTGCGCAGGTAGAAGCCGTTGAGCGCGGCCGAGTTGCGCGCCCCGCTCCACACCAGGATGCCGGAGTAGTTGGTCTGGACGGTGAGCTGGTCGGTGTAGACCTGGACCGGCGAGGTGAGCGTGTCGGGCAGGCCGTTGCGGCTGATGAGCTCGCGCGCGGCGATGGCGCGCGCATCGGCGTTGGGAATGCGCGTGGCGAGCAGCGCGTCGACCGAGGTGAAGACGTTGCTCGTGCCCGGCACCGTGAACAGCGAGTTGGTGGTGAACGAGATGTCGCGCGAGGTGAGCAGGCTCATCGAGGTGCGCGGCAGACGGTGGGTGAAGCTCGCGTTCCAGGAGTCACCGAAGAAGCGCTTCTCCCAGTAGCCGTTGAGGTCGGTGCGCGGGCTGGGACGGTAGGTCAGGCCGCCGCCGTAGATCACGTCGGTCGAGGACAGCAAGGTGCCGCTCTGGCTTTCGTAGCCGCCGCGGGCGCTGATGGTGAGCGACTCGTTGACCAGGTAGGTGAGGACGAGCCGGGCGACGTTGTTGTCGAAGGTCTGACGCGAGCCGCCGTCCCAACGGTTCATGTTGTAAAGCAGCGACCAGCCCCAGGGGCGCGGGCCGCGGGTGAGGCTCGCCTGCACCGCCCAGAGGTAGGTGTTCTCGAAACCGTCCTGCGTGGAGTTGCTCCAGGTGCTGTCGCTGCGGGCGAAGTATTCGACGTCGCCCCAGGCGCGGCCGCGAATGTAGGGCGCGAGGTTGTAGTTGTAGGCGGTGTAGGTGTTCGAGGTGTTCTGCCCCTCCACCTGCGGTCCGAAGGGGCTGATGAACTGGGTGTTGCCGTTGACGTAGCCGTCGATGAACAGGAAGTTGTCGATCGCCTCGTAGGTGCCGGCTAGGGCGATGGCCGGGAAGATCGAGTTGTCCTGCGTGCCGTTGACGTAGTAGAGCGCAGTGAGGCCGACGTTGCCGTTGAGGCTCAGGCGTCCGCCCTGGTAGTTGACGCCGATCGAGGGCGTGACGCTCAGGATGAGGTCGCTCTCCTTGGTGGCGTTCGAGGACAGATTCGAGTTGTTGGTCAGGGTGGCGTTGCCCCCGATGCTCGCCGTGAACTGCGGCTGCCGCCCCGCGAGCCCGAAGCTGCGGTCGGGCGTGCCCGACACCGCGAGCCCGGTTCCGCCGCCCGCCACGCCGGCAGCTTCGCCCAGCGGCCCCGACTGCGCCGCCGCCGGGCAAGCGGTGGCGGCAACGGCCAGTGCGAGCAAGGTGGGCGGCAGCGAGCGGGTGCAGCGCCCGCGTACCGAGCGACGGCCCGCGAGGACTGACGGGATGCGGTCGGCGCCGGAACGCATGGACTCAGTAGCCGTAACCGTAATAGCCGTAGTAGGACCCGGCACCGGCGCGGCGCGTACGGTTGAGCACCGAGTAGACCAGGGGGCAGGTCTCGAGGTTGCGCATGGCCTCCATGAGACTGGCCTGCGGTGTCTTGTCGGCCGACACCACGACGACGACCTGGCCCATGTGCGTGGCCAGCACGCGCGACTCGGTGGACGCGAGCAGCGGCGGCGCGTCGAAAATGATCACTCGGTCGGGATAGCGGTTGGCGATGTCGACGAGCAGCCGGTCCATGGCGTCGCTGGCCAGCAGTTCGGTGGCCTGGGCGTGCGCTGTGCCCGCGGGCAGCAGGGTGAGCTTCTCGACATTGGTCCTGAGCAGCACGTCGTGCAGCGCGACTGACGGGTCGGTGAGCAGATCCAGCAGCCCCTTGCTGCGCGGCAGGCCCAGGCGGTCGAGCACGGCGGGGCGCTGCACGTCGGCGTCGACCAGCAGCACGGTGCGATCGAGTTCGCTGGCCATGGACATGGCGAGGTTGATCGCGGTGAAGGTCTTGCCCTCGCCCGCCAGGGCGCTGGTGACCATGATCAGGTTGGTGGGGTTCACCGCCTCGGCCGGCTGGGTGTCGATGTGCAGGAGCAGGCTGCGCTTGATGACGCGGTACTCGTCGGCCAGCTGGCTGCGCGGCGCGCCGGGCGTGAGGTAGGCCATGCCGGCGAGGCGGTCGAAGTCGATGTCGACGCGCCGCGCCGGCGGAGCGGGCGTGGGCTCCGGGACGCGGCTGGCCGGAGTGCCTGCGGGCAGGCGCGCGCCGGCAGCCGCACCGGTGGGGCCGAGAGGCGGCATCGGCGGCAGCGGCTGGCCCGGATCGAGGGCGATCGCGCCGTCCGGCTTGGCACCGGTGGAGGGCGTGGCCACTTCGATGCCCGCGTTGCGCAGTTGGGCGAGACGCGCCGCGGCGCGCTCGATGACGCTGGTGGGGCGCTTGTCAGACACGTTGAGACACCATGGCAATCCAGCCTAGCCAGGCTCCGAACATGAGCACGAGCGCGCCCAGGCCGGAGACGAAAGCGACGTTGAGCACGCGTTCCTTGCGCACCATGGGCGCGTCGAGCAGCAGGCTCACGCTGCCCAGCACCGGACGATTGGTCAGGGTGCGCAGGGACTTGGCATCCTGGATGCGCGGGAAGAGCTGCGAGAGGATGAAACTGGCGACCACACCCGCGCCGAGCGCCGCGCCCAGCGCCATGGCAATGAACACGAGACGATTGGGAAACACCGGGGTGGGCGACACGCGCGGCGGATCGATCACCCGGAAGTCGGCCATGCCGGCCGTGGCGTCGGCGCCCTCGGCCATCTTGGCCGATTCGCGCCGGGCCACGAGGGCCTCGTAGTTCTTGCGCAGCACCTCGTAGTCGCGGTTCATCTGCGAGAGTTCGGCTTCGACCTGGGGCACCTGGCCGGCCGCGGCACGCATGGCGTCCATGCGCCCTTGCAGTTCGGCCAGTCTGGCGCGCAAGGCCGCCACATTCGCTTCCTGCTCGGCCAGCGAGATCTTGAGCTGCTGGAACACCGGATTGGTCGAGGCCGAGTAACGCCCGGGCGTGGCGGCCGCGGACTTCTTGCGGGCCTCGAGCTCCTGCCGCTTCTGGTCCTCGAGCTGGGTGATCAGGCGGCGGGTGGCCACGACGTCGGGATGCTGATCGGTGTAGCGGCGCAACAGTTCGTCGAGCTGGCGGCGCTGGGTTTCGATGCGCGAGTCGATCTCGGGCACGGGCGAGCCGCCGGTGGTCGAGCCGGGCTCGGGCAGCATGACGGGGTCCTCGCCGGCGAGTTCGCGCTTGATGGCGTCGCGCGATTGCTCGGCGGCGCGCAGGTCCATGCGCACCTTGCCGATCTCGTCGTTGAGACCGCCGAAGCGCGAGACGTAGTCGGTGTTGCTGCCTGCGCCGGCAACACCCAGGTTGCGCAGCCTGAAGTTCTTGAGCCGATCTTCGGCTTCGAGCAGCTGCTTTTCGTAGGTCTTGATCTGCTCGTCGAGGAAGCGGCGCGCGGTATCGGCATCACGCTTCTTGTCGCCCAGTCCGGACTCGACGAACATCGAGACCACGTTCTGCACCACGCGCTTGGCGAGCGCCGGGTTGGTGTCGCGGAAGCTGATGTCGTAGATGTTCTCGCGCCCGCCGCCGCTGAGCTTGAGGCGCCTGGTGACGTCCTCGACCAGCCCGTCCATTTCCTTGGGGTTCTTGACACCGAGGTCCATGTCGGACGAGCGGATCAGCTTCTCGACGTTGGGCCGCGTGATCAGGGTGCGCGCCATCATCGTGATCTGCTGATTGACGTCGGGCTGGACCGCGAGCCCAGAGAGCAGCGGCTTGAGCACGGTCTGGGTGTCGACGTACACGCGGGCCTCGGCCTCGTAGCGGTCGGGGATGCGCGAGACGACGAACAGCCCGACCACGGCGGCGACCCAGGCGACCGCGAGGCCCGCCCAGCGGCGCAGCCACATGGAACGCAGGATGACGACGAGTTGCTGGATGATTTCTTCCACGGCTCAGCCTTGGACCAGGGGATCGCTGGAAAGAGGAGTTGGGCGCGAGGCGATCAGAACCAGCTCTGCGGGATGATGAGCACGTCGCCCGGGCGCACCGGCACGTTGGCCGAGATGTCGCCGCGACGAACGAGGTCGCGCAGGCGCACCGAGTACTGCTTGCCCGCCTCGGAACCGCGCACCAGCACGGCGCCGTTGCCGTCGGCGAAGTCGGTGAGCCCGCCCACCGCGATCATCACGTCGAGCATGGTCATGTTCTGGCGGTAGGGCAGCGCCTGCGGGCGCGAAGCCTCGCCGACGATGCGGATCTGCTCGCTGTACGGGCCCTGGAATCCGGTGACGATGACGGTGACCACCGGGTCACGGATGAACTTGCCCAGCGCCTTCTCGAGGTCGCGGCTGAGGTCCGAAGGGTTGCGCCCGGCGGCCGGCAGGTCTTCGACCAGGGGCGTGGAGATGCGTCCGTCGGGACGCACCGGCACGGAGGTGGACAGTTCGGGGTTGCGCCAGACGATGATGTTGACGTTGTCGAGCGGGCCGATGAGGTACTTGTAGTCCGCGTCGGATGCGGCCTTGGGCGCCGGCGGATGCGAGCCGGTCGCGCTGCAACCCGCCAGCACGACCATCGAGGCTACGAGCGCCGCTGCGCCCCACACGCGTTGAGCACGCGACGTCAGATTGAACTGCATGAGACCCCCTCCCAGAACACGTGCTGCAAGCTCGTCGCGCGCGGTTCAGGTGCCGCGCGCCCCATTCGGTTCAACCGCGTTTCGAGTCTATCGCAGGGGCTTTGCCGGATCGTGTCGGAAATTGCGCATCGGCGCGTCACCCTGTGTGCGCGCACCCGGGCTGGCGGTCGCAATCTGGGCGCGTGCTAACTTCGTGACGCCATGATCGACCGTTCCAGCACACCGTCCGGCCGCGAGTGGATCCGCCAGGCCATACAGAGGATCGACGCGGACTTCCAGCGCTCGAGCGACACGCACCTCATCCCCCTGCCCATCGCGGGCTTTCCGGGGATCGACCTGTACCTCAAGGACGAATCCAGCCACCCGACGGGGAGCTTGAAGCATCGCTTGGCGCGATCGCTGTTTCTGTATGCCTTATGTAACGGGTGGCTGAATGCGGGCAGCACGGTGGTCGAGGCCTCGAGCGGCTCGACCGCGGTGTCGGAGGCCTATTTCGCGCGCCTGCTGGGGCTGCCGTTCGTGGCGGTGATGCCGACCACGACCTCGCCCGAGAAAATCGCGGCGATCGAGTTCCAGGGCGGGCGCTGTCACCTGGTCGACGAGGCGGGCGCGATCTACGCCGAGTCCGAGCGCCTGGCTCGCGAGTTGCACGGGCATTACATGGACCAGTTCACCTACGCCGAGCGGGCAACGGACTGGCGCGCGAACAACAACATCGCGGACTCGATCTACCAGCAGATGCGGCGCGAGCCGCACCCCTGCCCGGCGTGGCTGGTGTCGAGCGCGGGCACGGGCGGGACGCTGGCGACGCTGGGCCGCTACGCGCGCTACTGCCAGCACCCCACGCGGGTGTGCGGCGTCGACGCCGAGCGATCGGTCTTCTTCGACTACTACCTGAAACGCGATTGCACGATCCGCATCGAGGAGGCCTCGCGCATCGAGGGCATCGGGCGGCCGAGGGTGGAGGCTTCGTTCCTGCCCGACGTGATCGACGCGATGGTGAAGGTGCCCGATCGCTGGTCGATCGCGGCGATGCGCGAGGTCTCGCGCCGCCTTGGCCGCAGCGTGGGGGGCAGCACGGGGACCAATCTGATCGCGGCGCTGGCGTGCATGGAAGACATGCGCCGGCGCGGGCAGTCAGGCTCGGTGGTGACGATCCTGTGCGACTCGGGCAGCCGCTATGCGCACACCTACTACTCGCCGGCGTGGCTGAGCAGCGCGGGACTGGACGGCGAACGCGAGCAGGCGCTGTTGCGCGCCTGCCTCGACGGCGCCCCGCCGGACGCGGAAACCGAGGCTGTGCTGAATCTGGCCACCCGCCCCTGAGGGCAGCGGGCGGTCAGGCGCGGCAGGAACCAGGCGGCCTGCCAGGTGGTGCGCGATCGGGACGGGAAACTGACCTGTCTAGGTGGCTGGCCAGAGGGTGGCCGTGTCGCGACGCGTGCCTGCGCCGAGGTCGAAGACGACGCCGAGGCCGGCGAACATCACGGCCACACCGACGAACGACAGCACCGGCATGACGAGGCCAGCGACGACCAGCAGATAGCCGATCGCCAGCGCGGCGATGGCGGACTCGAGTGCGAGCGTGGAGGGACGCTTGAAGAAACGGAACTGCATGAAGCTCTTTCTGTGCCTATGACACCCCCACCCTAACCGAGGGCGACACGTTGGAGCTTGCGAACCATCAAGCCGCGGCGGGCGCCCTAGGGAAATCCGCGATGGAGTCAGACGCTTGCAACGCGCTGCGCGAGCTTGCGTTCAGCCGTGCGCGACATGACCAGGTGCAGCCGTAGTCCGGCGCGAGTCATGCCCACGAAGAGCTTGCGCCGCGCGCGCTCGTCGAATTCGGGAAAGTCGATCTCCGTGAAGATCACGCAAGGCGCGGCCTGGCCCTTGAAGCGGTAGACGGTCTCGGCGAGCAGGTCGCCCTCCGTGTACACGGGCGCCCCGAACAGGTCGTACTCGCCAGAGAAGCGGCGCAGCTGGTGCGGGCCCAGGCGATCGAACGGCAGCAGGCGCGAGCGCTCGCGACCCGCGTAGGTCAGCAGGACGATGTCCTCCTTGCGCAGTCCTGCCGCCAGCGCCTGTGTGACCGCGCGCTTGGTGGCGTCAAGCAGCCCGGGGGTGTCGTCGTAGGGCGTGACCTCGACCACGCCGGCGGCGATCGGACCGCCCGGAACGACCTTGCGTTCGGGCAGGTGGAGCTCCTCCATCACCTTCAGAACGTCGCGCGGGCTGCGGTAGTTCACGTCGGCGTGCAGGCTCACCCAGCCATCGAGCTCGACGGGCGGACGCAGGTACAGGTTCTGCATGGGATCTTCGAGCCACCAGGCGCGTGCCCGAGGTGCCAGACGCGCCAGCAGGGCGTCGCGCCAGGCCGGCAGAAAGTCCTGGCCTTCGTCGATCACGATCTCGTCGAATCGGTCTTGAGGCGCGACGGTCAGTTGCGCGAGCCTGGCTTCGAGGTCGGCGAACGCCTGGGGCGCGCGATAGTCGACGCGCTGCCCCGCGGCGCGCAGGCTGCGATCCGCGAACTGGTGATAAGTGCACACCTGTGCCGAGGCCGGGGCCACGCGACTCAGGTGATCGGCGAGCGGGCGGTTGTAGCAGACATAGAGCGCGCGACGCCCGCGCGAGTCGGCGTCGCGCAGGACTTGCAGGGCGAGCTGGGTCTTGCCGGAACCGGCGGTGCCGATCACGCGCAAGCGAAAGGGCTCGAATTCCAGCGCCCGCGCCCAGGTGGCCAGTCCGCCCGCAAGCCGCGTGACTTCTGCCTCGGCGCGCGCCAGCAAACGACCGACATCCGGCACCAGCTCGAGCTGGTCCGCGAAGAATGCCTTGAGGCGACGGACAAGCTCAGGATTCGGAGGCTCGACTGGCAAGATGGCCTGGATGCGCGCGGCTAGCTGCTCACGCTGCGTCGCGTCGACCAGGCGCTCGGGCGGGATGCCGGCGGTGCCGGGGCTCTTGATCCGATAGTCCGGGCAGTACAGCAACTGCTCGACCGAGGGCACGGCAGCGCTGATGGTGCCGAGGCGCTTGAGGAGGTTTTCGCGAGCGCGGCCCATCTGCGCCACGACGGACTTGTCGCCTGCCCCGCCGTAGTTCTTCGCGAGCCCGTCTTCGCCTTCCTTGAGAAATCCGGACTTCTGCTCGATCAGCAGCAGGCGCCCGGCGCGGTTCATGACGACGAAGTCGATCTCGCCAATCACCGAGAAACCGTGCTCGAGCCGCGTCCAGTGCACACCGTGAAACACGATGTACTCGGCATCGAGACCGCGATCGAGTACGGCGAGCGTCTCGATCTCGCGCTGGGCAGCCCCGATTGCCTCGAGAGCCCGCCAATCGGATGGGAAGACAGTAGCCACGGGCGAAAAGCCGGTACCGAAAGAAAGCCGGGGTCAGAAATAGCAACGCCCCCGGAGGTATGGATCCGGGGGCGTTGGGGTATGGAGCC
>DAOTEJ010000053.1:4521-18662 GCA_035454085.1 Burkholderiaceae bacterium | reverse complement strand
GCCGACTGGCTCGCGCCCATCGCCAGACCCGCCAGGTTGGCCGCGAACCAGAACAGCGGCGCGCTGACCGCCAGCGACGCGCACAGCACCATGGCGATCCACAGCGCGATGGTGAGCGCCAGGGCGCGCTTGTGGCCCAGCGCGTCCTGCACGTAGCCGAAGGCAAAGGCGCCCGCCGCCGCGGTCACGTTCACCACGAGGATGAGCATCATCGTCCGCGCGGTGTCGAAGCCCATCACCTGCTGGGCGTAGATCGCGGCGAGCGCGATCACCACCGCGATGCCCGCCTGGTAGAGCACGCCGCACGCCGCCAGCCAGGCAAAGTCGCGAAACCGCGGCAAGGAGCGCAGCGTGCCCACCAGGCGCAGATGCGACTCGCGCAGCACGGCACTGAGCGGCGCGTCCGATACCGCGACCGCCCGCTCGCGCACGAACAGGAACATCGGCGCTGCGGCCAGCGCGTACATCACGGCGACGATCAGCATCGTGGGCGGCACGATGTGCGCAGCGGCTTCGCCCGCGGCCTGTCCGCGCAGCACCCAGGCCAGGCACAGGCCGAGGGTGACGAGCCCGCCCAGATAGCCGAAGGCCCAGCCCCAGCCCGAGACCTTGCCCAGGCTGCCGGGCCGGGCAAGTTCGGGCAGGAAGGCCGAATTCAGGCTGACTCCGGCGTTGAAGGCGAAGTTCGACACGACCACCAGCACCGCGGCGAGCATCAGGTCGCCCGGGCCGACCATCGCGAGCCCGGCCGTGGCCAGCACGCAGACCACGGTCGCGGCGAAGAGCCAGCGCTTCTTGCTCGCGTGCAGATCGGCCGCCGCGCCGATGGCGGGCATCAGCGCGATGCCCAAGAGGTTCGAAGTCGCGAGCGTGAGCGTCCAGGCGAGGGTCGCCCAGTCGGCCCCGCCGGCGACCACGCCCACGAAGTAGGCGTTGAACACGGCCGTGAGCACCACCGTGGTGTAGCCCGAGTTGGCGAAGTCGTAGCCCGCCCAGGACCAGACCTCGCGGGGACGCACGTCGGCTTGCAGCGAGTCGGGATCGAACCAGGCCACGGGCAGGCTCCGGAAGGCGGGAGGCGCCATGGTAGCGAGGCGCGCCCGCCGTGCTTCGTATACTGCGGCCGCCATGCCCGCCCGCACCCTCGACCGCATCGACCGCCTCATCCTGGCCGAGCTTCAGGCCGACGGGCGCATCACCAACCAGGAACTGTCAGAGCGGGTCGCGCTCAGCGCGCGCGCCTGTCTCGACCGCGTGCGCCGCCTCGAGCGCGACGGACTGATCGTCGGCTACATGGCGGTGCTCGACCCGCGCCGCCTCGGCGCGGTGCTGTTCATCGTGGTCGAGGTCACCCTGCGCGACCAGAGCCAGGCCAGCCACCAGCGCTTCGAGGCGCGCATGCGCGCCGCCGATGAGGTGATCGAGTGCTTCCTGGTCAGCGGCCAGTGCGATTACGTGCTGCGCCTGGCCTGCCGCGACCTCGACCACTACCGCGAGCTCACGAACGCGTGGACCGACGATCCGGTGCTGGCCGTCGAGAAGATCACCTCCAAGCCCGAGCTGGCGATGGTCAAGGCCTTCCGCGGCTACCCGCTGCCGCCCGAGGACGCGGCGGGGGCAGCCTGAGGCCACTTTGGAGCCGGTGCTCCAGCAGATGCACCGGCGACAGGGTTAGAGTGCTCGCATGACAGCTGTCCTCGACGCACCAGCGAAGCACTACTTCGACTCCCAGGCCGTGCTCGGCGCCACCCAGCGCTGGGTGGAGCGGGCGGTCATCGGCTTGAACCTGTGCCCCTTCGCCAAGGCCGTGGTCGGCAGCGGGCACCTGCGCATCGAGGTCAGCCCCGCCCGCACGGCCGAGGATCTGCTCGGCGACCTGGCCGTGGAGCTGACCTACCTCGCCCAGGTCGACCCCGAGATCGTCGAGACGACCCTGCTGGTGGCTCCGCTCGCCCTGCCCGACTTTCTCGATTTCAACGACTTCCTGGGTGCGGCCGACGAGGCCATCGCGGCGCTGGAGCTCAAGGGCACGCTGCAAGTGGTGGGCTTCCATCCGCGCTTCCGCTTCGAGGGCGTGCCGGCCGACGACATGGGCAACTACAGCAACCGCGCACCCTACCCCACCCTGCATCTGCTGCGCGAGGCCTCGATCGCGCGCGCCGCGGCCGCCATCCCCGATCCTCGCGCGATCTACGGACAGAACATCCGTCAGCTGCGCGCGCTCGGACTGCAGGGCTGGCTGCGCCTGATGGGCGACTGAAGCCCCTGCGCAGCGCCCTGCTGCGCCGCACCGCCGAAGCGGCGGAAGCGCACCCTCGGCGCAGCCGGCCAGGCGGCGCCAGACACGCCAACTCCGCCGCGCCGGGCGCGTGAGCTCCCTAGACTCTTCCAGGTCAACGGAGCCCCGCATGGACACCCGCACCTACATCGAAAATTCCAGTCACCGCACCATGGCCCTCGAGCAGGGCGTGGCCGCCCCCAACTACGCCCCACTGCCGGTGGTGCTCGCGCGCGGGCGCGGCGAATGGCTATGGGACGCCGAAGGGCGCCGCTACCTGGACTTCATGTCCGCCTACTCGGCGGTCAGCCACGGTCACGCCCACCCGCGCCTGATCGCCGCGCTCATCGAGCAGGCCCAGGCCGTGGCGGTCACCTCGCGCGCCTACCACTCCGAGACGCTCGGGCCCTTCCTCGCCAAGCTCGTGGCCGCAGCCGACCTGGCCGGGCCAGCGCGCGCGCTGCCAGCCAGTGGCGGCGCCGAGAGCGTCGAGACGGCCATCAAGGCAGTGCGTCGCTGGGGCTACCAGCACAAGGGCATCGCGCCCGACTGCGCCGAGATCGCGGTGGCCCGCGGGAACTTCCACGGGCGCTCCACCACCATCGTCGGCTTCTCGACCGAGCCCGCCTATCGCGCGGGCTTCGGGCCCTACGCGCCGGGCTTCCGGCACTTCGACTTCGGCGACATCGCTTCGGTCGAAGCCGCGATCACGCCCCAGACCTGTGCCGTGCTGGTCGAGCCCATCCAGGGCGAGGCCGGAATCGTCGTGCCGCCGCCCGGCTTTCTGCGCGGCCTGCGCCGGCTGTGCGACGAGCGCGGCGTGCTGCTCGTGTTCGACGAGATCCAGTCCGGGCTGGGCCGCACCGGCGAGATGTTTGCCTACATGCACGAGGGCATCCGGCCCGACGGTGTGATCGTGGGCAAGGCCCTGGGCGGCGGGCTGCTGCCCGTGTCTGCCTTCGTGGCTCGTGCCGAGGTGATGGATCTGCTCGGGCCGGGCAGCCACGGCTCGACCTTCGGTGGCAACCCGCTCGCCGCACGCGTGGCGCTGGAGGCGCTGCAGGTCATCGAGGACGAACAGCTGGTTGCCCGCTCGCGCACCCTCGGCGCGGTGTTGCTCGGGCGCCTCGAGGCGCTGCGCTCGCCGCTGATCCGCGCGGTGCGCGGCCGCGGCCTGTGGGTGGGCGTCGAGATCGACCCCGCGCTGGCCAGCGCGCGGCGCATGGTCGAGCGCATGGCCACGCTGGGCGTGCTCTCCAAGGAGACGCACGAGACGGTGATCCGCTTCGCGCCGCCTCTGACCATCGCGCGCGAGTCGCTCGACCACGGGCTTGCCGTGTTCGAGCAGGTGGTGCGCGAGTTCAGCCGGCGCGCGGCCTGAGCCTCAGGCCGGCGCCTTGCGCACCAGGCGGAAGCCCGGCGCATGCCCGGCGGGCTTGCCGTCCTTCCACGACTGCCAGCTGTGGCGGATCTCGTCGGGCCCGACGAATTCGATCTTCGCCTCATGCATGTGCATGTCGCGCGCGGGGTCGAAGTTCGTGCCGCCGTCGAACTCGAAGAACAGCACCGCCGTGTCGGTCTTGCGGGTACGCATGCGCGGCTGGTTGCCCGCCGCGCAATAGTGGGTGAGGACGAGGTCGGCGCCGTCGAGGTGGTAGACCGTGGTCATCTCGTGCGCCTGATCGACGAACAGGCGCTCGACCACCGCCGAGCCCGCCCCCGTGACGCGGTAGGTCGCCGCCACCTTGCCCTTCATGCCCAGTGCTCCGTCCGCATCGACCCAGTCGCCCGCCAGCGCCTTGAAGCGGTCGAGCGGCGTGGCCTGGGGCGGCGCGCTCTGGGCGTGCGCGGCGCCCGTCACGGCCAGCAGCGCGACCAATGCGCCGGCGGCGAGCTTGCGAAGGGCTGCATTCATGGGGTCCGCTCCGGGTTGGTTGGACGCGCTCCGGACGGGCGCGTCCTGCATGCAAAGCTGCACGTTCAGGACGGCGGTGCCCAGCTCGGCCGGCGCTTGTCCATGAAGGCCTGCACACCTTCCTGCGCGACCTCGTCGATCATGTTGCAGGCCATGGTCTCGCCCGCGAGCTGGTAGGCGGCCGCGCCCCCCATCTCGATCTGCTTGTAGAACAGCGCCTTGCCCAGCGCGATTGCCTTGGCGGGCTTGGCGATGATGGCCTGCGCCAGGCGCGCCACCTCGGCGTCGAGCTCGCCCGCCGCCACCACGCGGTTCACCAGCCCGCGCGCGAGCGCCTCGCGCGCGTCGACGAACTCGCCCGTGACCAGCATCTCGAAGGCCTGCTTGCGCGGCACGTTGCGCGACAGCGCCACCCCCGGCGTCGAGCAGAACAGGCCCACGTTGATGCCGCTCACCGCAAACCGCGCCGCATCCGCCGCCACCGCCAGATCGCAGCTGGCCACCAGCTGACAGCCGGCCGCCGTGGCCACGCCGTGCACGCGCGCGATCACCGGCTGCGGCAGCGCCTGGATCTTCTGCATCAGGCGGCTGCAGTCGGCGAACAAGGCGCGGTAGTAGTCGAGCGCGGCCTTGGCCTTCATCTGCTTGAGGTCGTGTCCGGCGCAGAAGGCCTTGCCCGCGCCGGCAATCACCACCACCCGCACGCTGGCGTCCTGCGCGACGGCGTCGAGCGCCGCCCCGAGCGCCGCCATCATCTCTTCCGACAGCGCGTTGAACTGCGCCGGGCGATTGAGGGTGAGCGTGGCCACGCCCCCCGCATGCTCGGCGAGCACGAAGGGTTCGAGGTCGGTGGGGCTATGGGGTGCGTTCATCGGGGCGTCTCCCTGCGATGGGTCATGCTCCGCGACATCGCGCGCTTAGGCAAGCGCCCCGTCAGGCACGGGGAGCGCTGCGCCTCAGAGCTGCGCCAGGGTCTTGACGTGCGCCACCACGCTGCGCGCCAGCGCCGAGAGGTTGTAGCCACCCTCGAGCAGGCTGACGATGCGGCCCCGGGCGTGGCGGTCCGCCACCTCCATCAGGCGCCGGGTGATGTAGGCGTAGTCGGCCTCGACCAGGCCCATCTGCCCCAGATCGTCCTCGCGGTGCGCATCAAAGCCCGCCGAGATGAAGATCATCTGGGGCGCGAAGGCATCGAGTCGCGGCAGCCATTGCGTGTCGACGAGCTCGCGCACCACGTCTCCGCCGCTGCCCGCGGGCACCGGCACATTGAGCATGTTGGGCGCCGGATTCTCGGCCCCGGTGTAGGGGTAAAAGGGGTGCTGGAAGAAGCTCGCCATCAGCACCCGCGGGTCGTTCGCCAGGATCTCTTCGGTGCCGTTGCCGTGGTGCACGTCGAAGTCGATCACCGCCACCCGCTCGAGCCCGTGCGCCTCGAGCGCGTGGCGCGCGGCGATGGCCACGTTGTTGAAGAAGCAGAAGCCCATCGCCGCCTTGTGCCGCGCGTGGTGGCCGGGCGGGCGCACGGCGCAGAAGGCGTTGGCCAGTTCGCCGGCGATCACCCGGTCGGTCGCGTCGATGGCGGCACCGGCCGCGTGCAGCGCCGCGCGCAGCGTGTGCACGTTCATCGTCGTGTCGGGATCGACCGGCCAGTAGCCTTGGTGCGGGACGCTGGCGCGCAGCTTCTCGATGTAGGCTTGGTCGTGCGCCCGGGCGATGGCCTCGAAGGGCGCCTGCGGCGCGTCGTAGTGCTCCAGGTGCTGAGCCAGCCCCGAGGCGATCAACTGGTCCTGGATGGCCGCAAGCCGCTCCGGGCTCTCTGGATGCCAGGATCCCATCTCGTGAGCCGCGCAGGCCCCGTGTGTGTAAAAGCCGGTATGGACCATCGTCTCCCGCCCCGCCAACGTCTAGTTCTGACCTCATGTTAGAGAAATTCCGCTCCGCCGCCAGCCAGATAGGTCAAGTCGTGGTTGGCAAGGAACTTTCGGTGCGCCTGTCACTGACTTGTCTGCTCGCGGGCGGCCATCTGCTCATCGAGGACGCGCCGGGGGTGGGCAAGACCACCCTGGCCCACGCCCTGGCGATCTCGCTGGGCCTGCCGTTTCGGCGCATCCAGTTCACCGCCGACCTGCTGCCCTCCGACGTGATCGGTGTCTCAGTCTACGAGCGCAACACGGGCCAGTTCGTGTTCCATCCCGGACCGATCTTCAGCGAAGTCCTGCTCGCCGACGAGATCAACCGCGCCAGTCCCAAGACCCAGAGCGCCCTGCTCGAGGCCATGGAGGAAGGGCAGGTCTCGGTCGATGGGCTCACCCGACCGCTGCCCGAGCCCTTCTTCGTGATCGCCACCCAGAACCCGCTGCACCAGATCGGCACCTTTCCGCTGCCCGAGTCGCAGCTGGACCGCTTCCTGATGTGCATCAGCCTGGGCTACCCCGATCGCGCGGCCGAGCGCGCCCTGCTCGCCGGCGATTCGCGGCGCGAGATGCTGCGCCACCTGCCCGCGCAGGCCCGGCCCGCCGACCTGCTCGCGGCCCAGGCCGCAGCGGCGCGCGTGCACGCCGCGCCCGCCCTGCTCGACTACGTGCAGGCGCTGCTGGCCGCCTCGCGCAACCCGGCGCATTACCTCGAGGGCCTGAGCCCGCGCGCGGGGCTCGCCCTGCTCGCCGCCGCCCGCGCCTGGGCCTGGCTCGATGGCCGCGGCCACCTCATCCCGGAAGACGTGCAAAGCGTGCTGCCCGCCGTGGCCGGCCACCGCATGCGCGCGGCCGAGCGCGGCACCGGCCGGGTGCTGGCCGGCCGCGAGCTGGTCCTGCAACTCCTGCAAGGCGTGCCGGTCTGAGTTCGGGAAGCACACCGCCGCCACGCGGCCCATGCCGATGAAGCTTGCTGCCGAGGCCCTCGCCCTGCGCGTGGGCGACTGGATTGCGCGCCGTTCCGGCCCCGAGGCCGGCGAGATCGTGCTCGACTCGCGCCGCGTCTACATCCTGCCCACCCGCGCCGGCCTGGTGTTCGCCGCCGCCATGCTGGCTCTGCTGATCGGCGCGATCAACTACGGCCTGCAGCTGGGATTTCTGCTCACCTTCTTCGTGGTCTCGATCGCCTTCGTGGCAATGCACGCCACGCACGCCAACCTGGCGGGCCTGCAGGTGCGCGGTGCGGGTGCCGAGCCGGTGTTCTGCGGCGAGCCCGCGGTGTTTCGCCTGCTGCTAGCCAGTGAGTCGCCTCGGCCGCGCCGCGCTCTTGCGCTGTCGGCGCGTGGCCCCGACGCCGCGCCTGCCGGGCCGGTGAGCAGTGTGGACGTGCCCGGCCGCGCGCGGGTCGAGGCGAGCGTGGCCGTGCCCACGGCGCGGCGTGGCCCGCTGGCCGCCCCGCGCGTGCTGCTGGCCACGCGTTTTCCGCTCGGGCTGTGGCGCGCCTGGGCCAGCGTGCAGCCGGCGCAATCAGTGCTGGTCTGGCCGCGGCCCGAAGACGACGCCCCGCCCCTGCCCGCCCAGTCCGCCGGAGCGCTCGACGGCGGTGCTTCCGGCCTGAGCGGCGAGCACTTCGCCGGAGTGCGCCCCTACCAGAGCGGCGACCCGCGCAAGGCCATCGCCTGGCGCCTGGCGGCGCGCAGCGACACGCTCAGCGTCAAGCTCTTCGAGCAAAGCCGCGGCGGCGAACTGGCGCTCGACTACGCCGCCCTGCCCGGCCACCTCGACCCCGAGGCACGACTGGCGCGCCTGGCGCGCTGGGTGCTCGACGCCGAAGCCGCCGGGCTGCGCTACGGCCTGAAGCTTCCCGGCGCGCAGCTCGCCGCCGCCGAAGGCGAGGCGCACCGCCGCGCCTGCCTCGATGCACTGGCCCTGGCCCGGGTCTGAGCGATGAGTGCCGCCTCTTCACGGTTCGCGCGATGGCGTGCCCTGCTCGGCCCCCAGGTCTCGCCTGCCGCGCGCGAGCTGCGCGACACGGTGTGGCTGCTCGCCGCCGTGGCCCTGGTGGTGGCGCCGCAACTGCCGCACGTGCCGGCCTGGGTCGCGTTCGCCGTGCTCGGCCTGATCGGCACCCGCTTGGCGCTGGCGCTGGCACGGCGTCCGCTGCCGGGCCGCTGGCTGATGCTGGCGCTGCTCGTGGCGGTCGTGGCGGGCCTGCTCGCCCAGTACCGCACGGTGCTGGGGCGCGAGGCCGGCGTGAGCTTCCTGCTGCTGCTGCTGGGGCTGAAGCTGCTGGAGCTGCGCGCACGGCGCGACATCTACGTGGTCATCACCTTGAGCTTCTTTCTGCTGCTCACGCAATTCCTGCGCGGCCAGGGCCTCGGTGTGGCGCTGCTCGTGACCGCGGCGGTCGGCGCGCTGTTCTTCGTGCTCGTGTCGGTCAGCCACGGCCCGGACGACGCACCCGCAGCCGAGAAGGCCCGCCTGGTGGGCGGCCTGATGCTCAAGGCGCTGCCGCTCACGCTCGTGCTGTTCGTCCTCTTCCCGCGAGTGCAGGGCCCGCTGTGGCGCCTGCCCGGCGGCGCCGAGGCGGCGGGCATCACCGGCCTGTCCAACAGCATGAGTCCGGGCAGCATCAGCCGCCTCATCGAGAGCGACGAGATCGCCCTGCGCGCGAGCTTCCAGGGCCCCGTGCCGCCGCCCGAGGCGCTCTACTGGCGCGGTCCGGTGTTCGACCATTACGACGGCCGAACCTGGCGTGCCTCCCAGCCCGGCGAGCGCGTCGTGCCGGCCACCCGGCCGCGGATCGACGCCGACCCCGCGAGCCGCATCGACTACACCGTGACCCTCGAGCCGCACCGCCGGGACTGGCTGCTCGCGCTCGACCTTCCGCTCGCCCTGCCGGCGGCCCCCGGCCTGCGCGCGCGGCTCACGCCCGAGCTCGAGCTGGTCTCGGCCGCGCCCGTGGACGCGCGCCTGCGCTACGACGCCAGCTCGGCACTGCGCTACTCGGCCGGCGCCGACACCTCGGCCCTGGAGCTGCGCAACTGGGTCGAGCTGCCGCCGGGACTGAACCCGCGCACCCAGACGCTCGCCGCGCAATTGCGCGCGCAGCACCCGCCCGGCGCCGACGTCGCCCTGGTGCAGGCGGTGCTGCAGCGCTTCCGGCGCGAGGACTACCGCTACACGCTCGAGCCGCCGCCCCTGGGCGAGCACGCCGTCGACGACTTCCTGTTCGAGACCCGCGCCGGGTATTGCGAGCACTACGCCTCGGCCACCGCGGTGCTGCTGCGCGCCCTCGACATTCCGGCGCGGGTGGTGACCGGCTACCAGGGTGGCGAACTCAATCCCGCCGACGGCCAGTTCACGGTGCGCCAATCCGACGCCCACGCCTGGGTCGAGGCCTGGCTGCAGGGCCGCGGCTGGGTGCGGCTCGATCCCACCGCGGCGGTCGCGCCCTCGCGCGTGGAACGCGGCGCCACCCGCGCGGCGCGCGAGGCCGGCCTGCTGCCCGGTGCCGGACTGGTGGTGGGAGCCGACTGGGTGCGCCAACTGCGCTTCGGCGCCGAGGCGCTGCAAAACACCTGGAACCAGTGGGTGCTGAGCTACTCGCCCGAGCGCCAGCGCAATCTTGTGCGCCGCCTGGGGCTGGATCCCGACTGGCACGGCCTGGCGATTGCGTTTGCGGTGGCGATCGCGGCGCTGAGCCTGGGCGCGGCCGGCCTTGCCCTGTGGCGCACGCGGCGCGCACGCGATCCCCTTGCGCTCGCCTGGGACGGCCTGCGCGAGCGGCTCGCCGCCGCGGGCGTCGATGCCCCCCCCTGGATCGGCCCGCGCGAACTCGCGCGCCGGGCGCGGCGCGGCCTGGTCGAGGCCGACGCCCGCGCCGCCCAGACACTGAGCACCGAACTCGAAGCGCTACGCTACGCACCCAGCCCGCCCGACGCCGCCGCCCGCGTGCGCGCCCTGCGACGCGCGGTGCACCGCTTCCGGCCCCGCCCGCAGTCCTGATCCCCAGCCCCGATCCACCGCCCTGATGCAACGCCGCACCTGCCTCGCGCTCCTTGCCGCGCTCGTCGCCTCGCCCTCGCTCGCGACCACCAAGAAGAAGCCCGCCGCGCCTGCGCGTGCGCCCTACTCCACCCGCCCCGAGGTGCAGGCCTTCTTGGCGGAGTTCGTCTCACGGCATGGCGGCGACGAGCAGGCCCTGGCGCGCCTGCTCGACAGCGCGCGCTACGACGCGCGCGTCGAGCGCCTGATGCAGCCGCCGATCGCCTACGGCCAGCGCAACTGGACCACCTACCGCAGCCGCTACCTCGAGCCTGCGCGCCTGGCCGCGGGCCTGGCCTTCTGGGAAGCGAACGCCGCCACCCTGGCGCGCGCGCAGGAGCAGTTCGGCGTGCCCGCCGAGGTGATCGTGGCGATCATCGGCATCGAGACCTACTACGGCCGCATCACCGGGCGCTTCCGCATCCTCGACGTGCTCATGACGCTCGCTTTCGACTACACGCGTCGCGCCGACTACTACCGCGCCGAGCTCGAGCAGTTCCTGCTGCTCGGACGCGAGCGCGCGCTCGACGCGCGCAACGCCCAGGGCTCGTTCGCGGGCGCGATGGGCCTGCCGCAGTTCATGCCGGGCTCGATGCGGCGCTGGGCGCTCGACTACGACGGCGACGGCCGCATCGACCTGGCCGGCAGCCCCGCCGACGCGATCGGCTCGGTTGCCAACTTCCTGGTGCAGCATGGCTGGCAGGCAGGCGAGCCGGCCATGCTCGAGGCCGTGGCCGACGAGGCGACCGCCGAGGCCCTGGGCCGCGGCATCGAGGCCAAGTTTCCGTGGTCCGAGCTGCAGGCTCGCGGGGTGACGAGTGCCGCGCCGCTGGCGCCGGAGACGCTCGTGCTGCTCGTCGACCTGCCGGTGGTGCAGGCCGATGGCAGCGTGGTGCGCGACTGGCGCGTGGGCACGCGCTCCTACGCCGCGGTGCTCGGCTACAACCGCAGCTACTTCTACGCCACCGCGGTGCTGGAGTTCGCGCAGATGCTCGCGGCGGCGCGTGCCGCCACCCCGGCGGCGAAGCGCCCGGCGGCCGCGCCAGGCGAGCGCGCCCCGACCGAGGGCGGCGGCGCAGAGCGCGCCACCGCCGAGCGCGGTGCGGCGGCAGCGGCGGCGCCCGGCGGCACAGCGACTACTCCGCGTCCGGCTGAAGCTTCGGCTGGGTCTCGCTGAAGGCGGGCAGGCGCATGCAGGCCTCGAAGGCCTGCATGAGGCGCGGCACGTGGTCGAGCCGGCACTCGAAGCGCTGCGCGTTGAAGATCTGCGGCACCAACAGCACGTCGGCCAGCGTGACCTCGGCCCCGCACGCATAGGGGCCGCCCTGCGCCTGCGCGGCGAGCTGCTCCTCGAGCTGCGCCAGGCCCTGCTCCACCCAGTGGCGGTACCAGGCGTTCTTGGCGTCCTCGCTCGCGCCGAGCTCGCGCACCAGGTAGCGCAGCACGCGCAGATTGTTCAGCGGATGAATCTCGCAGGCGATGGCCAGCGCCGCCGCACGCACCTGGGCGCGCGCAAGGGCGCCGCGCGGCAGCAGGGGCGGCTCGGGGTGGGTCTCTTCAAGGTACTCGATGATCGCCAGCGACTGCGTGAGCGCGTGCCCCTGATCGACGAGCACGGGCACCAGGCTTGCGGGGTTGAGCGCGCGAAACTCCGGCGCGAACTGGCGTCCGCCCTCGCGCGCCAGATGCACGGGGACGATCTCGGCCGGCAGGCCCTTCCAGGCCAGCGCGATGCGCACGCGGTACGAGGCCGAGGAACGGAAGTACGAGTACAGCTTGAGCATGCTCAGGTCATCCTCTGCACGAGCCACAGCGACAGGATCGGGAAGGCCAGCAGCAGCGCCAGGCGCAATGCGTCGGCGGCCAGGAAGATGGTCGCGCGGGCATAGGTGCGGCGCATCGGTACGTCGGGAGCCAGGGTCGACACCACCCACACGTTCAGGCCCACCGGCGGCGCCACCAGGCCGATGTTCACCACCGTGAGCAGCAGGATCCCGAACCAGATCGCCTTGGCCTCGGGGGCGAGCCCCCACAGGTCGAGCTGCATGATCGCCGGGAAGACCACCGGCAGCGTGAGCAGCAGCATGGCGATCTCGTCCATCACGCCGCCGAGCAGCACGTAGAAGAGCAGCAGCGCCACCAGCACCAGCAGCGGGGGCGCGTCGAGCGCGCCCACCCAAGCGGCGAGTTGCGCCGGCATCTGCGACAGGGCCAGCGCCACGTTGAGGATGTCCGCGCCCAGGAAGATCAGGAACACGAGCCCCGTGGTCTCGGCCGTGGCCACCAGCGCCTGCGCCAGCCCCGCGCGCGTGAGCGCTCCGCGCAAGGCGCCGACCAGGGCGGTGGCCAGCGTGCCCACCGCCGCGCCCTCGGTGGCGGTGAACACCCCGCCGTAGATGCCCCCCAGCACCAGCGCGAAGATCGCCGCCACCGGCCACACCCGCGCGAGCAGCCGCCAGCGCACGGCCCAGGGCACGCTCGGCTCGGGCGGTCCCAGCTCGGGGCGCAGCCGCACGGCAAGCGCCACGGCGCCACAGTACAGCGCAGCCGCGAGCAGGCCGGGCACGAAGGCGGCGGCGAACAGCCGCGCGATGTTCTGCTCGGTCACCAGCGCGTAGATCACCAGCACCACCGAGGGCGGGATCAGGATCCCCAGCGTGCCGCCCGCGGCCAGCGTGGCGGTGGCGAAGCTCGCCTCGTAGCCGTAGCGGCGCATCTCGGGCAGGGCGACGCGGCCGACGGTGGCGGCGGTGGCCACCGAGGAGCCGCAGATCGCGCCAAAGGCAGCGCAAGAGATCACCGCGGCCTGCGCCAAGCCGCCGCGCCAGTGGCCCACCCAGCCCGCCGCCGCGCGAAACAGCGCCGCCGACAGACCACCCTGCGTGGCCAGGTTGCCCATCAGCAGAAAGAGCGGGATCACCGACAGGTCGTAGAGCGTGAAGCGCGCCAGCGTCAGGCCCTTGAGCTGCGCGAGCAGCGCCTCGGGGCTGGCGAGCCAGGCCACACCCGCCAGGCCCGGCAGCGCCATCGCCAGCCACACCGGCACGCGCAGCGCCATGAGCACGAGCATGGCCGCGAAGAGCAGCAAGGCGACGGTCACGGCGCCTCGGGTGCGGGCACGCCAGGCGCCTGCGGCGGCTCGCCCGCCTCACCCTGCCAGGCCTGCACCGCGGCGATCACGCTCGCCAGCGCCAGGCCCGGCAGCATGGCCGCGCTGGTCCACCACAAGGGCAGGCCGAGCAGGATGCTGGACTCGCCACTGGCGATCTGATCCTGCCAGGCCGCCGCCACGCGCCACGCGAGCAGCGCGAAGACCAGGGCCGCCGCGACGCGGCCGGCGCGATCCAGCCCGCGGCGCAGGGCCTCGGGAGCGCGCGCGGTGAACACGTCCACCACCAGCTGCGAGGCCGCGAGCTGGCACCAGGGCAGGCACAGCGCGATGCCCGCCGCCATGGCCAGTTGCACCAGCTCCACGTCGCCGGTCACCGGTCGCGCCGCGAGCCAGCGCCCGAGGATGGACACGGTGGTGAGCACGGCCACGCCGGCAAACAGCGCGCCGCCCGCCAGCGCCAGGACGCGCGCCAGAACGCGCAGCGCGTTCACGCCACGCTCACTTCGCCTTGGAAGCCGGCGGCGCCACCGCCGCGGCGGGCTTCGCGGCCGCGGGCTGGGCAGGCGCCGACGGCGCGTTGCGCGCGAGCGCCGCACGGGCGTCGTTGAGCAGCGCCGCACCATCGAGTCCGCGCTTGTTCATCTCGGCCACCCACTCCTCGGCGACCGGCTGCGCGGCGCGCGCCCAGGCCGCGGTCTGCTCGGGCGTGAGCACGGTGATCTGGTTGCCGCGCGCGAGTGCCGCCTGGCGCGACGGCCCGCGCGCCTCGTCCCACAGTCGACCGGCCGCGGCCGACAGTGCGAGCCCTGAATTGCGGTCGACGATCGCGCGCAGATCGGGCGGCAGGCTGTCGTAGGTCTTGCGGTTCATGGCCAT
>DAOTEJ010000053.1:0-4421 GCA_035454085.1 Burkholderiaceae bacterium | reverse complement strand
CCCTTGAAGTCGGCGAGCTGCACCACCGGCTTGTCGCGCAGGTGCAGTTGCCCCGGCTCGTGCATGTGGATGGCGAGCGGCACCACGTCCTTGAAGTCGGGCTGGCCGTTGCGGCTCCAGAACTCCCAGGCTGCCTTGGAGCTCGACTCCGCGTCGCGCACCATGAAGGGCAGCTCGAAGACTTCCATCACCGGAAAGCGCCCCGCGGTGTAGCCCGGCAGCGTCCACACCACGTCGGCCACGCCGTCGCGCGCCTGGTCGTAGAGCTGGGCCGGCGTGCCGCCGAGTTGCATGGCCGGATAGATCTGGCACTTGAGCCGGCCGGCCGACTCGGACTCGAGCTTCGCGCACCAGGGCACGAGCAGCTTGGCGTGGGTGGTCGAGCTCGCCGGCAGAAAGTGGTGCACCTTGAGCGTGACGGGCGCGGTGGCGATCTGCGCCAGTGCCAGGGCGGGCAGCGCGGCCAGTGCGCCGATCGCGCCGGCGCGCAGAAACTTCAGCAGCGTCATGGCGACCTCAGACGAAGCGCACGCGCAGGGTGCCCGCGCCGGCCGCCGCCGCCTCGATCTCGTCGCCGCGCCGCACCGGGCCCACGCCCGCCGGCGTGCCGGTGAAGATCAGGTCGCCGGCGCGCAGCTCGTAGTAGCGCGACAGGTGCTCGATGATCTCGGCCACGTTCCAGATCATCTGCGCCACGTCGCCACTCTGGCGGCGCTCGCCGTTGACCGCGAGCCAGATCTCGCCCGAATTCTGGTGGCCGATGCGGCCCACCGGCCGGATGGGGCCCACCGGCGCCGACTGGTCGAAGCCCTTGGCCGTGTCCCACGGGCGGCCCTGCTTCTTGGCCTCGGCCTGCAGATCGCGGCGCGTGAGGTCCAGGCCCACGGTGTAGCCCCAGATCAGCGCCGGGGCCTCGGCGGCGGCAATGTCGCGCCCGCCACCGCCGAGCGCCACCACCAGTTCGATCTCGTGGTGCAAGGACTCGGTGGCCGAGGGGAACGGCAGTGTGAGCACCTTGCCCTCGGGCGCGGGGACCACCGCGTCGGCGGGCTTGGAGAAGAAGAACGGCGCCTCGCGTCCGCTCGCGCCCATCTCGCGCGCGTGCTCCTCGTAGTTGCGCCCCACGCAGTAGACGCGGTGCACGGGGAAGAGGTCGTCGCTGTTGAACACCGGCACCACCGCCTGGGGCGGGGGCGCGAAGACGTAGGCCATGGTTTGTCGCTCGCGAAAGGAAGTGCGCAAGGGCCAAGCGTAGCGAAACGCGCCGCTCCTATTGCGGCCCGGAGGCGCGCGCGATCGCCCGCGACAGCAGGATCACCGGCAGCACGCCCGCCGCCACGATGGCGAGCGAGGGCGCGGCCGCCTCGCCCAGGCGCTCGTCGGCGGCAAACTGGTAGGCCACGACCGCCAGCGTGTCGAAGTTGAAGGGCCGCAGCACCAGGGTGGCGGGCAGCTCCTTCATCACGTCGACGAACACCAGCAGCCCCGCGGCCAGCGCCGAGGGGGCGAGGATGGGCAGATGCACGCGGCGGAAGGTCTCCCAGGGGCCGGCACCCAGCGAGCGGCTGCTGGCGTCCATCGCCGGCGTGATGCGCGCGAGCCCCGCATCCACGCTCTGATGCGCCACCGCGAAGTAGCGCACCAGGTAGCCGTAGAGCAGCGCGAACACGCTGCCGGTGAGCAGCAGCCCGGTGCCCACGCCGATCAGGCTGCGCGCCCAGCCGTCGAGGCTGCGGTCGAGCGCCGCGAGCGGAATCAGGATGCCCACCGCGATCACCGCGCCCGGCACGGCGTAGCCCAGACTCATGACGCGCACCGCGGCCTGCACCAGGACCTTGGGCAGGCCGCGCGTCACCGAGCGCGCCGAGTAGGCCAGCAGCAGCACGGCCACCAGGGCGACGATCGCCGCGACCAGGGCGATGAAGACGGTGTTCGCGAGCCACGCGACATAGCGCTCCCACGGCACCACGCCCCACGCCGGCACCAGCAGGCGCACGAGCAGGATCACCGGCGCGACGAAGCCCGCCACCACGGGCAGGGTGCAGGCCAGCACGGCCAGGCCCGCCCGCGCGCCCGACAGCGCCGTGCGCGGTGCCGGGCGCTGGCTGGTGGTGGGCGTGAAAAAGCGCGAACGGCCGCGCGCGCGCGCCTCGGCCCACACGATGAACAGCACCACCACCAGCAGCACGGCGGCCAGCTGGCTGGCGGCCGCGCGATCGCCCAGCGAGAACCACGCGCGGTAGATCGAGGTGGTGAAGGTCTGCAAGCCGAAGTACTGCGCGGCACCGTAGTCGGCCAGCGTCTCCATGAGGGCGAGCAAGGCACCCGCGACGATCGCCGGCCGCGCCAGCGGCAGGCTGACGCGCCACCAGGCTTGAAAGGCACTCAGGCCCAGCGCGCGCGCGGCGTCGGCCATGGCCGCCGTGCGCGTCAGGAAGGCGGTGCGCGCGAGCAGGTAGACGTAGGGGTAGAGCACCGCCGCGAACACGCAGGCCGCGCCCGGCAGCGAGCGGACCTCGGGGAACCAGTAGTCGCCCCGCCCCCACTGGAAGGACTCGCGCAGCGCGCTCTGCAGCGGCCCCGCGTACTGCAGGAAGTCGGTGTAGGCGTAGGCCACGATGTAGGCGGGCATGGCCAGCGGCAGCAGCAGCGCCCACTCGAAGAGGCGCCGCCCGGGGAACTCGTGCGCGGCCACCAGCCAGGCGGCGGGCGCGCCGAGCACCACCACGCCGCACACCACCATGAGGCTGAGCAACGCGGACTCGAGCGCGGCGCGCGGGATGACCGTGGCGGCCAGATGGCGCAGCGTGTCGGCCGTGGCCTCGCCACCGAAGAAGCTCGCGAACACGCCCGCCACCGGCAGGCCGACGGCAAGCCCCGCCAGCAGCGCGATGGCCACCGGCACGCCGAGTTGCTCGCCGGGCGCGCGCAGCGAGCGGGAGGCGGCCGGGGTGGCGGCGCTCATGGCGTGGCGGGCCAGGTGCTGCCCGAACAAACCGGGCGCGCACTGGCGCTGCAGCAGGGTGAGCAAAAGAAGGACACGAACCGGACGCCGATGACGCGGCAAGGGGATGGATTCAAACGCGAATGATACGCATTTGTAATAGACTCGCTGAACCATGCCCGACGATCGTCCCGGCCCCGCCACCCTGCCCTGCCTGACCGTGCGCGAGCTCACGGTGGCCTACCCGCGGGCGCGCACGCCCGTGCTCCAGGGCCTGAGCTTTGCGCTCGAGCGCGGCGAGATCGGCGCCATCGTCGGCAGCTCGGGCTGCGGCAAGACCACCCTGCTGCGCGCGATCGCCGGCTTCGTGCCGGTGAGCGAGGGCGAAGTGGTGATCGACGGGCTGAGCGTGAGCGGCCCCGGCTTCACCGCCCCGCCCGAGAAGCGGGGCGTGGGCCTGGTGTTCCAGGACTACGCGCTCTTTCCGCACCTGACCGTGGCCGACAACGTGGCCTTCGGGCTGCGCGGACCCGGCAAGGCCGAGCGCAGCGCACGCGTGGCCGAGATGCTCGAGCTCGTGGGCCTGGCCGGCCATGCGGCGCGCTACCCGCACGAACTGTCGGGCGGGCAGCAGCAACGTGTGGCCCTGGCCCGCGCGCTGGCGCCCCGCCCCGCCCTGCTGCTGATGGACGAGCCCTTCTCGAGCCTCGACGTGGACCTGCGCGCGCGCCTGGGCACCGAGGTGCGGCAGATCCTCAAGGCCAGCGGCACCAGCGCCATCCTGGTCACTCACGACCAGCAGGAAGCCTTTGCCATGGCCGACCGCATCGGCGTGATGCGCGCCGGCGTGCTCGAGCAGTGGGACCGGCCCTACGAGCTCTATCACCAGCCGGCCACGCGCTACGTGGCCGACTTCATCGGCCAGGGCGTGTTCCTGCCCGGGCAGGTGCTCAACGCGCGCCACGTGCGCATCGAACTCGGCGACCTGGCCGGCGAGGTGCCCGTGCCCTGCGAGCAGGGCTGCGGCGCCTGCGGCAAGCAGTGTCACGTGGACGTGCTGCTGCGCCCCGACGACGTGGTCCACGACGACGCCAGCCCGATGAAGGCCGAGGTGGTGCGCAAGGTCTTCCGGGGCGGCGACTTTCTCTACACGCTGCGCCTGGCCAGCGGCCGCGAGGTGCTGGCCCTGGTGCCCAGCCACCACGACCACGCCATCGGCGAGCAGATCGGCATCCGCCTCGACGCCGACCACGTGGTGAGCTTCCCGCCGCGCCAGGCAGCCTGAGGCGCGAGGCCGGGCGCCCTTCACGCATTCGTGGCAGGCGCGCCGCCTGAGGTGCGCCGAAGAGGCTGGTTCATTGCTGCCCCTATAATCGCGCCCTTCGCGGAGAGATGGCCGAGCGGTTTAAGGCGCACGCCTGGAAAGCGTGTATGGGTTAATAGCCCATCGGGGGTTCGAATCCCCCTCTCTCCGCCA
>DAOTEJ010000052.1:0-18785 GCA_035454085.1 Burkholderiaceae bacterium | reverse complement strand
GCACGTCGGCGCCGAGCAGCAGGTACTCCATCAGGGCCTTCTGCACGTGCAGGCGGTTCTCGGCCTCGTCCCAGACCACCGACTGCGGGCCTTCGAGCACGCCGGCGGTGACTTCCTCGCCGCGGTGCGCCGGCAGGCAGTGCATGAACAGCGCATCGGGCGCCGCGGCGGCCATCAGGGCCTCGTCCACGCACCAGTGCGCGAAGGCCGCGCGGCGGGCCTCGTTCTCGGCCTCGAAGCCCATGCTGGTCCACACGTCGGTGGTGACCAGCTGCGCCCCGCGCACGGCCTCGCGCGGATCGGCAAGGACTGCGAAGTGCGGACCGGCGGGCGCGTGGGCGGGGTCGAGCGGGTAGCCCGGCGGAGTGGATACGCGCACCGAGAAGCCGAGCAACTGCGCGGCCTGCAGCCAGGTGTAGAGCATGTTGTTGGCGTCGCCGATCCAGGCCACGGTGCGCCCGGTGATGGCGCCACGGTGCTCCATGAAGGTGTAGATGTCGGCCAGGATCTGGCAGGGATGGAATTCGTTGGTCAGCCCGTTGATCACCGGCACCCGCGAGTGCGCCGCGAAACGCTCGATCTTGGCCTGCTCGTAGGTGCGGATCATCACGATGTCGACCATGCGCGAGATCACGCGCGCGGTGTCTTCGATCGGCTCGGAGCGGCCAAGCTGGCTGTCGCCCGTGGTGAGGTGGATCACCGAGCCGCCCATCTGGTACATGCCGGCCTCGAAGCTCACCCGCGTGCGTGTGCTGGCCTTCTCGAACACCATGGCCAGCGTGCGGTCGCGCAGCGGCTGGTAGAACTCGTAGCGCTTGAAGCGGTCCTTGATGATGCGGGCACGCTCGAAGACGTGCTCCACCTCGGCACGGCTCAGGTCATCGAGGCGCAGGAAGTGCCGGATGGGCTGCATGCGGGCGCTCCGGGTCAGGCGGCCTGACCCACCGGCTCGGCAAGGAAGGCGCGCACCAGGGGCACCAGGATTTCGGCCACCTGATCGATCTCGGCGGGCTGGATCACCAGCGGCGGCAGCAGGCGCACCACGCTGTCGGCAGTCACGCTGATCAGCAGTCCGGCGTCGAGCGCACGGCGCAGCAACTCCCCGCAAGGGCGATCAAGTTCGATGCCCAGCATCAGGCCGGCACCCCGGATCTCGCGCACGCCGGCCACTCCGGCGAAGCCGGATTGGAGGTGGCCGCGCAGCCGATCGCCCATCGCCCGGGCGTGCGCGAGCAGGCCGTCCTGCTCCATGATGCGCAGGGTCTCGATCCCGGCGCGCATGGCCAGCGGATTGCCGCCGAAGGTCGTGCCGTGGTTGCCGGGCCCCAGCACGTGGGCGGCGCGCGGACCCACGACCATCGAGCCGATCGGCACGCCCGAACCCAGGCCCTTGGCCAAGGGCATCACGTCGGGCCGGATCTCGGCCCACTCGTGCGCGAACCAGCGGCCGGTGCGGCCGATGCCGCACTGGACCTCGTCGAGCATCAGCAGCCAGTCCTGCTCGTCGCACAAGCTGCGCAGATCGCGCAGCACTTCCCAGCGCGTGGGATTGATGCCGCCCTCGCCCTGGATGGTCTCGAGGAAGATCGCGACCACGTTGGGCCGGGTGCGGGCCGCCTCGCGCACGGCGTCGAGGTCGTTGAGCGGCAGGCGCACGAAGCCCTCGACCAGCGGCTCGAAGCCCTTTTGCACCTTGGGATTGCCGGTGGCGGAAAGGGTGGCGATCGAGCGGCCGTGGAAGGCCTTCTCGTAGACGATGATCTCGGGGCGCTCGATGCCCCGGTCGTGGCCGTACTTGCGCGCGAGCTTGAGCGCGGCCTCGTTGGCTTCGAGCCCGCTGTTGCAGAAGAACGCGGCCTCGAGTCCCGAGAGCGCGGTCAGGCGCGCGGCGAGTTCTTCCTGCAGCGGCACCTGGTAGTAGTTGCTGCAGTGGATGAGCTTGGCGGCCTGGTCCTGGATCGCGGCCACGAACCTGGGATGGGCGTGGCCCAGCGTGTTGACCGCGATGCCGGCGAGCGCGTCGAGGTAGCGCTTGCCCGAGGTGTCCCACAGCCACGCGCCCTGACCGTGGGTGAAGGCCACGGGCAGGCGGTTGTAGGTGTTCAGAACATGCGACATGTGGGGCTCCTCGAAATTCGGTGCGTGCGCCGCATGGCGCGCCGAGCGCAAGGCCGGTCGCGACGATTATGGCATCGGCTCACGGGCCGACCCCGCCGGTGCTGGGGCCCGGTGCCGGTCCGTATAATTGGCGCCGACCCTCGCCGGCCGTGCCGGCTCTCATCGCGCACGGCAGTGCGCGTCAGCAGCAGTGCCTCCGACCAAGCCCCGCGAATACTTCATCCACGGCGTCACGGTAAGCGGACGCAAGTTCCGGCCGAGCGACTGGGCCGAGCGTCTGTGCGGGGTGATGGCCTGCTACAGGCCCGGGGGCACGGCGGGGTCGCGCACGGCGCACATCGGCTACTCGCCCTACGTGCGCCCGGTGATGGCCGGCGACGTCAAGTGCGTGGTGGTCGATGAGCGGCTCAAGGACCTCGAGCCCATGGCCTTCAACTTCGTGATGGCCTTCGCCAAGGACAACGAACTCGCGGTCTACGAGGGATGCACCTTGCCCGACGCGCCGCCCAAGCCGGCCTAGAAGCGCGCGCGGGCGCGCTCCGCGATTGGCGGCAGACGTCTGCGAGGTGTGCGGGGAGGGCGGCCGGCAAAGCGCGCGGCCGCTCAGTTGCCCGGCGCGCGCGGTTCAAGCCGGCGCGCGGCGAGCGGGCGGCGGGACGAAGCCCGCCGCGCGGCCTCAGCCCATCGACTTGATGGCGGCCGAGAGGCGGCTCTTGTGACGCGCCGCCGCGTTCTTGTGCAGGACCTGCTTGTCCGCGATGGCGTCGATCACGCCCTGAGCCAGCTTGTAGACCGCCTGAGCGGCGGCCTTGTCGCCGGCGGCGATCGCCTTGCGCACGGACTTGATCGCCGTGCGGGCGCGCGAGCGCAGCGCCGAGTTGTGCTGGTTGCGAGCCACCGACTGGCGGGCGCGCTTGCGAGCTTGCTTGCTGTTGGCCATGTGTGTTTCCTTGGGGTCCCGGCGCGAGGAAGCGACGGGCGAATCCGGGTTCCGATTTCCGCGCCGCCACCGGCCCTGCGCGGGCGGTGCGATTGGCGCCTCACACCTCGGCGCAACGCACTGCGGCGGCGGCTTTCGGAATAGAGGCTGCGGAAAAGCCCTAAACTATATCAAATCATCAGCTTACGGACAAACCGTGCGTGCCGCCCGAACCCCGGTGCGGGGCTGCGGATTTCCCCCATCGTGAACCTGCTGCGCGCCGCCGCGACCGTCTCGAGCCTCACCCTGCTGTCGCGCGTCACCGGGCTGGCGCGCGACATGCTGATCTCGCGCATCTTCGGCGCCACCGCGGCGACCGACGCGTTCAACGTCGCCTTCCGCCTGCCCAACCTGCTGCGCCGGCTGTTCGCCGAGGGGGCTTTCCAGCAGGCCTTCGTGCCCATGCTCGCCGACGCGCGCTCCCAGGGGGGCGAGGCGGGAATGCGCCACCTCGTGGATCACGTCGCCTCGGCGCTGCTCTGGACCCTGCTGCTGGTGTCGGTGCTGGGCGTGGTGGCGGCCCCGCTGCTCGTGTGGGCGATCGCCTCGGGCCTGGCCCGCGAGCCCGAGGCCTTCGCCCTGGCCGCCAGCATGACGCGCTGGATGTTCCCGTACATCCTGTTCATGTCCTTCGTGGCCCTGTCTGCGGGGATCCTCAACACCTACAAGCGCTTCGCGGTGCCGGCCTTCACGCCGGTGCTGCTCAACCTCTCGTTCATCGCCTGCGCGCTGTGGCTCGCCCCGCGCCTGGCCGAGCCGATCTGGGCCCTGGCGGTGGCGGTGGTGCTGGGCGGGGTGGCGCAACTCGCGCTGCAAGTGCCCGCGCTCGCGCGCCTGGGCATGCTGCCGCGCCTGGGCAACCCGCTCGCCGCCTTTCGCGACCCAGGCGTGCGCCGGGTGCTCAAGCTGATGCTCCCGGCGGTGTTCGCGGTCTCGGTGGCGCAGTTGTCGATCGTCATCAACACCAACATCGCCTCGCACCTGGCGGTGGGCTCGGTGACCTGGCTGGCATTCGCCGACCGGCTGATGGAGTTTCCCACCGCGCTGCTGGGCGTGGCCCTGGGAACGGTGCTGCTGCCCAACCTCTCGGCGGCCTACGCCGAGAAGCGGGTCGAGCACTACAACGAGATGCTCGACTGGGGACTGCGCCTGGTCGTGCTGCTGGCGCTGCCGGCCGCCGTCGGCCTCGGGCTCACGGCCCAGGGCCTGGTGGCGGTGCTCTTTCAAGGAGCGCGCTTCTCTGCCCACGACGTGGCCCAGACCGCCAGCGCCGTGGTGGGCTACGCGGTGGGCCTGATCGGGCTGATCGGGGTGAAGATCCTGGCCCCGGGCTTCTACGCCCAGAAGGACATCAAGACGCCGGTGAAGATCGCCGTCTTCGTTCTCGTGGCCACCCAGCTCGCCAATCTCGTGCTCGTGCCCTGGCTGGCGCACGCGGGGCTCGCCCTGTCGGTGGGGCTCGGCGCCTGCGCCAACGCGCTCCTGCTGCTCGTCGGGCTGCGCCGGCGCGGGCTCTACCACCCGCGTCCGGGCTGGATGCGCTTTCTGCTGTGCGTGGCGCTCGCGCTCGCCGTGCTCGCCGCCATCCTCTTGGCCGCTCAGTGGCACATCGACTGGACGGCGTTGCATACGCGCTGGGGGCTGCGGCTGACGCTGCTCGCCGGGCTGATCGCTGCGGCGGCAGCCGGCTACTTCGCAGTGCTCTGGCTGTTCGGTTACCGCCTGCGGCACCTGCGTCTGTCGTTGAAGTGAGGTGATGTCTTCCGGCGCCGATGCGTTCGCGAGGCTGGTGCGCGGCTCCGGCCCGATCGAGCTGCTGGCTGCGGCGGCGGCCATCGCCACCGACGCCTACCCTGCAGCGGAGCTTGACTCGGCCTGCGCCACGGTGCGCGACTGGAGCGCGCGCCTCGCGGGGCGCATTGCTCCGGATCTGGCACCCGCACACCGCCTGCGTCTGCTCAATCGCTACTTCTTCGACGAGCTCGGCTTCCACGGCAACCGGCTCGACTACTTCGCCCTCGACAACAGCTACCTCAACCGAGTGGTCGAGCGGCGCAGCGGGCTGCCGATCTCGCTCGCCGCGGTGTACATGGCGATCGGCCGCGCGGCCGGCCTGCGGCTCGAGGGCGTGAGCTTTCCGCGCCGCTTCCTGGTCAAGCTCACGCAGGGCGACAGCGCCTTCGTGATCGACGTGTTCGAGGGCGGCGTCACGCTCAGCGCCGAGCAACTGCGGGCGCGTCTGGCGCATGCCCATGGCGAGGATGCGGGTCCTCTGGCGCCCTACCTGCGCGCTGCCACGGAGCGCGAGATCCTCGCTCGCTGGCTCTACAACTTGAAGCTGCTGCACGAGCGCGCTGGAAACTGGCCCGCACTGCTGGGCGTGGCTCACCGCCTGGTGGCCCTGCAGCCAGACTCGGCGCAGGACCGCCTCGACCGCGCTGCCGTTTACGAGCGGCTCGAATGCCCGCGGGCCGCCGCGCTCGACATCGAGCTCGTGCTGCGGGATCAGGCGGGCCGGCCCGACGCCGCGGCACTGCGCGAGTGGCTTGCCCGCCTGCGTGCCTCTGCAGGGCGGCTGAACTAGAAGCTGTAGCCGCGGCAGCCCGCGTCCCCATCCTCGTGGCGCGCCGCGACCAATGCCACCGCCGCCAGCCGCTCAGGGTGTCGGTTTCGTCGCCTGTGCCGCCACACGCCCGAGCGGCTTGGGCGCCAGTTCGTTGGCGACATCCACCCAGCCGCCGCCCATCGCCTGGTAGACGTTGACGATCTGCGCGTAGCGGCTGGCCTGCAAGCCGACATTGGCAATCTCGGCGGCGAAGAGTTCGTTCTCGGCGATCAGCACTTCCAGGTAGCCGACCACGCCCTGGTCGAAGCGCCGGTTGGCCAGGCGCGCGAATTCGCGCAGGGCGATGACGCGCTCCCTTTGCATGTTCGACTCTTCGAGCTTCTTCTGCGATCCGGTCAGGGCATCGTTGGTCTCGCGCAAGGCGTTGAGCACCGTGCGCTGGTAGAAGGCGAGAGCCTGGCGCTGGCCGGCTTCGGCCGAGAACACCTGTCCCTCGATGGCGCCAAAGGTGAAGATGGGACCCACCAAGCTCGCTCCGATCAGTCCGGCGGCGGCCGGACCGCTGAACAGGTTGCTCGCCACGGTGCTGGTGGTGGCCAGCGCCGCGTTGAGCGAGAGGTCGGGGTAGTACAGCGCGCGGGCCGCGCCGATGCTGGCGTTGGCCGCGATCAGGTTCTGCTCGGCCTGCAGGATGTCAGGGCGGCGCTGCAGCAGTGTCGCCGGCAGGTCGCCGGGAATCTCGGGCGCGGCGAGTTGGTCGATGGTCTTGCCTCGCGGGATCGGCCCGGGGTTGCTGCCCAGCAGGATCGAGATCAGGTTCTCCTGGGCCGCGATGGCCTGCTCGAAGGCCGGGATCGCGGCGAGCGCCTGCTGCAACTGCGAGCGCACCTGCGTGACCTCGGTATTGGCCACCAGGCCCGCACTGAAGCGCCGCTCGAAGATCTTGAGGGTGCGTTCGAAGTTGCGCGCCGTGGCCTTGGCGATCTCGAGCTGGCGGTCGAGCGAGCGCAGCACGATGTAGCTGGTCGCCACCCCGGCCACCACGGTCAGCACCACGCCGCGCTGGCCCTGTTCGCTGGCGTACACCTGCGCCTGCGCGGCCTCGGTCTGACGGCGCACGCGGCCGAACAGATCCGCCTGCCAGCTCGCACCGAGCGACACGTTATAGAGCGAGAAATACGGATTCGCACCCGGCGGCAACGGCGGCTGGCCCACGGCACTGGCGCGCGCCCGGCTGGCGTCGGCGCCGTAGCCGATCTGCGGATACAGCTGCGACCCGGTCGTGGTGAGCGCGCCGATGAACTGGTCGACGCGAGCCGCGGCGATCACCAGGTCGCGATTGTTGCGCAGCGCCGTGTCGATCAGCTGGTCGAGCACGGGGTCGTTGAACTGCTGCCACCACTGAAGGTTCGCGACCTCCGCGGCCTTCGGATAGTCGATGCGCCAGGCGGCCGGCGTGTCCACCGTGGGGCGCACGTAGTTCGGTCCGACCGTGCAACCGGCCAGCGCGGCGGCGATGCACGCGGTGACGAGGCGGATCTTCATGACGATGTCCTTCCAGGAATCAAATGGTAAGTGCGCCGGTGGGCAGGGCGACGAGCGCGGCCACCGCCGCCACGCACGGCAGCCGCCGCCGCTTGCGTGCATTCAAAGAGGGCAGGCGCTGCTCGCGCCGCGCTTGCGCATGAAGCCGTGTGCCGGGCGCGACCCGCCACGCCGCCCAAAGCTCGGGCCTGGCATTGCTCGCGTGTGGCTCGGCGCGCCATGATGCTCACGCGCGCGCCAGCAGCCAGCCACAGGTGCCGGCCACCAGCAGCAGCGCCAGCATCGCCGACGGCCACTGGCGCACCAGCCGGTCACCGGCCTCGAAGGCCGTGCCCAGCCCGCCCAGGCCCGGGCGCACCGCGCTGCTGGGCTTGCCAAGCAGGGGCCGGCGCGCCAAGGCCGCCGCGAGCAGCGCGCCGGCGCCGAACAGCACCAGCATCGTGCCCAGTTCCTCGAGCGAGAAGGCCTTGGCGAGCAACTCGGCAGGCAGCGGCCCCACCACCGCCGCCAGCGACAGCAGCAGGGACGCCACCGCCAATCCCAGCGCCGCCCACTGCGACAACCGCGACACGGGCTTGAGCTCCGTCAGCGGCGTCGCCGGCCGGGCGAACACGCGCAGTGCCACCAGCACCACGTAGCCGGCGGTGAAGGCTGCGCCCCCTTGCAGCACCCAGGTCCACCACCACTGGCCGGAGGCGTCGGCCGAGGCCAGCAGCAGCTTCTTGGCCAGATACGCCCCGCTGGGCACTACGCCCATCAGTGCCAGGCCGCCCACCAGGAAGGCCGCCACCGCCACCGGCAGCGCGCGCGCGGCGCCGGCCAGATCGTCGATCCGGTCGTGGCCAAGCGCGGCGTAGACCAGTCCGGCGGCCATGAACATGCCGGCCTTGGCCGTGGCGTGCGCGATGGCTTGCAGTACCCCGGCGCTGGCGGCCAGGTCGCGCAGCACCATGTCGCCGGCGGCGTCGAAGGCCATCGGGAAGAGCAGGAACAGGTAGCCGATCTGCGCCACGGTGGAATAGGCCACCAGCAGCTTCAGCCGCTGCTGGCGCAAGGCCACCACGCTGCCCACGACGATCGCCGCCGCGCCCAGGCCAGCGAGCAACTGCGCGGCCTGCGCGCTGGCCACGCCGGGCATCACGTCCAGCCACAGGCGCAGCACCAGGAACCACGAGCCCTTGATGACCAGGGCCGACAGCACCGCGCTGGCCGCGGCCGGCGCACCGCCGTGCGCCGGGGGCAGCCAGATGTGCAGCGGGAACAGCGCAGTCTTGGCCAGCAGCCCCGCGGTCATCAGCGCGAGCGCGGCGAAGGCGATCGGCTCGGGCTGCACCACGCCGGCCAGCAGCGGCATGTCCAGCGTGCCGTAGCCGCCGTACAGCAGCACCGCGCCCAGCAGGTACAGCACCGAGCCGCACAGAGCGAACAGCATGTAGCGCAGCGCGGCACGCAGGGTCTCGCCGCTGCCGGCCAGGCACACCAGCGGCACGCCGGCAAAGGTGAGCAGTTCGAGCGCCACGTACAGCGTGAAGAGGTCGCCGCTGACGAACACCAGGTTCAGCGCGCCCCACACCGCCAGCAGCAGCAGCCAATAGGCGAAGGCGCCGCGCGACTCCGGCGCATCCGGCCCCAGGCCGAAGTCGGCGCGCGCGAACAGGCCGATGCCGCAGACCACGCCGGCTACGGCCAGCAGCATGGCCACCGCCGCGCCGTCGGCGCGCAGCGCGATGCCCAGCGGTGGCGACCAGCCGCCCAGCAGGTACACGAGCGGCCCTTCGGTGTTGGCCCAGGCCGCGGTGATGGCCAGCGCCAGCGCCAGGCCCAGCGGCATCAGCACGAAGGCCACGCGCTGCAGCCAGCGCCCGCCAAGCAACAGGCCCAGCAGCATGCCGACGAAGGGCAGCAGCACGGCGGCGGCGAGCAGCGCGCCGCCGTCGGTGCTCATCCACAGGTCGATGGCCCACATGCCCGGTCAGTCCTTTGCGGGCGGCTCGGCCAGCGAGGCCGAGTCGGTCGATTCGATCAGCCGCAGCAGCAGCGCCACGGTCACCGCGGTGGCGGCGAAGGCCACGACGATGGCGGTGATCAGCAGTGCCTGGGGCACCGGGTCGGCAGCCAGTCCGGCCGCCGCACCACGCTTGGCCAGCGCGCCAAAGAGCACGAACACGCCCGAGCCCATGATGTTGAAGGCCACCAGCTTGCGCAGCGGGTGCGGCTGCGCGATCAGCCCATACAGGCCAATGCCCACCAGCGCGCAGGCGGTCAGCGCGAACAGGGTCTCGACGCTCATGTGCCCCCCTCGTCGGACGAGCGCGTCGGCCGATCGCCCGAGGCGATGGCGTGCCGGCCGGGCAGCGGCCCCGCGCCCGGCGCGCCCGCACTGGCCCAAGGTCGGGCCGGTGGTCCGTTCATCAGCAGCGCCAGCACGATCGCCAGCGTGGGCAGCAGCGCCACCTCGATGACCAGGATCAGCGGCTTGGCCCAGCCCTCGGGGTAGCCGAGAAACGCCCCGGCCGTGAACAGGCCCAGCACGCCGACCGCGATGAACACCAGCGGTCCGATCACGATGCCGAAACGCAGGGCGCGGTTGTCGGTGCGCGGCGTGTCGGCCAGCCCGGCCATCTGCACCAGCATCCACATCGCCGCCAGGATGGTGGCGCTCTGGAACTTGCCGCCCGGATGATCGGCACCAGCCCAGAACAGATAGATGCCGATCACGATGCCCAGAGGCGGCAGGACGCGCGCCAGGTAGGCGAGGATGCCTTGCGGGTCGGCCCGGTAGAGCGGCCCGGGGCGGCCGCCCCAGGCGCGGTCGGGCGCGAAGGACCACACGCCGATCAGCGCGATCACCAGCACGATCGCCTCGAGCAGCGTGTCCAGCGCGCGGAAGGCGAGCAGCACGCCGGTGATCGGGTTGCCCACGCCGGTGGCCGGCAGCGCCGGCACGGCCAGCGGCGCGAGCGTCGGCGCCGGCTCGGGCAGCATCAGCACGCCCAGCACCAGCGCACCCGTCACGCCCAGGGCGAGCAGCGCCGCTAGGGCGCGCGTGCCGGCGCCGGCGCCCTCGGCTGCGGTGGCGGCTTCGGTGCCCCGCAGGCGGCCCACCGCGCCCAGCAGCAGCGCCCCGGTCAGGCCGCCGCCGATGGCCGCTTCGGTGAGCGCCACGTCGATCCCCGCGAGCCGCACCCACACCAGCGCCAGCAGCAGCCCGTAGACCACGAAGCCGGCCACCGCCAGGAAGGCGTCGCGCGCCACCACGGTCCACAGCGCGAGCCACAGAAGCAGCAGCACGACGACGCCACTGGCGATGGTGGTCACGGCCGTCTCTCCTGGCGCCGCGCCGAGCGGGCAATGAGCTGCGACACCGCGGCGCTCGACAGCATCACCAGCAGCCACACCAGCACCAGCTTGAGCCCCGCCAGCACGCCATTCACTTGCGGCAGCAGGCCGATGACCACCAGCACCAGCCCCAGGTTGTCGGCCTTGGTCAGCGCGTGCAGGCGGGTGTAGGCGTCGGGAAAGCGCAGCAGCCCCACCGTGCCGGCGAGGTAGAACACGGCGCCGGCGACGATGGCCACGACGCTGAAGACGTCGAGCAGCAGTCTCACGTCGCGTCCTCCTCGTCGTCGAGCGGCTGGTCCTGGCGCAGCGCGAACTTGACGAAGGCAATCGAGGCGAAGGCGCTCAGCAGCGCCAGGGTCAGTGCCACGTCGAACACCGCGCTCTCGCCCGAGGCCGCGCCGAACAGCAGTAGCGCGCCCACGGCACCGGAGCCCAGCAACTGCGCGGCCATCATGCGGTCGGCCCGCCCCGGGCCGCGCGCCACGCGCACCAGTCCCAGCGCCACCATCAGCACCACGAAGGCGCCGGCCGATTGCAGAAAGTCAGCCATGGCCCGGCTCCTGCTGCAGCGCCGGCGCGTAGGCCCGCTCCTCGTCCGCGAGTTGCTCGGCCACCGGCTGGCGCGTGTCCAGGCAATGGAATTCGATGTGCTGCGGGCCTTCGTCGCTGGGCACGGAGCCTGGCATGAGACTGGATATCAGTTCGAAGGCGCTGCGCGCCGAGCCCGGCGGCAGTTGCGTGCGGTACTCGATGAAGCCCGGCTGCAGATCGAGCTTCGGCGCGAAGGCGCGGCGCGCGACATCGGTGCCGGCGACCAGCGACTGCCACAGGAAGCGCGGCAGCAGCATCAGCAGCCGGCCCAGGCGCACGCGGCCTCGGGTCGGGGGCAGCAGCTTCAGGCTCACCCAGGCCGCCGCCAGGCAGGTCAGCACGCCCACCACCAGGTTGGCAGGCTTGGCACTCTGGTCGACGACGATCCAGACGCCGAAGTACAGCAGGGCACGCAGCGCCAGCGCGCCGCCGCGACCGGCGCTCACTCGGCGCTCCCCGCGGCGGCGTCCGCCCCGCGCAGGCTCACCGGCATCGCGGCCAGCCGGTCGAACAGGCGCGCGTCGGCGCGGATCGGCCACCAGTCGTACAGGAAGATCTCGAGTGGCCGCCACAGGGCCACCCAGCCGCCGATGATCAGGCTCTCGCTGACCAGCCACGCGTAGCCCTCGTGCTCGATCAGGCCGCCTAGCCAGTTGGCCAGCGCAATCGCGCCGGCCAGGAAGGCCAGGCCGATGGCCAGGCTGATGCGCCCCGTGCGGAACAGCCGGCTCAGGTCGCGGCGCCTGCCTGCGGCCTGGCGTTCGAAGTGCTCGTGCACCGCGTCGCGCAGCATGGCCACCGTGGCCTCGTTGGCAGGCTCGCGCCCGAGCTGCACCTGCAGCGCAAGCGCCGTGCCGGCAGGCGCCTCGCGGGCGCTGTCGACGATGTAGTCGGCGGCCTGCCGGTCGAGATCGCGCTCGCGAAACGGCGCCGGGTCCATCGAGTCGAACAGCTGGCGCAGCTCGGCCACGTAGAGCCGCAACGCGGTTGCGGCCGAGGTCGTCATGCCGCCTTCTCCGCGGCGGCCGGCGCCGGCTTCGCCTCCTCCTTGCCGAGCACCGCCATGTACAGCGCGGGCAGGAACACCAGCGTCAGCACCGTGGCCACCAGCAGACCGCCCATGATGGCGAAGGCCATCGGGCCCCAGAACACCGTGGGTGCGATCGGCAGCAGGCCCAGCACGGTGGACACTGCGGTCAGCATCATCGGGCGCAACCTGTTGGTGGCGCAGGTCACCACAGCGTCGCGCACAGCGAGGCCGCTGGCGCGATCCTCCTCGATCGAGACGATCAGGATCAACGTGTTCTTGGCGATCATGCCGATCAGCGCCAGGATGCCCAGGATCGCGACGAAACCCAGCGGACGGTTGAAGAGCAGCAGCGACATCACCACGCCGATCAGCCCCAGCGGCAGGATGGCCACCACCATCAGCATGCGGCGGAAGCTCACCAGCATGACCATCGTCGCCAGCAGCATCAGCACGATCATTATCGGCACCACCGCGAACACCGAACCCTGCGAGATCTGGCTCTCCTCGAACAGGCCGCCGGTCTCGACCTTGTAGGGCTTGGGCAGCTTGGCGCCGAAAGCGGCGATCTTGGGCGTCAGCGCGCTCACCACGTCGTCGGGCAGCACGCCAGGGTTGACGTCGGCGCGCACCGTCAGCGTCGGCACGCGGTCGCGGCGCCACACCACGGGGAACTCCTGCTCCTCGACGAAGGTCGCGAACTGCTTCAGGGGCACCATGCGCCCGCTGGGCGTGGGCACCTGCAGCGAGGCCAGCGTCTGGAACGAGGCGCGCTCGCCGTCGGCGGCGCGTACCACCGCATTGACGAGATAGATGTCGTCGCGCACCTGGGTCACCGGCGTGCCTGAGATGGCGGCGTTGAGCACGCTGGCGATCGCGGCGGAGCTCACGCCCAGTTGCCGGGCCTGGTCCTGGTTGATCTTGACGCGCAGCTGGCGGGCCGGCTCCATCCAGTCGAAGTGGATCTGCCGTGTGCGCGGGTCGGTGCCCACCACGTTGGCCAGTTCCAGCGACAGGCGCCGCACCTCGTCCTTGTCGGGTCCGGACACGCGGTACTGCAGCGGCCAGCCCACCGGCGGCCCGAGCTCGAGCGGAGAGACGCGCGAGACGACGCCGGGGAACTGCTCGGCGAGCACCTTCTCGAGCTTGACCCGCAGTCGCTCGCGCGCCTCGAGGTTCTTGGTCACCACCACGAACTGGCCGAAGAAGGGGTTGGCCAGCTGGACATCGAGCGTCAGGATGAAGCGGATCGCGCCGCGACCGACGTAGCTGCTGAAGTGGTCGACGTCGGGGTCGGTCTTGAGAACCTCTTCGAGCCGCTTGACCTCCTGCTCGGTGGCGAAGATCGATGCGTTCTGGCGCAGTGTCAGATCCACCGTCAGCTCGGGGCGGTCACTGGACGGGAAGAACTGCCGCGACACGCTGCCCAGCAGAATCAGCGCGGCGACGAAGGCGGCGATTGTGACGCCGATGGTGACCCACTTCATGCGGATCGCGGCCTGCAGGAAACTGCTGTACAGCAGCACCAGCTTGCCCGGCTTGGGCTCGGTCTCCTGCTTCTTCGGCGGCTTGAGCAGCGCCTTGCCGAGCAGCGGCCCGAAGACCACTGCCACCAGCCAGCTGACGATCAGCGAGATGGCCACCACCGAGAAGATCGAGAAGGTGTACTCGCCGGCCGAGCTCTTGGCGAAGCCGATCGGCACGAAGGCGGCGATCGTGACCAGCGTGCCGACCAGCATCGGCGCGGCCAGCGTGCGGTAGGCAAAGGTCGCGGCCTGGTCCGGTGTGTCGCCCGCACCCAGCCGGCGCAGCATCGCGTCCACCGTGGTCATCGCGTCGTCGACCAGCATCCCGAGCGCGATGATCAGCGCACCCAGCGAGATGCGGTGCAGGTCGATCTGCGCCACGTTCATCACCGCGAAGACGATGGCCATGGTCAGCGGGATGGCCAGGGCCACCACCGTGCCCGGGCGTACGCCCAGGCTCACGAAGCTGCACACCAGGATGATGACGATGGCCTGCCACAGCGAGGTCATGAAGTCACTGATCGCGTGGTCGACGGTGACCGCCTGGTCGGCCACCAGCGTGGCCTCGATGCCCACCGGCAGGTTGGCGGTGATCTCGGCCATCTCCTTGCGCACGTTATCGCCCAGCGCCAGGATGTCGCCGGAGTCGCGCATGGCGATGGCCAGGCCGATGGCCGGCTTGCCGTTGACGCGGAACATGGGCTGCGGCGGGTCGGTGAAGCCGCGCCGCACCTTGGCGATGTCGCCAAGGCGGAAGATGCGGTCGCCGGCGACGATGTTCACCGCCTCGATGTCGCGCTCGGAGTCGAAGGCGCCGGACACACGCAGGAACACGCGCTCCTGGTCGCCCTGGATCGTGCCGGCAGGGCGCACCAGGTTCTGCGACTGCAGCGTGGCGACGATCTGGTTCAGGTTCAGCCGCAGGCCGGCCAGTCGCTCGGTCGAGAACTCGATGAAGATCTGCTCGTCCTGCGCGCCCATGACCTCGATCTTCGACACATCGGGCAACTGCAGCAGCCGCGAGCGCGCCGCCTCGACGTAATCGCGCAGTTCGCGGAAGCTGAAGCCGTCGGCGGTGAAGCCGTAGATGATGCCGAAGGTGTCGCCGAAGTCGTCGTTGAGGAAGGGACCGAGCACGCCCTGCGGCAGCGTGTGACGCATGTCGCCGATGTTCTTGCGCACCTGGTACCAGATGTCGGGAATCTTGTGCGGCGGCGTCGATTGCTTCAGGTCGACGAAGATCGTGGTCTGCCCGGCCACGGTGTAGCTGCGCAGGCGATCGAGGTAGTCGGTCTCCTGGAGCGTGCGCTCGAGCCGCTCGGTGACCTGCTTCATGGTCTCGTCCACCGTGGCGCCGGGCCAGCCGGCCGCGACGACCATGGTGCGCGTGGTGATCGCCGGGTCCTCGCCGCGCCCCAGCTTCAGGAAGGACATGACCCCGGCCACCACGGCCAGGATCATCAGGAAGACGACCAGCGAGCGCTTCTTGAGCGCCCACTCCGACAGGTTCGGACCGATCACGAGCGGGCCTCCGGCAGGCGCACCTTCTGGCCCGGGCGCAAGGCTTGCGCTCCTGCAATCACCACGACGTCGCCGGGGTTCAGGCCCTTGGCCACCTGAACGGTGCTGGCATTGCCTCCCGCCAGTTCAATATTGCGCAACGACACCGTGCTCGCGGCCGGGTCGACCACCCAAACCGCGGTCTTGCCGTCGGCGCGCACCAGCGCCGAGGCGGGCAGCTCGATGGCCGGCGCCACCGGCAGGCGCATCGTGCCCGTGACGGTGCTGCCCAGGCGCATGGCGGGCGGCGGGTCGATCAGGCGCACACGCACGGCGAAGGTGCCGGTCACCGGATCCGCGCGCGGCGCAACCTCCCGCACCCGGCCCGCCACCTTGACGCGGGGGTCGTCGGTCAGCACCACCGTGACTTCGGGGTTCTTGGGCGCCACGTCCATGATGCGGCCCGGCACGTCGAAAACCGCGTCACGCGCGCCCTCGCGCGCGACCTGCACCACCATGCGGCCCGGGGCCACGACCTCGCCGGGCTCGGGGCCCCGGGCGGTGACCACACCGGCAACGTCCGACACCAGGCGCGTGTAGCCCAGCCGGTTCTGCGCCAGGCTCAACTGGCCGTTGAGTGCATCGAGCTGCGACTCGGCCGAGCGCAGGGCTGCCTCGGCCTGCTCGAACTGCGCGCGCGACACGGCGGCGTCGGTGACCAGGTCGCGCATGCGCTCGTAGTTGCTGCGCGCCTCGACCAGTCGCGCGTTGGCCCCCGCGACCTGCGCGCGCACGGTGCGCACGTTGCTCTCTTCGTTTTGCGGATCGAGCAGCGCGATCAGCTGTCCGGGCCGGACGTTGTCGCCAACGTCCACGGTGCGCTCGATCAGGCGCCCGTCGATCCGGAAGGCGAGGTTGATCTCGTTCTGTGCCTGCACGTTGCCGGTGAGATTGACGGTGCCACCGGCATCGACCTTGCCGACCGTCGTGGTGCGCACCGGGCGAACCTCGGGCGCGGGCTGGTCTACGCCACGTTGGCAGCCGCCGAGCAGCAGCAGCCCGGCCAGTGCCGGCACGAGCGCAAGCCGAAAGGGCAAGGGGCTTGGGCAGGGGGCGTCGAAATTGGCGGGCACAGGGAGATCTCCATCGGGTTTGCTGAGGAAAAGCCGGATGTCGCCGGCCGGGCACTGCAGCGCAATAAGGTGATTATCAACCGGAAGCTGCGACGACGCCGATGACGAGCGCCGAAACGCCGAACAAGGCCAGCAAGAGGGGCCAGACGAAACGCAGGAACTTGTCATAGCCGACCTTGGCGATGGCCAGACCACCGACGAGCACGACGCTGGTGGGCGAGAACATCAGCGCCAGTCCGTGACCCATGATCCAGGCGGTGATGGTGGTGGCCCGGCTCACACCGGCAAAGTCGGCCAGCGGGGCCAGCAGCGGCATGGCCAGCGCGCCGTGGCCGGAACTCGAGGGGATGAGCATACCCAGCGGCACGTTGACCAGTATGGTGAGCAGCGTGAACACCCCGGCCGAGGCGCCGCTGACCGCCTGCTCCATGGAGTGCAGGATCGTGCCCATGGTCTGCGTATTGTTCATGATCGCCGACACGCCGCCCGCTAGCAGCACCACCATGGCTGGTCCCATCATGTCGGCCGCGCCGGCCGAGATCAGGCGCACGGTTTCCTTCTCGCCCATCCTCGCGACCACGCCGACCAGCACCGATGCCAGGATGAAGAGCATCGAAAGCTCCGGGAACCACCAGTTGAGCTCGAACCAGTAGGGCGTCACGCCGGCGACCTCGTGGCTGCCGTAGTAGTCCGCCGCAGCGGCGCGCCCGCCCAGCACCGCCGACCAGGGGATCACCGAAAAGATCATCAGGCCGAAGGCGGCCACGGTGATGGCCAGCACCGTCTTCTGCATGCCGCTCAGTCTTGTCTGCGGCGCATCGTGCGACGCTGATGGCGCGGCCCGGCCGTTGCTCGCCGCGTCGTCCTCGGGACTGTCTTGCGCCAGCAGCGAGCTCGAAGCGTCGCGCTGCACCCGCGTCGCGTAACGCAAGACCCAGCCCACCGCCATCGCCGTCAGCACCACCCACAGAAGCAGCCGCAGGCCGATACCCTCGCCGATGGACACGCCGGCCTCGCTGGCGGCCACGCCGATGGAGAAGGGGTTGACGGTGGCCGCCATCACGCCGACCAGCGCCCCCAGGATGATCATCGCCGCGGTGACCAGGCGGTCGTAGCCCAGCGCGGCCATCAGCGGCATGAACAGCGCATAGAAGCCCAGCGTCTCGACCGAGAAGCCCATGGTCGAACCAAGCGCCGAAAACAGCACCATCACCGCGGTGATCAGAAGCCAACCCTTGTCGCGCAGGCGGTGCGCCAGTGACGCGACCGCCACCTCCAGCGCCTTGGTCGCGAAGCTCACCGAAATGAAGGCTCCGATGGCCATGATGAAGGTGATCACGCCGATCTGGCCCGCCATGCGACCGAGCACCTCGGTGTCGATGAAGCCCGACTCCGGATTGCGCAGCCCGTAGATGCCGTTCACGGGCGCCAGCACCAACTGGCGCAGCTTCTCAGGAACGGTCAGCGGCGAGGCCGTGCGCTCGTAAGTGCCCGGGATAGGCGAGCCGTCGGCATCGACCTGATATCGGCCCGAGGGAATGAAGAGCGCCGCCACCCACACCAGCAGCGTGACGATGGCCAGCGTGGCCACCGCGCCCGGGAAGCGGGACCCGCTGCGCGGTGGCCGTGCGTCGGCGTCGAGGTCGCTGGCGCTCATGGATTGCTCTGCCGCTGACTTGCCATCAGAAATCCACCGGGTCGCGGATGATCGGGCAGGTCATGCAGTGGCCGCCGCCGCGCCCGCGACCCAGCTCCGCGCCGACGATGGTGATCACCTCGATGCCCGCCTTGCGCAGCAGCGTGTTGGTGTAGGTGTTGCGGTCGTAGGCGTAGACCACGCCGGGCGAGGCGCACACCAGGTTGGCACCGCTATCCCACTGCGTGCGCTCGCGCTGGTAGTCGCTGCCCCCGGCCTCGACCACGCGCAGCTTCTTGTAGCCCAGCGCCTGCGCCACCACGTCGACGAAGGGCTTGTTCTCGGCGTGCAGCTCCACGCCGCTGGGGTGCTTGCTGGGCCGGTAGGAGAAGGTCGTGGTCTTGGACATGAAGTCGGGCGCCACCAGCACGCAGTCGCGGTCGGCGAAGGTGAACACGGTGTCCAGGTGCATGGCCGCGCGGATCTTGGGCATGGCCGCGACGATCACGCGCTCGGCCGCGCCCTTCTTGAACAGCGCCGCCGCCAGCTGGCTGATCCCCTGGCGCGAGCTGCGCTCGCTCATGCCGATGAGCACGTTGCCCTTGCCGATGGGCATCACGTCGCCGCCCTCCAGCGTGGCCAGGCCGTGGTCTTCGGTCGGGTCGCCCCACCACACGTTGACCTTGCCGGCGAAGTCGGGGTGGAACTTGTAGATCGCGGTGGTGAGGATGGTCTCCTCGTGCCGCGCCGGCCAGTACAGCGGGTTGAGCGTCACGCCGCCGTAGATCCAGCAGGTGGTGTCGCGCGTGTACAGCGTGTTCG
>DAOTEJ010000051.1:0-18959 GCA_035454085.1 Burkholderiaceae bacterium | reverse complement strand
CTGACCTGGGAGATCTTCCGCGACACCCTGATCGAGCAGGCCGAGCAGGGCGTGGACTACTTCACCATCCACGCCGGCGTGCGCCTGCCCTTCATTCCCATGACCGCCGAGCGCATGACCGGGATCGTGAGCCGCGGCGGCTCGATCATGGCCAAGTGGTGCCTCGCGCACCACCGCGAGAGCTTCCTCTACGAGCGCTTCGAGGAGATCTGCGAAGTCATGAAGGCCTACGACGTGGCCTTCAGCCTGGGCGACGGCCTGCGGCCGGGCAGCATCTACGACGCCAACGACGAGGCCCAGCTCGCCGAACTCAGGACCCTGGGCGAGCTCACCAAGCTCGCATGGCAGCACGACGTGCAGGTGATGATCGAAGGCCCGGGCCACGTGCCCATGCAATTGATCCGCGAGAACATGACGCTGGAGCTGGCCGACTGCCACGAGGCGCCGTTCTACACCCTGGGGCCGCTGACCACCGACATCGCGCCGGGCTACGACCACATCACCAGCGGCATCGGCGCGGCGCAGATCGGCTGGTACGGCACCGCCATGCTCTGCTACGTCACGCCCAAGGAGCACCTGGGGCTGCCCAACAAGAAGGACGTCAAGGACGGCATCATCACCTACAAGATCGCCGCGCACGCCGCCGATCTGGCCAAGGGCCACCCCGGCGCGCAGATCCGCGACAACGCGCTGTCGAAGGCGCGCTTCGAGTTTCGCTGGGCCGACCAGTTCAACCTCGGCCTCGACCCCGACACCGCGCGCGACTTCCACGACGAGACCCTGCCCAAGGAGAGCATGAAGCACGCCCACTTCTGCTCGATGTGCGGGCCGCACTTCTGCTCGATGAAGATCACCCAGGACGTGCGCGACTACGCCGCGGCGCAGGGCGTCAACGAGGCCGAGGCGGTCAAGCGCGGCATGCAGGAAAAGGCGGTCGAGTTCGTGAAGAAGGGAGCCGAGCTCTACTCGCGCGCCTGAGCGCACGGCGCTTGCCATGACGCCGCTCGACCGCCTGGCTCCGCGCTTTGCCGGCGCGAGCCTGCTCAACCTCGCGGCCTCGATCGGGATGACGCTGGGTTGCGCGCCGCGCCACGCGCCCCTGGCCGATGCGCGCGTGCACCAGCGCATCGTGAGTGCGTCCACCCTGGTCGTGTGGCTGATCGACGGGCTGGGCGTGGAGCCTCTGCAATCGCTCGTGCCGCACGGTGCCCTGGCCGGGCAGATGGCGGGCGAGGCCGAGGCGCTCTTTCCCTCGAGCACCGCGCCCACGCTGACCACGCTCACCACGGGCCTGTCGGTCGCCGAGCACGGCGTGCCCGAATGGTTCCTGCACTTCGAGGAACTCGGCGAGATCTACCGCGCCCTGCCGCTGGACCCGCGCGATCCGGCCTCGAGTGCGCCGCGCCTGGACGACGCGGGCCGGGTCTACGACTGGCGCTCGGCCTTTGCCGGTGCGGCGCGCCCGGTGGTGACGGTGCAGCCCGCGCGCCTGGCCGCGTCGACCTACAGCCGGCGCGCGCACCAGGGTGCCCTGGCCCTGGGCTACACGGGCGACGAGGAACTGGTGGCGCGGGTGCTCGAGGCGGTGGACGGCGCGGGACGCGGCGGCCTGGTCTATGTCTACGAGGACCGCTTCGACCAGACCTGCCATGCCAAGGGGGTGGCGAGCGCCGAGGCCGAGCGCATGGCGCGGCGCCTCGACGCTGTGTTCGCGCGCCTGGCCGAGGCCCTGCACGCGCGCGGCGCGAGCTTGTTGGTCACCGCGGATCACGGCTTCATCGATCCTCCGTCCGCCGAACGGCTCCGCCTCGAGGACTACCCGCGCGTGGCCTCCTGCCTGGCGCGGCCGCTGTGCGGCGGGCCGCGCGTGCCTCTGATGCACCTTCGCCCGGGCTGCGAACGCGACTTCGAGGAAGCTGCGGCCGAGTTGCTCGGCGCGCACTTCGCCTGCGTGCCCGCGGGCGCGCTCGTCGAGCGCGGCTGGTTCGGTCCCGGCAAGCCGCACCCGCGCCTGCGCGCCCGGCTCGGCGACTATGTGCTCGTGCCTACCGGCCACGCGGTGCTGGTCGATCGCCTGCCCGCCGAGCCGCCCTGGACCGAGATCGGCGTGCACGGCGGCTGCAGCAGCGCCGAACGGCGCGTGCCCCTGATCCTGAACTGATGGGGCGACCCGTGGTGGCGCACGCCGCGTGGGCTGCGCGCCACGACGACCCCAATCGGCCCGGTGCGGGCGCTATCGTCGCGCCGCGGGGCAGTGCCGCGGCCAGTGCGGCCAGCGCGCTCCGTCGCAAGGGCCCTGGATGATCGAACGCGAGCAGGTCGAAGCGCAGGCGCAGCAGGAAGTCGACGAGCTCGAGCGGAGCCGGCGCGGCCTGGTGCGGCTCGCGCTGGTGGCCGTGGTGGCGGGCGGCGCCATCGGCCTGGTGGGCGGCGCCTTCCGGCTCGTGCTGCTGACGGCGGCCGAAATGCGTGCCGATCTCGTGAGCTGGTCAGAGCGGTTCGGCGACTGGGGCTTCGTGGTCCCGGTGCTGGCCGTGGCGCTGTGCGCCGCGGCGGCCCGGGCCCTGGTGCGCCTCGCGCCCGAGGCCGCGGGCAGTGGCGTGCAGCGCGTCGAGGCGGTGATGCGCGGCGAGGAGCCGCCCGCGACGCTGCGAGTGGTGCCCGTTAAGTTCGTCGGCGGGGCGCTGGCCCTGGGTTCGGGCCTGGCCTTGGGGCGCGAGGGGCCGACGGTGCAGATGGGCGCGGTAATCGGCAGCGCGTTCGCTCGCTGGGCGCGGCTCATCGAGCAGGACGTGCGCGACCTCAGCGCCGCCGTCGCCGGGGCCGGCCTGGGGGTGGCGTTCAGTGCGCCCATGGGAGGCGCGCTCTTCACCTTCGAGGAGGTACGGCGCGCCTTCACGCTGCGCCTGGCGGTGGCCAGCCTGCTCGCGTGTTCGGCGGCCTCGGGCGTGGCGCTGCTGATGCTCGGCGCCGAGCCGGACTTCCTGCTCGAGCCGCCGCCGATCCTGGGCATCGAATCGGTGCTGCCGGTGCTGGCGCTCGGCGCCCTGCTGGGCGCGCTGGGCGTGGGCTACAACCGTTTCGTGGTGCGCCTGCTCGACCTGGCGGACGCCTGGCCGCGCGTGCCAGCCGAACTCAAGGCCGCGGCCATCGGCGCGCTGGTGGGCCTGCTGCTGTGGTTCGAACCGCTGCTCGTGGGCGGCGGCGACGAGTTGAACCAGTCGGTGCTCGACGGCCGCATGCCGCTGGGCTCGCTGCTCGTCATCCTCGCCGTGCGCTGGTTTCTCGGGCCACTGAGCTATGCGGCGGGCACGCCCGGTGGGCTGTTCGCGCCCTTGCTGCTGGTGGGCGCGGCTGCGGGCGCGCTGTTCGCGGGGACGTGCAATGCGGTGTTCGGCATCGCGCTCGACCCGGTGGCTTTCGCGATCATCGGCATGTCGACCTTCTTCACCGCCGTGGTGCGCGCGCCGTTCACCGGCATCGTGCTGATCGTCGAGATGACGGCCACCACCACGCAAGTCATGCCGATGCTCGCGGCTGCGGGCACGGCCATGCTGGCCGCCACGCTGCTGCGCGGCCTGCCGGTGTACGACACCCTGCGCCTGCGCATGCTGCGCCGCGAGGCCGCCGAGACCCGGGCGACGGCGCCGGGCACGGGGGCTTAGGCTCGTACCTGCGCCGCGCTTGCCCGGAATCAAGCGCGCGCCGCCTCTTGCGTCCACACTGCGCCGCCAGGGAGGAACACCATGAAAAAACAAGATCCGATCACTGGCATCGCCCGCCTGCGCGACCCGCTGCTCAACCGCGGCACCGCCCACACTGAGGCCGAGCGCGACTGCTACCGCCTGCGCGGCCTGCTGCCGCCGCGTCCGATCACGCTCGAGTTGCAGGCGCGGCGCGTGTTGGACAACCTGCGCGCGCTCGAGAAGCCGATCAACCGCTATGTCGCGCTCGAGGCCCTGCACGACCGCAACGAGACGCTGTACTACCGGGTGGTGATGGATCACATCGAGGAGACGATGCCCATCATCTACACGCCGACGGTGGGCCTGGCGTGCCAGGAGTTCGACCACCTGTTCCGGCGCCCGCGCGGCCTGTACCTGAGCAGCGCCGATCGCGGACGCGTCGCCGAACTGATCGCCAACTGGCACGAGCCCGAGGTCGACATCATCGTGGTCACCGACGGCGAACGCATCCTCGGCCTGGGCGACCTGGGCGCCAACGGCATGGGCATCCCCATCGGCAAGCTCGCGCTCTACACCGCCTGCGCGGGCATCCATCCGGCGCGCGCGCTGCCGGTGCTGATCGACGTGGGCACCAACAACGAGGCCCTGCGTGCCGATCCCCTGTATCTCGGTCTGGATCAGCCGCGCCTGCGCGGCGCCGAGTACGACGCCTTGATCGAAGAGTTCATCACCGCCGTGCGCGCGCGCTGGCCGCACGTGCTGGTGCAGTTCGAGGACTTCGCCAATCACCATGCGTTCGAATTGCTCGAGCGCTGGCGCCGCCGCGTGGCCTGCTTCAACGACGACATCCAGGGCACGGCCGCCGTGGCCGTGGCCGGGATCTTCTCGGCGCTGCGCGCCACCGGCGGCCACCTGGCCGGGCAGCGGCTGCTGTTCCTGGGCGCCGGCGAGGCGGCCACCGGCATCGCCGATCTGATGGTCGCCGCGCTGGTGTCCGAGGGCATGGATCCCGCCGAGGCGCGCACGCACTGTTGGCTCTTCGACAGCCAGGGGCTGGTCACCGCGGGGCGCGCGACCTTGGCTGCGCACAAGGTCGCCTACGCCCATGGGCATGAGCCGATCACCGACTTCGCGGCGGCGATCGAGGCCCTGAAGCCCACGGGCATCGTGGGCGTGGCCGCGGCGCCGGGGGCCTTCGACGAGAGGGTGCTGTCCACGCTCGCGCGCATCAACCAGCGGCCGCTGGTGTTCGCGCTGTCGAACCCGACCTCGAAGTGCGAGTGCACGCCGGCCGACGCCTACCGGCACACGGGCGGGCGCGCGCTCTATGCCTCGGGCAGCCCGTACGCACCGGTGGAGTTCGACGGGCAGCGCCGCGTGCCGCGCCAGGGCAACAACTCCTACGTGTTCCCGGGCATCGGCCTGGGTGCGATCGTCTCGCGGGCGCGCGAGGTCACCGACGAGATGTTCCTGGTGGCGGCGCGCACCCTGGCGCAGCAGGTCGGCGAGGCCGACCTCGCGCAGGGCAGCCTGTACCCGCCGCTGGCCAAGGTGCGCGAGGTGTCGGCGCACATCGCTGCGGCGGTGGCGGGGGTGGCCTACGAGCGGGGACTCGCCGCCGCGCCGCGCCCGGCCGACCTGCTGGCCGAGGTGCGCGCCCACATGTACGAGCCGGTGTACGACTGAGCGCGTCCCACCGCGCCGCTCGGGCCGCAGCACGGGGCGCGCCCGCGCGGTTGATCCAACGGCGGCGCGTTGCGGCTGCCGCGCCGCTCAGGTCGCGCCGTGGCAGGCCTTGTACTTCTTGCCGCTGCCGCAGGGGCAGGGATCGTTGCGGCCGACCTTGGGGGTCTCGCGCACCAGCGGGCGGCGCGGCCGGGTGACGTCGGCGACCTCGAGCACGGCCACGATCAGGTGCTCGAGCGCCTCGTCGAGGTCGGCCAGCGGCGCTTCGTGCTCGATGGCGGCCTTGAGCTCGGCCAGTTCCCCTTCCTGGTCCTCGGCGGGCAGGTGACGCAGCACGCCGGCCAGCGGCCGCCACAGCGCGGGGTCGGCGTGCTCGAGCACCCCGGGGAAGGTCTCGAGCGCGTTCATGAAGCCCACCGCCCAGGGTTCGAGCGCGGCGATGCCCTCGGCGCCGGTCAGCGGTTCGTCGGTCTCGTCATCGGCGAGCGGGAAGATCACCGGCTCGAAGGCGTCGCGCGCGGCGATGGCGGCGGCGATCTCGCGCTCGCGGCGGCGGATCAGGTCGAGCGCGCGCGCCGCGTCGCTGGGCGCGGCGCCCGACCGGCCCTGGGCATCGAACACGCGCGGCAGCCACTCGGCCTCGGGGATGGTGCGGGGATTGAGCAGCACGCCGGCCAGAAAGCCGTCGAGCATCCCGACATCGAGCGGGTCGTAGTCCTCCGGGACGCTGGCGAGCAGGCGGTCGAGCTCGTCGATCTCGGCATCGGTCAGCGGCGGCCGGCCTTCGAGGTCGATCTGTGGGTTCATGAGCTGTCCTTGAGCGGTGACGCGCAGGCGTCGACCAGGGTGACGATGGAGCGGTACGGCCGTCCCGAGCGCTCCGACAGGCCGATCTCGCAGGTGCGGCTCGTACTGTAGCCGCTGCGGCAGTCGGTCGGCAGCGCCCGGGCCAGGTGGCGCAGCGCGTGCTCGTTGAGCTGCGGCACCGTGAAGCCCTTGTCGCCCGCCCAGCCGCAGCAGCCCACCTCGGCGGGCTGGACCACGTGGCTGGCGCAGGCGCCGGCCACGCGCGCCAGCGTGTCGGTGAGGCCTTGCTTGACCACGCTGCATACCGGGTGCAGGGCCACGGTCTCGGCGCGCGGCGCGATCCGCACGCGTGGCAGCACCAGGCGCTCGAGGGCCTCCGAGATGTCGAGGATCGCCAGCCGGCCCTCGAGCCAGCGCTTCATGCGGTAGGCGCAGGGGCTGGTGTCGAACACGATCGGCAGGCGGCCGTCCTCGCTGGCGGCGCGCAGCGCGGCCTCGAGCTCGGCACTCTTGGCGTCGGCCGCGTCCATCAGGCCCTTGCTCTCGAAGGGCTGGCCGCAGCACAGCGCGTCCATGCCCGCCGGATAGACCAGGCCCCAGCCGGCCTTGCGCAGCACGCGGGCGGTGACGTCGGGCAGGCTCTCGGTGTGCTCGTCGCCGCGCGCCGGTCCCATGGCGCGCGCCGCGCAACTCGGAAAGTAGACCAGGCGCTCGCCGGCCGCATCGGAGCGCGCCGTGAAGCGCGCCGCGCGCGGCGTGAGCGGACTCCAGCGAGGGATGCGTCCGCCCGAGAGCTGGTGCACGCTGCCGGTGAGCGCGCTCATGTTGGCGGTGCCCAGCACTCCGTGCAGAGTGTCGGCCGCGGCGAGCCCGGCGCGCACGCCAGCGGTCACGCCGCCGTAGTGCCCACCCACCCAGGACGCGACGTCGCGCGCGGTGTTGCCCGCGGCCTGGGCACGCAGGGCCTTGATCAGCTTGCCGGTCTCGATCTCCACGGGGCAGGCGGTGGCGCACAAGCCGCAGGCGGCGCAGGTGGCCAGGCCGGCGTAGGCGTACTCCGCCTCGAGCTCCGTGGCGTCCTCGCCCGCGGCCTGGCGGCGCTGGATCTCGCGCCAGGAGGTGATGCGCTGGCGCGGGCTGAGCGTGAGTCCGGCAGAGGGGCACTTGGGCTCGCAGAAGCCGCACTCGATGCACTTGTCGACGATCGGATCGGCGGGCGGCAGCGGCTTGAGGTGACTCACGTGCGCTGCGGGATCGTCATTGAGGATCACGCCGGGGTTGAGCAGGCCCTCGGGGTCGAACAGGCGCTTGATCTCGTGCATCACCAGCAGCGCCTCGCGCCCCCACTCGAGCTCGACGAAGGGCGCCATGTTGCGCCCGGTGCCATGCTCGGCCTTGAGCGCGCCGTCGTAGTCCTGCACCACCAGACGCGCCACCGCTTCCATGAAGGCGGCGTAGCGCTCGACCTCGGCGCGGCTGCCGAAGTCCTGGGTGAAGACGAAGTGCAGATTGCCCTCGAGCGCGTGGCCGAAGATGATCGCCTCGCGGTAGCCGTGGCCGTGCAGCAGGCGCTGCAGGTCGAGCGTGGCCTCGGCCAGCCGCGCCACCGGGAAGGCCACGTCCTCGATGATCACGGTGCTGCCCGTGGCCCGCACCGCGCCCACCGAGGTGAAGGTGCCCTTGCGCACCTTCCAGTACTTGGCGGCGAGCGCCGGGTCGGAGGTGAACTCCACCGCGCCCACCGTGGTGCCCGAGCCCAGCGCCTGCTCGATCTGCACGCGTTGCGCGGCGAGCGTCGCGGCGTCGGCGGCGCGCGTCTCGACCAGCAGGGCGGCGGCGTCCGAGCCCAGCGCGGCGATCTGCGCGGGCATGCCCGGCTTGGACTCCACGGCGGCGAGCGCCGCGCGGTCCATCAGTTCCACCGCCGCCACGGGCGTGGCAGCCAGCCGCGTCACTGCCTCGCAGGCCGCCGCGAGGCTGGCGAAGAACACCAGCGCCGTGGCGGCGTGCGCGTGGTCGGGCACGGTCCGGTAGGTGATGTGGGTGATCGCGCCCAGCGTGCCCTCGGAGCCGATCATCAGGTGCGCGAGGATGTCGATCGGATCCTCGAAGTCCACCAGGGCGTTGAGGCCGTAGCCCGTGGTGTTCTTCATGCGGTACTTGTGGCGGATGCGCGCGGCCAGCGCCTCGTCGCCGCGCACGCGGCGCGCCAGCGTGGCCAGGCCGATCAGCAGTTCGGCGTGACTGGCCCGGAAGGCCGCCACCGAGGCCGGCAGCGCCGTGTCGAGCACCGCGCCGTCGGCCAGCACGACACGCAGCGCCGCGAGCGTGTGGTAGCTGTTGTCGCGCGTGCCGCAGCACATGCCGCTGGCATTGTTGGCGGCGATGCCCCCCACGTGAGCGGCGTCGATCGAGGCCGGGTCGGGGCCGATCTTGCGGCCGTGGGGCGCGAGCAGGCGGTTGGCGTGCGCGCCCACCACCGCGGCGCCCAGGCGCACCGTGGCGGCGTCGGGCGCAATCTCGACGGCGCGAAAGCCTTCGCCCATGCGCAGCAGCACCGAGTCCGAGATCGCCTGCCCGGACAGCGAGGTGCCCGCCGCGCGCAGCGTGCAGGGCGCGCGGTGGCGCCGGCAGGCGGCCAGGGCGGCGCGCAGCTCGGCCTCGTCGTGCACCGTCACCACCACCTGGGGCACGAGCCGGTAGAAGCTCGCATCGGTGCCCCAGGCCAGGCGGCGCAGTGCGTCGGTGATCACCTGCGCGGGCGGCAGGACCTGGCGAAGCTCGCGGGCGAGCTCGGCGTAGCTGGGGGGCGTGTGCATCCGCGCGACCCTAACAGCCTGCGCCCGGTGGGGATTTGCGCCGCCGCAAGCGCTGCCGACCGGCGCGGGGCTAGCCGGCGGGCGGTGCCTGCGCTAAGTTGAGGCTTCCATCCTCCGGAGATTCCCCATGCGCCAGCTTCTGATCGCCCTGTCCGCCGCGGCCGTCCTGTCGGCTTGCGCCTCGGTGACCCCGGGCCCCAAGGCCGTGACCAAGCTCGAACCCACCAAGGGCAACACGGTCACCGGCACCGTGCGCTTCCAGCAGATGGGCGACAAGGTTCAGGTCACTGGCGACGTGCGCGGCCTCAAGCCGAACGCCGAGCACGGCTTCCACGTGCACGAGAAGGGCGATTGCAGTTCGGGCGACGGGGTGAGCGCTGGCGGGCACTTCAACCCCACCGGCAAGCCGCACGCGCATCAGGGCACGCCCGAGCGCCACGCCGGCGATCTGCCCAACCTGAAGGCCAACGGCGAGGGCGTGGCCACCTTTACTGTCGAGACTCCCCTGCTGGCCGTGGGCAGCGGAGCGGCCAACGTGATCGGGCGCAGCGTGATCGTGCACCGCGACCCCGACGACTTCACCAGCCAGCCCGCCGGCAACTCGGGGCCGCGCCTGGCCTGCGGGGTGATCGTCGCCAACTGAGCGAGCTGGCGCGGGGTGCGCAACGCGCCCCGCGCGCGCGCCATCAAGAGTGCGCAAGACCCTCCTGTAAGTCCCTGTAACAGGCCGCCCGGCGCCGGGCCGGCGCCTGTGCGCCTGCCCCTACAATCCCCGCTTCCCTACGAGCGGGCTCTCCCGACATGCAAGTCTCGTCCCTCTGGCGGCCCCGCGTTCTCGCGGTGCTCGTGCTGATCGCGGCCGGCGCCGCGGGATGGTGGTGGTGGAATTCGGCCAGCGGCGCGGACGCCCCCAAGTTCCGCACGGCGAAGCTCGAGAAGGGGCCGATCACGGCCAGCGTCTCGTCCTCGGGCACGGTCAATCCGGTGACCTCGGTGCAGGTGGGCAGCCAGGTCTCGGGGCAGATCAAGGAGCTCTTCGCCGACTTCAACTCGCTCGTCAAGCAGGGCCAGCTGATCGCGCGCATCGACCCCGAGACCTTCCAGTACCGCGTGCGCCAGGCCGAGGCCGACCTCGAGGCGGCGCGCTCCAACGAGGGCCGCGGCAAGGTGGCGCTGGCCAACGCCCAGCGCGAGCTCGCGCGCACCCGCGAGCTGGTAGCCAAGAATTTCGTGTCCGGCGCCGAGCTCGACGCCAAGCAGGCGGGCTACGACCTGGCCGCGGCCGAGCTGCGCAACGCCCAGGCGGTGGTCAAGCAGCGCGAGGCGCAGCTCGCCTCGTCCCGCGTGGACCTGGGTCGCACCGAGATCCGCGCGCCGGTCGACGGCGTGGTGATCAAGCGCAGCGTGGACGTGGGCCAGACCGTGGCGGCGAGCCTGCAGGCGCCCGAGCTGTTCCTGATCGCCAAGGACCTGCGCGACATGCAGGTCGAGACCTCGATCGACGAGGCCGACGTGGGCCGCGTGCGGCCCGGCCAGCGCGCCACCTTCACCGTGGACGCGTATCCGGGCCGGCAGTTCAGCGGCGAGATCAAGCAGGTGCGCAAGGCGGCGACCAACACCCAGAACGTGATCACCTACACCGCGCTGGTGAGCGCGGCCAACCCCGACGGCGCGCTCATGCCCGGCATGACGGCCAACGTGCGCATCGTGACCGACACGCGCGAGTCGGTGCTCAAGGCGCCCAATGCCGCGCTGCGCTTCCGCCCGCCGGGCGAGGGCGCAGCCGACGCCAAGGGCGCGCCCGGCAAGGCCGATGCCAAGGGCGGCGAGGCGGCGGGCGCGGCCAAGGCGGCTGCGGCCGCGCCGGGCGCCGGCGGCCAGGCAGGGCAGCTGCGCGATCGTCTGGTGGGCGAGCTCAAACTCGACGAGGCGCAGCAGGCCAGGCTCGATCTCATCCTGGCCGATACGCGCGCCAAGTTCGCCGCGGCGCGCGACCTGCCCGAGGAGGCCCGCGGCAAGGCGATGGCCGCGGCCCGCGCCGAGAGCCGCGCGCGCATCGAGGAGATCCTGCGTCCCGAGCAGAAGGAGCGCTACGCACAGATCACCGCCGAGATGGCGGGGCGCTCCGCGCAGGCCACGCGCGGCCGCGTCTGGGTGCTCGACGCCGACGGCAAGCCGCGCGCGGTCGAGGTGCGCGCGGGACTGTCCGACGGCACCGCCACCGAGGTCTCGGGCGAGGGGCTGGCCGAGGGCACCGAGGTGCTCACCGGCATGCAGGGGCCGGCTCCGGGCGCCAGCGCGCCCAAGGCCGGCGGGCCGCCGCGGATGATGTTCTGAAGGCACCGCCATGGCCGCGCTGATCGAGGTCGAGGACTTGCGCAAGGACTACGTGCTGGGCGACCAGACCGTGCACGCGCTCGACGGCGTGAGCCTGTCGATCGCGGAGGGCGAGTTCGTGGCGGTGATGGGCCCCTCGGGATCGGGCAAGTCGACCTTCATGAACATGGTCGGCTGCCTGGACCGGCCCAGCGCCGGGCGCTACCGGCTCGCCGGCGAGGATGTCGGCGTGATGAGCGTCGACGAGCTCGCGGGCATCCGCAACCAGCGCATCGGCTTCGTGTTCCAGCAGTTCAACCTGCTGGCGCGCACCAGCGCGCTCGAGAACGTGGAGCTGCCGCTGGTGTACGCCCACGTGCCGCTGCGGGAGCGCCGCGAACGGGCGGCGCAGTGCCTGGCCAAGGTGGGGCTGGGAGCGCGCATGGATCACCAGCCCTCGCAGCTGTCGGGCGGTCAGCAGCAGCGCGTGGCGATCGCCCGCGCACTGGTGAACAACCCCTCGCTGATCCTCGCCGACGAGCCCACCGGCGCGCTCGACTCGCGCACCTCGCTCGAGATCATGGCCTTGCTGCAGGGGCTCAACCGCGGCGGACTGACGGTGGTGCTGGTGACCCACGAGCACGACGTGGCCGACTTCGCCGGCCGGCTGATCAGCTTCCGCGACGGCCGCGTGCGCAACGACGCTCGCCAGGTGCCGCTTGACGCCGAGGCGGCGCTCGCCGCCTTCGACGGGCAGGGCACCGGAGCGGCGGCATGAATCTCGCGGCGGTGCTGCGCATCGCGCTCAAGGCGCTGCGCGTGAACAAGCTGCGCTCCGCGCTGACCATGCTGGGGATGATCATCGGCGTGGCCGCGGTGATCGCCATGATCGCCATCGGCTCGGGCGCGCAGGAGCGGGTGCGCGACCAGATCAAGAACCTGGGCTCGAACCTGATCCTGGTGTTCCCCGGCTCGACCACCGCCAGCGGCGTGCGCCTGGGCACGGGGGCGGCCCAGACCCTGAGCGAGGACGACGCGGCGGCGATCGCCCGCGACGTGCCGGGCGTGGTGGTGGCCGCGCCCAGCGTGCGCGGCTCGGGCCAGGTGGTGGCGGGCAACAGCAACTGGGCCACGCAGTTCTTCGGCACCAATAACGACTACCTCACCGCGCGCGACTGGGGAATCGCCTCGGGCCGCGCCTTCGAGGACGCCGAGATCAGCGGCGCGGGCAAGGTGGCGCTGATCGGCCAGACCACGGCCGAGAAGCTCTTCGGCGACGCCGACCCGGTGGACCAGGTGATCCGGGTGCGCAAGGTGCCGCTGACCATCATCGGCGTGCTCGACCGCAAGGGTCAGAACGCGGTGGGCCAGGACCAGGACGACATCGTGCTCATGCCCATCTCCACGGCGCGCAACCGCGTGCTGGGGCAGTCGCAGGGGCGCCTCAAGCGCATCGGCGCGGTGTCGGTGAAGGTGGCCGACGGCGTCGACATGAAGGGCGTGGAAGAGGGCATGCGCGAGCTGCTGCGCCAGCGCCTGCGCGTGCAGCCCGGCGCCGAGGACCCCTTCACGATCCGCAACCTCACCGAACTGCTGCAGGCGCAGGAGGCCTCGAGCCGCGTGCTCACCCTGCTGCTCGGGGCGGTGGCCTCGGTGAGCCTGCTGGTGGGCGGCATCGGGATCATGAACATCATGCTGGTGAGCGTGACCGAGCGCACCCGCGAGATCGGCCTGCGCATGGCGGTGGGGGCGCGCGCCAAGGACATCCTCAAGCAGTTCCTGGTCGAGGCCATCACGCTGTCCATGATCGGCGGACTGGTGGGCATCCTGCTGGGCGCCGGCGCGTCCTACCTGATCGGCGAGTTCGCGGGCTGGCGCACCGACATCACCCCGCAGGCGATCGCGCTCGCGGTCGGCTTCTCGGCCGGCGTGGGGGTCTTCTTCGGCTTCTACCCCGCTCGCAAGGCGAGCCGCCTGCTGCCGATCGAGGCCTTGCGCTACGAATGAACCCGCGCTCTGAGCGCTGGAGTGAGCATGCGACGCAGTCTGAATTCGACTTTCCTGATGTTGGTCGCCGTCCTGCTGCTGGCCGGCTGCGTGGGTTTCGGACCGCCGGTGCTGCGCCTGTCGGCCTCCGACATCGAGGCGCGGTTCGAGGGCGTATCGAGCCTGACCCGGCAGCTCGAGGGCTTGCAGGTGGAGGGTCCGAAGGTGGGCTTCCTCACCGCGAGCGAGCGCGTCGAGCTCGCCTGGACCGCGCACCTGCCGGCGGGCAGCACGCGGCTGCCGCTGTCTGCGCGTCTGGCGATCACCGGCCGACCGGTGCTCAACGCGGCCGGCGACGGGCTCGAACTCGAGGACGCGCGCATCGAGGACTTCAGCCTGCGCGGACTGCCCTTCCTGAACCTCAGTGCCGGCGACGCGAACCGAGGCAAGGCGGGCGACGCGCTCGGCCGCCTGCCGCTGCTGAGCTTCGATCCAGCGCAGTTGCGGCGCGGCGATGAGCTCTACCGCGCCACCGGCGTGCAAGTGAATCGCTGGGGCCTGAGCGTCGCACTCGTGCCGCGCTGAGGCGCACTCGCGCTGCCGCAGCCACGGCGCGCATCACGCTGGCACGCGGCGGCGGAGGCGCCCGGCGGGGCGGATCGCGCTCGCGGCGATAATCCACCCTCACCCAACTCGAAAGCGCGCGCGTGGACTGGCTCTTCTACTTCAAGGCGGCCCTGCTGGGCATCATCGAGGGACTCACCGAGTTCCTGCCGGTGTCCTCGACTGGGCACCTGATCGTCTTCGAGGATCTGATCGGCTTCGCCGCTCCCAACCGCGAGACCTTCATCATCGCCATCCAGGCGGGCGCGATCCTCGCCGTGTGCTGGGACTTCCGCGCCCGGCTCGCGGCGGTGCTGCGCGGACTGGCGTCCGAGCCGGTGCAGCAGCGTCTGGCGCTGAACGTGGTGATCGCCTTTCTGCCGGCCGCCATCGTGGGGGTGCTGGCCTCGAAGTACATCAAGAGCGTGTTGTTCTTCGCGGTGCCGGTGGCCATCGCGCTGATCGTGGGCGGGATCATCATCCTGCTGGTGGAGCGCGCCCACGCCCGGCCGGGCTACGCGCCGCGCGTGACGCGCATGGACGACATGCGCTGGACCGACGCGCTGAAGGTGGGGCTGTTCCAGTGCTTTGCGCTGATCCCGGGCACGAGCCGCTCGGGCTCGACCATCATCGGCGGCCTGCTCACGGGCCTGTCGCGCACCGCGGCGACCGAGTTTTCCTTCTTCCTGGCCATCCCGACGGTCATCGGAGCCTCGGTCTACGCGCTCTACAAGGCGCGCCACGAGCTCAGCGCGGCGGACCTGCCGGTGCTCGCCACCGGTTTCGTCTTCAGCTTCCTGGCGGCCATGCTGGTGGTGCGCTGGCTGCTGCGCTACGTGGCGGCGCACGACTACCGGGTGTTCGGCTGGTACCGCATCGCCTTCGGCCTGATCATCCTGATCACCGCCGTCACCGGCGTGGTGAGCTGGAACGAGTAGCGCCTAGAACTGCGACTCGGTCAGCACGCGGTTGCGGCCGGCGCGCTTGGCGCGGTACATGGCCGCGTCGGCGCGTGCGAACAGGCTGCTGAGGCCGTCGCCGCTGCCGCTCGAACTGGCCACGCCGAAGCTCATGCTCACGTGCAGCGCTGGGTGCAGCGCCGCCCAGTCGTGGCGCGCGAGCGCGCTGCGGATGCGCTCGCAGATGGCCGCCGCGATCTCGCAGTCCACGCCTCCCAGCACCAGCGCGAACTCCTCGCCGCCCAGGCGCGCGGCAAAGTCGCCGTCGCGGCAGTACTGGCGCAGCAGGTTGCCGATTTCGCGCAGGACCGCGTCGCCCACGGGGTGCGAATAGCTGTCGTTGACGGCCTTGAAGTGATCGACGTCGGCGATCACGAAGGCCACCGGCGCGCCGTGAGCGAGCAGACGCTCGAGCTCGAGCTCGAGGTGCCGGCGGTTGGGCAGGCCGGTGAGCGGATCCTGCAGGGCCTGGGTGAGCAGGGCGCGGTTGGCGGTCTCGAGTTCGAGCGCGCGCGAGCGCTCGACTTCCGCCTGGCGACGCGTGCGATCGAGCTGCAGGCTTGCCGCGAGCGCCTCGGCGCGCTGCTCGGCGACGCGGTCGCGCAAGGCGAGCGCGATCCGGTGATAGCGACGGAAGGTGGCGAGCGCGGCCTCGCTCTGGCCGCAGGCGGCCTGCGCGTCGGCCAGCGCCCGCAGGGCGTCGCGCAGGGGCTCGCGCAGGGCGGTGGACTCGGCCTCGGCGCAGGCGTGCTGGAGCTTGCCCACCGCCGCGGCGGCCTCGCCGCGCGCCAGCAGCAGGCGCCCCAGGAGCACGCGCGCCACCACCGTCTCCCTGACCAGGCCCAGCCGCGGTGCGACTGCGAGCGAGTACTCGGCCAGGCTCGTGGCCTCCAGCACTTCGCCCGAGAGCAGCAGGCCGTGGGCCAGAGGGTTGGCCGCGGCGACGAACCACGCGTCGTTGTCGAGCTCGCGCGCGATGCGCGCGGCGGCGCGGGCGTCGGCCACGGCGGCCTGGACCAGGCCCTCGCGGTCGCCGGCGCTTCGCTCGGCAAGCATCTCGGCGTGCGACACGTGCATCTCGGCCAGGTTGATCAGCGTGATCGCCTGGATGTCGCGGTCGTCCTGCTGCTGCGCCAGCGTCAGCACTTCGCGGTACAGGGAGTCCGCGTGATCGAACTGGAGCAGCGAGGTGTGGCAGCTGGCGATGTTGTTGAGGCACGAGATCACGCCGCGGCTGTCCTCGCGCTGGCGGCGGATGCGCAGCGCCGTCTCGTAGTGCGCCAGCGCCTGCGTGAAGTCGCACGCGTGGGCCTTGACGTTGCCCAGTCCGTTGCGCGCGATTGCCTCGAGCTCGAGGTCCGAGAGCTCGAACGAGATCTCGAGCGCACGCTGGTAGTCGGCGGCGGCATGCGCGCCTTGATGCACCTCGGAGTAGGCGTAGCCGCGGTCGCAGAGCATGCGTCCCAGCAGGGCGCGGTTGCCGGCCGCCTCGACCACGGCGATCACCTGCCCGGCGTGCTCGATGCAGCAGGCGGGATCGGTGTCGGAGAGTTCCGCCACGCGAGTCGCGAGCTCGGCGAGCTCGGCATCGGTGACGGGGTGTGCGCCTAGCATGCCCGTGTGGCCCCGCAGGGCCAAGGTGGAGAGGGAATGCGCCGATTGTGGCAAGTCACCGCTCGCCTGTGATCACCCGAAGGCGCGACAAGCCCAGGGGCTTGGCCGCATTCGCGGCACGCCGCGTCACGCCGCGCTGACGCGGCGTCACCTCAGGTCACGCGGCGGAAGACGAGGTCCCACACGCCATGGCCCAGGCGCTCGCCGCGGGCGTGGAACTTGGTCGTGGGGCGGGTCACGAGCGGGTTGGCGGGAGCGGGTGCGTAGCCCGCGTGCGGGTTGGCCAGTCGCGGCTCGGCCGAAAGCACGGCGAGCATCTGCTCGGCGTAGTGCTCCCAGTCGGTGGCGCAATGCAGGTATCCGCCCGGCGCGAGGCGCGAGGCGAGCAGGCCGATGAAGGGCTGCGCGACGAGCCGGCGCTTGTGGTGGCGCGCCTTGTGCCAAGGGTCGGGAAAGTAGATGTGCACGCCGGCCAGGCTGTCGGGCGCGATCATGTCGCGCACGACCTCCACCGCGTCGTGCTGCACGATGCGCACATTGTTCAGCCCCATCTCTGCCACCCGCTTGGCCAGCGCGCCCACGCCCGCGACGTAGACCTCGCAGCCCAGGAAGTCGAGTTCCGGGTGGGCCTGAGCGATCGCCGCGGTGGTCTCGCCCATGCCGAAGCCGATCTCGAGCACCACCGGTGCGCTGCGGCCGAAGGTGGTGTTCAGGCACAGCGGCGTTGACTGGTAGGGCACGGCCAGGCGCGGCAGCACCTCCTCGAGGGCGCGCTTCTGTGCGGCGCTGACGTGGCCACGCCGCATCGCGAAGGAGCGGATGTGGCGCGTACGCAGCGCGTCGGTGGCGCTGATGTCACCGTCCTGCGGCGCCGCGTCGGCAGCCTCAGGGGCCTCAGGAGCCTCAACGAGGGCCTCGGGTGCGTTGACGACCGGCTGCAGCAGTCGCGCGGGCGTGGAGCCGCTCACGTGGCGCTCGTGCCGATCATCCCCGCGCCGGGCGATGAGGCACTGGCCGCGTAGAGCTTGCGCGGCATGCGGCCCGCCAGATAGGCCTTGCGCCCCGCGTCAACCGCCAGGCGCATGGCCTCGGCCATCAGTACCGGCTCGCGCGCCTTGGCCACGGCGGTGTTCATGAGCACCCCGGCGCAGCCCAGTTCCATCGCGATGGCCGCGTCCGAGGCGGTGCCCACGCCGGCGTCGACGATCACCGGAACCTTGGCGCGCTCGAGGATGAGCTGCAGGTTCCAGGGATTGAGGATGCCCATGCCCGAACCGATCAGCGAGGCCAGCGGCATCACCGCCACGCAGCCCATGGCCTCGAGCATCTGGGCCTGGATGGGATCGTCGCTGCAATAGACCATGACCTCGAAGCCCTCACGGATCAGGACCTCGGCCGCCTTGAGGGTCTCGGGCATGTTGGGGTAGAGCGACTGCGCGTCGCCCAGCACCTCGAGCTTGACCAGGGCGTGGCCGTCGAGCAGTTCGCGCGCCAGGCGCAGGGTGCGGATCGCGTCCTCGGCGCTGTAGCAGCCGGCGGTATTGGGCAGGATCGTGTAGCGCGCAGGCGGCAGCACGTCGAGCAGGTTGGGCTCGCCCGGGTTCTGGCCGATGTTGGTGCGGCGGATCGCCACGGTGATGATCTCGGCGCCGCTGGCCTCCACGGCGCGGCGCGTCTCGTCGAGGTCGCGGTACTTGCCGGTGCCCAGGAGCAGGCGCGAGCGGTAGCTGCGCGCGCCGATGGTGAGTTGGTCTGACATGGTGTGGGCCTTGCCCGAGCCGACTTCAGGCGCTGACGACCGGCTCGACGGTGACTTCGAAGTTGACGGAGTTCGACATGAAGCAATTGGCGTGCGCCTTGGCGTGCAGTTCGAGCGCGCGCTGCGCGTCCTCGGCGCGCGCCACCTGCACTTGCGGGCGCAGGGCCACGGCCGTCATCTGCATGCGGCCCTCGCGCATCCCGAGCCGGCCCACCGCCTGGTCGGCGTAGGCCGCCAGCGCGATGCCGGCGCGCTCGCACAGCGAAAGATAGGTCAGGTGATGGCAGGCCATGAGCGAGGCCACCATCAGCGTCTCGGGGTTGTGGAAGGCGTCGTCGCCCTTGAACACGGCGGGCGAGGCGCCCTCGATCGGCTCCTTGCCCGGGAAGTCGAGCCGGAAGCGGCGCCCGATCGCCAGGCCGTGTTCCGTCGCCCGGCTCTCGCCCGTCCAGCGCAGCTCGCCCTCGAACACGTGTTCCTTGTGCATCACCCGCCCCCCACGGCCACCACGATCTCGACCCGGTCGCCTTCGGTCAGCACGGTGGCCCCGTGCCGGCTGCGCGGCACGATCTCGTCGTTGACCTCGACCGCCACGCGCCGGGCCCCGAGTTCCATCGTGCCGAGCAAGGCGGCCACGCTGGTGCCGGCAGGCAGACGGCGGGCTTCACCATTGACGCGCACGAGCAGTTCCGGACTCATGTCCGCATTCTAGAAGGGCAGGGGC
>DAOTEJ010000050.1:16378-19047 GCA_035454085.1 Burkholderiaceae bacterium | reverse complement strand
ACGCTTTCGGCGTCGAGGTGGTTGGTGGGCTCGTCGAGCAGCAGCATGTCGGGCTTCGAGAGCAGCAGCCGGCACAGCGCGACGCGCCGCTTCTCGCCGCCCGACAGATTGCCGATCGTGGCGTCCCAGGGCGGCAGGTTGAGCGCGTCGGCGGCGATCTCCATCTGCGTCTCGGCGTTGGTGCCGGAGGCGGCGATGATGGCCTCGAGCCGCGCCTGCTCGGCGGCGAGCGCGTCGAAGTCGGCGTCGGGCTCGGCGTAGGCCGCGTAGACCTGCTCGAGCTTGGTGCGCGCCTGCATCACCTCGCCCATGCCCTCTTCCACCGCCTCGCGCACGGTCTGCGCGGCATCGAGCTTGGGCTCCTGCTGCAGGTAGCCGATCTTGAGGTCGGGCATGGGCACGGCCTCGCCCTCGATCTCCGTGTCGACCCCGGCCATGATCCTGAGCAGGGTGGACTTGCCCGCGCCGTTCAAGCCCAGCACGCCGATCTTGGCGCCGGGGAAGAACGACAGCGAGATGTCCTTGAGGATCTGGCGCTTGGGCGGGACGATCTTGCCCACGCGGTTCATCGTGAAGACGTATTGGGCCATGGCCTTGAATGCGGTGCGGGGTGGCGCGCCGTGCGGGCGCGAAGGGGCGTGATTCTACTGGCCGCGGTCGGGACTTCGCGCTGCGTGGGTGCAAGCACCAAGACCCGATGCGCGCCGGCGCGCGCGACGGGCTGCCCGACGGACGCGCCTCAGTGCGTGGGCTGGCGCAGCGCGCCGCTGCGAAACGCCGCCGCCGCGCCCTGGTAGTAGCCCACCGCCTCGTCGGCGAAGTGGGCGGCCTCGCCCTGCAAGGGCAGCTCGCGACCGCTGGCGGCGTCGAGCACGCGCACGCGCCGCTGCGGCCGCAGTTCCACCACCAGGCCGTTCTCGTAGTAGCCCACGGTCTGGTAGTTGGCCATCAGCGCGCGCTGGTGGCTGCGCCCCTCTTCGAGGATGTCCTGACCGAAGAAGCGTGAGGTGTAGGCGAAGTTGAGCAGGGCCAGCACGGTGGGGCCGACGTCGATCTGCGAGGCGATGGTGTCGATGCGCGCCGGCGCGACGTGGGCCGGGGCGTAGATGATCATCGGAATATGGAAGCGCTCGAGCGGCAGATCGGTCTTGCCGCGCGCCGCCGCGCAGTGGTCGGCCACGATCACGAACACCGTGTCCTTGAACCAGGGCTTGGCGCGCGCCCGGGCGATGAAGTCGCCGATCGCCCAGTCGGTGTACTTGACCGCGCCGTCGGGGCCGGTGGCGGAGGCAATGTCGATGCGCCCGGCCGGGTAGGTGTAGGGCCGGTGGTTCGAGGTGGTCATGACGTGCGCGAAGAAGGGCTTGTTCTTCGCGTGGCGCGCGTCGAGCTCGCGCAGCGTGAGGGTGAACAGGTCCTCGTCGGCCACGCCCCAGATGTTCTCGTAGTGGATGTCTTTCTTCTCGAGGGCGCTGCGGTCGATCACGGTGTAGCCGTTGCCGCCGAAGAAGGCCTGCATGTTGTCGAAGTAGCCGTAGCCGCCGTAGAGGTAGAGCGGCTCGTAGCCCTTCTCGGCGAAGACCTCGCCCACGGTGTAGAGGTTGTCGTTGTTCGGCCGCTTGACCACCGAGTGGCCGGGCGTGGGCGGCAGCGACAGCGCCAGGGCCTCGAGCCCGCGCACCGTGCGCGTGCCGGTGGCGTACAGGCGCGTGAAGAGCAGGCCCTCTGCGGCCAGCTTGTCGAGCGCGGGCGTGAGCCCCTTGGGGTTGCCGAAGGCGCCCAGGTAGTCGGCCGAGAGCGACTCGACCGAGATCAGCACCACGTTGAGACGCTTCTCGGGGCCGCGGCCGGTGACCACGCGCTCGATCGGCAGGGTCTTGCTGCCGGTGAAGTGCACCGGGCCGGCGTCCTCGAACTCGCTGCGCACCTGGGCGTAGGCCTGCTCGATGGGCACGGTGCGGTAGTAGCGGTCGTAGTCGATCTCGTTGGTGCGGAAGGCGTGGAAGAACTCCCAGGGGCCGTTGGCCGCCAGTTGCTGCGCCTCGGCGTTGCGCGAGACGCGCTCCTTGAGCGCGGCCGGCACCAGCGCGAAGCCCAGCAGGGCGCTCGCCACCAGGCCGGCGGTGAAAGCCGTGCGCCGCGCCAGGCCCGGGCCCGGCGCCCGTGCCGCGCGCACCAGCGGCCGCAGCACCAAAGCGAGCAGCACGCCCGTGGCTGCCGCCAGACCAGCCAGCAGCCAGCCCACGGGGTAGGACTCGCGGATATTGCCGATCACCTCGCGGGTGTAGATCAGGTAATCGACCGCGATGAAATTGAAGCGCGCCGAGAATTCGTTCCAGAACACGAACTCGGACGCGGCGGTGAACACCAGCGCGCCGCACAGCACCGCCGCGAACAGCAGCACCACCGCCGCCAGGGCGCGCGGCGCGCGGCGCGCCGGCCACAGCCACACGAGCAGCGCCAAGGGAAGCACGAACCACAGCGCCGTGGCCAGGTCGTAGACCAGGCCGATGGCCAGCGCGGGCGCGAGCCGCCAGGGCACGAGCAGGCTGGTGTCACCGTTGAACACCGCGAGGCCCAGGCGCGTGACCAAACTCACCACGATCACCAGCGCAAGCGCCAGACCCACCACGCGCAGCCGCCCGGGAAACAGCGCCTCGCGTCCCCGC
>DAOTEJ010000050.1:13967-16278 GCA_035454085.1 Burkholderiaceae bacterium | reverse complement strand
GCCCCGCGCCGCCCCGTGCGGCCCCTCGCTCCGTGTCCCTCGAACTCACCGCTTTTGCCGTCTCGGTCGGCGTCGTCGCGCTCGCCGAGATCGGCGACAAGACCCAGTTGCTTGCGCTCGTGCTCGCGGCCAAGTTTCGCAAGCCCTGGCCGATCATCGCCGGGATCTTCTTCGCCACGCTGGCCAATCACTTTTTGGCCGGCGTGGTCGGGGTGTGGCTTACCTCCACGCTCGGCCCCGAGGCGATGCGCTGGATCCTGGGCATCTCGTTCCTGGCGATGGCCGCCTGGATGCTGATCCCCGACAAGCTCGACGAGGACAGCGGCGCGCGCATGGCGCGCGGCGCCTTCATGACCACGCTGGTGAGCTTCTTCCTGGTGGAGATCGGCGACAAGACGCAGATCGCCACGGTGGCGCTGGCGGCCAAGTACGACGCGCTCGCCGCCGTGGTCGCGGGCACCACGGTGGGCATGATGCTGGCCAACATCCCCGCGGTGCTGCTGGGCAACGTGGCCGCCGAGAAGCTGCCGGTGCGCATGGTGCACGGCGTGGCGGCGGTGATCTTTGCCCTGATCGGCGTGGCCGTGCTGGCGGGCGTGAACATCGGTCTGTGAGCGGACCTTGAACGGGCCGCGCACCGGCCGCTGCAGGAGAGGCGCATGAGCATGGACATCGAGGTGATCCACAACCAGCCGGCGCAACGCTTCGAGACGCGCGTCGAAGGCGAACTCGCAGTGGCGGCCTACCGCCTCGACGGCCAGGTGATGGCCATGGTGCACACCGAGGTGCCCGCGGCGCTGGAGGGTCGCGGCATCGCCAGCCGTCTGGTGCAGGCCGCCTTCGACCACGCGCAGGCCCAGGGCCTGAAGATCCGGCCGCTCTGTTCGTACGTCGCGGCCTGGGCGCGCCGCCACCCGGAGCGCGCCGCGCTGCTCGCCTGAGCACGGCCCTCGCGTTTACCCCAGCCCTTTCCCTTGCCGCAGGACAAGCCGCGCGCTCGCAAGCGACGCGGCGCCGCGACCAGCGCCCGCACGCTTGATGGCAGTCAAGCACGGCCCGGACGCCCGGCGGCCAAATAGCGTCCGCCACGCGGCCCCGCCGCGCTAGGGCGCCGACGGGACGCCCAAGATGCCCATCCGATCCGCACCTGCCTCAAGTCGCACCCAGCCGCCGCCGAGCGGTCGGGGGCGGTGCACCCTCCTCCCGCCGCTCCCCGGACCCAGCCTCGGTCGCGCCTCCCACCTGGAGGCACGCGCCACGGCGGCTCCGCTCCAAAAGGTCCTCAAATGAAGCTCTGGAAAGCCCTGGCGCCGATCGCACTGGCGATCGCGCTCGCCGTCATACCTCCCCCGGACGGACTGCCCCAGCACGCCTGGTGGTACTTCGCCATCTTTGCCGGGGTGATCCTCGGTCTGGTGCTCGAACCCCTGCCCGGCGGCGCCATCGGCCTGATCGGCGTGGCCGTGGTCACCGTGCTCGCGCCCTGGGTGTACCTCGCCCCGGACGCACTCGCCAAGGCAGGCAGCAAGTGGCCGGCCGAGGCGATCCGATGGGCGCTATCGGGCTTCTCGAACACCACCGTGTGGCTGATCTTCGGCGCCTTCATGTTCGCGCTGGGCTACGAGAAGACCGGCCTGGGGCGGCGCATCGCCCTCGTGCTGGTCAAGCTCATGGGCCGACGCACGCTGACCCTGGGCTACGCGGTGACGGTGGCCGACACCGTGCTCGCGCCCTTCACTCCCTCGAACACCGCGCGCTCGGCCGGCACCATCTTCCCGGTGATCCGCAACCTGCCGGGGCTGTATGACTCCAAGCCCAACGACCCGTCCGCCTCGCGCATCGGCACCTACCTGATGTGGACGGCGCTCGCCACCACCTGCGTCACGAGCTCGATGTTCCTCACCGGGCTCGCGCCCAACCTGCTCGCTCTCGAGCTGGCGCAAAAGACGGCCAAGGTGAGCGTGACCTGGGGCGAATGGCTGCAAGCCTTCCTGCCGGTGGGCGTGGTGCTGCTGATCCTCGTGCCGCTGCTGACCTGGGTGCTCGCGCCGCCGGCGGTGAAGTCGGGCAACGAGGTGCCGACCTGGGCCGGCAAGGAACTCGAGAAGATGGGCAAGCTCTCGAGCCGCGAGATTGAACTGGCGATCCTGGTCCTGCTGGCCCTGGCGCTGTGGATCTTCGGCGGCAGCTTCATCGACGCCACCACCGTGGCCCTGGTGACGATCGCGCTGATGCTGATCACCGGCGTGATCAGCTGGGACGACGTGATCTCGAACAAGCAGGCCTGGAACACCCTGGCGTGGTTCGCCAC
>DAOTEJ010000050.1:4223-13867 GCA_035454085.1 Burkholderiaceae bacterium | reverse complement strand
AGGAAGCCCAGCAGGATGAAGTAGCGGCCCAGGTACATGGGGTTGCGCACCATGGTGTAGGGCCCGCGCGCGGTGAGCGTGGAGTTCTTGTCGAGCGACGCGAAGCACCAGATCTGGATGAACTCGCCGAACATCGACACCAGGAAGCCGGCCACCAGCCACTCGCGCTTGACGAACTGCGCGAGCAGCAACAGCACGACAATCACGATGGGCGCGCGCATGCGCACCAGGAAGCGGCGCAGGCCGGGATGCTGGAACAGTCCGCCGGAGGTTTCTTTCATGTCAGCCTTTCAGGACCCGGCGCCGTGGCTGCCGGGACGGTGCTTCTTCTTCATGCCGAAGTAGCCGCGCAGCACCCACGCGCGGCGCCAGCGGTTGGCGTGCTCGAACTTCTCGCGGCGCTCGGCGCCCATCGCCTGCGGCTGCCACAGCGCCCACTTCTTGTACACCCCGCCCAGGTCGAGCGACTCCAGCACGCGCCGCATCGCCGCAGGCATCCAGCGCGTGGACAGCGCCGCCTGGAAATCGAACAGGCCCGGACTGCCGTCGGGCAGCATGAGCATGTTGCTGCCGCCGCGCGTGTCCAGGTGCACGATGCCGCGCTGGTGGATGCGCTCCAGCAGCGCCTCGAGCGCCTCGAGGAACTGCGGGCTGATGCGCTCGCCGGGCAGCTTGGCCAGGATGGTCCCGGGCAGGTAGCGCGCGGCGATCGCATGGCCGTCGACCCGGAAGGCCTCGCCCGGTACGCCGTGGATGCCCGCCAGGCGCTGCAGCGCGCGCAGTTCGCGGCGCAGCAGAAAGCGGCCCAGCGTGTTGCGCACCAGCAGCGGCCGGCCCGAGAAGTCCTTTAGAGTCCATTGCACGCCGTCGAGCGTGACCCGCTCGACCCGCGCGTTGGCCCAGCGTCCGTCGCGCATCAGGTCGCGCTGGGCACGGGCAAGATCGGCGCGCGAGAAGGCCGCGGGGGCGGGCGGGACGGGCATGCGGCACGGGGCGGTGAACCGGAAGCGGATTATGACAGCGGGGCTGCACAAGCCTGGGCGAGAGGTGCGATGGAACTGCTGATCCTCGGTGGCGGGGTGTTTCTCGGGCGCGCGCTGGTCGAGGCCGCGGTGCAGGCCGGGCACTCGGTGACGGTGTTCAACCGCGGGCGCTCGCGCGACCGCTGGCCGATCGAGGTGGAGCCCCTGGTGGGCGACCGACGCTCCAGCCTCGCGCCGCTGGCGGGCCGGCACTTCGACGCGGTGATCGACACCTGCGGCTACCGCCCGCAGGATCTGGAACTGTCGTGCGGCCTGCTCGCCGACGCCTGCGAGCGCTATCTCTTCGTGTCGAGCATCTCGGCCTATGCCGCGCTCGCCACCGCGCCGATCCTGGAGTCCGACGCCACGGCCGCACTCGCCGGGCACGACACGCAGGAAGTCACCGGCGAGAACTACGGACCGCTCAAGGCCGAGTGCGAACGCGTGGTGATGCGCCACTTCGGTGCGCGCGGCCTGCTGGTGCGCCCCGGGCTGATCGTCGGCCGCGACGACCCGACCGGGCGCTTCAGCTACTGGGTGTGGCGCGCGGCGCGCGGCGGCCGACTGCTGGCGCCGGCACCCGCCGAGCGCGCCATCCAGTTCATCGACGCGCGCGACCTGGCCGCCTTCATGCTCAAGCTCGTGGGCGACGGCGCCGGCGGGGCCTACAACGCCACCGGACCCATCGAGGGCGCGACGCTGGGCGAGCTGATCGAGACCGCGGCCCACGTGGCCGGCACCGAGGTCGATCCGGTCTGGGTGGCCGAGTCCTTCCTCGTGGCCGAGGCCGTGGCGCCGTGGACGGAACTGCCGCTGTGGGTGCCCGAGTCCGACGACTCGACCCGCGCGCTGCACGCGGTGAGCCTGGCGCGCTCGCGCGCCGCGGGGCTGCGTACACGGCCGCTGGCCAACGTGGCGCACGACATCCTGGCGGCCGCGCTGCCCGCACCCGGGGACGCGCGGCTCGCCGGCAAGCTCGCCCCCGAACGCGAGCAGGCCCTGCTGGCAGCCTGGGACGCGCTCAGCCCGAGTACTGCATCACGTTGATCACCGCGCCCTGCGGATCCTGAAGCACGGCCATGCGGCCAACCTTCGGCACGTCGAACGGTCCGGCCACGACCTTGCCTCCCAGGCTGGGCACTTTGCCGATCACGGCGTCCACGTCGCTGACCGTGACGTAGGAGCCCCAGGCCGGCGGCATCGAGGCCGCGCCCGGGGGCGAACGCATGATGCCGCCCACCGCAGTGTCGCCCACGGTCACGACGTGGTAGCGGCCCTCGGGCATGTCCATGGCGCGCGTGCCCCAGCCAAACAGCGGCTGGTAGAAGGCCAGCGCCGCCTCGGCGTCGCTGGTCATGAGCTCGTTCCAGCTGAAGGCTCCGTGAGTCGTGTAGGCGTCCATGTTTGCTCCCTCTTTGTGAGGCGCGGCAACGGCCGGCCGGCCGCGCATTGCAACAGGCGCGGGCACGCCGGGCAATGCGCAGCGCAGCTAGAAGCCCAGGGGCGCCTGGGCACGCCCCTGAGCGGGCTCGAGGCTGCTCACGCGTACGCCGAGCAGGCGCACGCGGCGGTCGAGGCGAACTCGATCCAGGCACTCGCGCGCGGCGGCGAGGATGAGCCCGGGCTCGCTCGTGGCCGCGCTCAGGCTGCGGTCGCGGGTCAGGGTCTGGAAGTCGGCGTAGCGCAGCTTCACGCCCACCGTGCGACCGGCGTAGCCGCGCGCCGCCAGGTCGCGCGCCACCTGGGCGGCGAGTTGCTCGAGCACGGCCTCGAGGCGCGCGCGGTCGCGGCGCGGATCGAGGTCGGTGTCGAAGGTGGTCTCGCGGCTGCGCGATCGCGGCTCGGACTCCGTGACCACGGGGCGCTCGTCGCGTCCCCAGGCCGCCTCGTGCAGCCAGCTGCCGTAGCTCGCGCCGAACGCTGCGACGAGCTCGGCCGCGGGGCGCGCCGCCAGCTGGCCGATGGTGACGATGCCCAGCGCGCCCAGCCGCGCCGCCGCCTTGGGGCCGATGCCGTTGACGCGTCCCACGGGCAGCGGCCAGATGCGCGGCTCGAGGTCGCCCATGTGCAGCACGGTGAGCCCGTCGGGCTTGTCGAGTTCCGAGCCCAGCTTGGCGAGCAGCTTGTTGGGCGCCACGGCGATCGAGCACGACAGTCCCGTGTGCTGATAGACCTCGTGCTTGATCTCGCGCGCAAGCGGGCCGCCGCCCTCGACTTCGACCCCGGGCACGCTCGACAGGTCGATGTAGATCTCGTCGATGCCACGGTCCTCGATCGCGGAGGCGATGCGCGCCACCGCGGCCTTGAAGCGGCGCGACAGCCGCCGGTACTCGTCGAAGTCGGCGGGCAGGAACACGGCCTGCGGGCAGAGGCGGGCGGCGGTGCGCAGGGGCATGCCGCTTTTCACGCCGTAGGCGCGCGCCTCGTAGCTGGCGGTAGTGACCACGCCGCGGGCGCCGGGGTCGCCGCGCCCGCCCACGATCACGGGGCAGCCCGCCAGTTCGGGCCGGCGCAGCAGTTCGACCGAGGCGTAGAACGCATCCATGTCGAGGTGGGCGATGCGACGCTCGTTCACTGCGCGGCCCCGCGCGGCTGCCGCCGACAGGCTGGACCGTTACAACTGGCAACCACGAGCGCGTCGGCGCGGCTGCGGGGGGCGGCGTTGTTAGGACATTGCCCCCACAGGAGTCGACGATGTCGCCCAGGAAGCTTGCCCTTGCCGTCATGACCGCCAGCGCCGTGGTGCTGGCGAGCCCGGCGGCGCACGCCGCGGTCAGCGTCTCGGTGGCCGTGCCCGGGGTGGCCGTGAGCGTGGGGCCGGGCTGGGGCGGCGCCTGGCCGGCGCCCGCCTACGGGCCGGCGTACTACCCGCGCGTCTACGCCCCGCCGCTCTACGCGCCACCGGTGTTTGCGCCCGTGTATGCACCTCGCGCCGCCGTGCCGTACCCGGTGGTGGTGCCGGCGCCGGTGTACGTCGTGCGGCCGCGCCACCGTGCGCGCCATGGGGGCTGGGCCCCGGTGGCCGTGCCGTACCCCTCGACGCCGGTCTACGTCACCGCCCCGGCGCGCCCCGTGCCCCCGCCCGCCTACCCGCCCGGATACGGCTGGCGCTAGCGCAGGCGGGCGGGCGCGCCGCCCGCGCCCGACCCGGGGCCAGCTTGCCTGTGCGCCGTGCGGGCGGCATGCTGCAATCCGTCCGATCACGGAGAGACAGCAGACATGCGAACCGACGGCAGGGAGAGCGGCAACGTCGAGGACCGACGCGGCCAGGGCATGGGCCGCCGCGGCGGTCTGGTGGGCGGCGGCATCGGAATGGTGATCGTGGCGCTGATCGCCATGTTCTTCGGCATCGATCCGCGCATCGTGATGGGTCTGCTCGGCGCAGGCCCGGGGCAGGCACCGACTTCGGTGCAGGCGCCGGTCGGCACCAAGCCACCGGCCAACGATGAGATGGCCCGATTCACTTCAGTGGTCCTGGCCGACACCGAAGACACCTGGACGCCGATCTTCAAGGCGGCCGGCGCGCAGTACCGCGCGCCCAAGCTCGTGCTGTTCTCGGGCGCCACGCAGACCGCCTGCGGTGTCGGTCAGCGGGCCGCCGGTCCGTTCTACTGTCCCTTGGACCAGACGGTCTATATCGACCTCGTGTTCTTCGACGAGCTCCAGCGCCGCTTCAAGGCGCCGGGCGACTTCGCCCAGGCCTACGTCATCGCCCACGAGGTCGGGCATCACGTGCAGAACCAGCTTGGGATCATGAGCAAGGTCCAGGAGCTGCAGCAGCGCGTCTCGAAGGCCGACGCAAACCAGCTCTCTGTGCGACTGGAACTGCAGGCCGACTGCTTTGCGGGCGTGTGGGCGCACCATGCCAACAGCGCCCGCCGGGTGGTCGAGCCGGGTGACATCGAGGAAGCGCTCAACGCCGCCACGGCGATCGGCGACGACCGCCTGCAGCGCTCCGCCCAGGGCTTCGTGGTGCCTGACTCCTTCACGCACGGCAGCTCTGAGCAGCGCTCGCGCTGGTTCCGCACCGGTTGGCAGTCGGGCAAGCTCGCGGCCTGCAATACCTTCGAGTCGGGCTCGATCTGAGAGCCGGCTGCGCGCCGCGCGCGCAGCTTGCGTCTGTCCGCCCTCAGGGCAGCTGGATCTTGCCGCCGGCGCCGGGCACGGCACCAAAGCCGCCGCCCGCGCCCGGCACGACGATCGACGAGGCCTGCTGGCGACGCAACTCCTGGAGCTCGCGCATGGTGCGCTCCACGCCTTCCTTGGCCGCGGGACCGTAGCCTGCGACCGCCTCGCCCAGGGTCTTGCCTTCGATCTCGAAGCTGATCGGCAGCGCTCCCATCGAGGTCATGATCTGCGCCTCGCCCACGAACAGCGTGGTCCGACCCCCGTCCACCGCGCCGCTGGGCAGCACCGGCACCAGCGCCCGGATGGTGCCGACCTTGCGGTCGGTGTAGATCTCTTCGCGGTAGAGAGTGGACGCGTCCATGGCCGGATCCTGGGTGTCGTGGGTCTCGCTCATCTGATGCTCCTGGCGGCAGTCTAGGGTCAGCCCGATTGTCGCATCCCCAATCGGCCCTATGATGTTCGCGGAACCCTGGAGGTGACGATGACCCTCTTCGAATGGCTCGCGGCGGTGTGCGGGCAGCTGGGCTGGTCGGTGATGCGCTCCCACGAGATGCTCGACGAGCCGCGCTGGATGCAGCTCTACGAATCCGGCGCCACGCCAGTCCAGGCGGCCGAGCACGCGCGCGCCGAGCGCTGGGTCTAAAGCGTCCTTCCCCACCGCTTGCTCGCGCCTTTGCTTGCCCGATGACCGCTCCGCAACGCCAGCTTCGTCTCAGCCGGCTCGCGCCCGGGCTGCGCGAACGCACCTCGGCCTTGCCCGTGAGCGCGTACTTCGAGCCGGCCTGGCTCGCCCGGGAGGCGGAGCGCCTCTTCCGCTCCGGACCGGTCTACGAGGGCTGCACCGCGCTGGTCCCGGAGCACGGCGACTACTGCACCCTGGCGGCGCGTGACCACAGCCGCGCCCTGGTGCACGGCGCGCAGGGCGTGCAACTCGTCTCGAACGTGTGCCGTCATCGCCAGTCGCTGATCCTCGAGGGCCGCGGCAAGGCGCACAACCTGGTCTGCCCGCTGCACCGCTGGACCTACGATCTGGACGGGCAACTGCTGGGTGCGCCGGGCTTCGAGCAGGCGCCGGCCCAATGCGCGTTGCCGCGCACTCCGCTCACCGAGTGGCAAGGGCTGCTGTTCTCGGGCCCCGTGGACGTGGCGCGCCTGATGGCCGACTTCCCCCTGCCGGAGCTGTTCGACTTTCGCGGGCTGGTGCACACCCACACCTTGGTCGACCGCATCGACTGCAACTGGAAGGCCTTCCTGGAGGTCTACCAGGAGCTCTATCACGTCGAGGCCATCCACCCGGGCCTGGGCCACTGGGTCGACCTCGGCAGCTACGAACTCAGTTTCGGCGAGGGCTGGAGTTGCCAGGCCATGGCCAGCGCGCCCGCCTCGCGCCAGGGGTCCGCGCGCTACGAGCGCTACCAGCGCGCCGCAGCAGCCCACACCGGCGGACGGGTCCCCGACTACGGGGCGGTGTGGGCGACGATCTATCCGAACGTGATGCTCGAGTGGTATCCGCACGCGCTGATCGTCAGCACCGCGGTGCCGGACGGACCGGAGCGCACGCGCAACGTGATCGAGTTCTACGCCAGCGAGGAAGTGGCGGCCTTCGAGCCGGAACTGGTCACCGCGCAGCGCGAGGCCTATCTCGAGACCGCCGCCGAGGACGCCGAGGCCTGCCTGCGCATGCACCGCGGCCGGCGCGCGCTGTGGCAGGACGGACGCGACGAGCGCGGCCCGTTCCACGTCCCTCACGAGGACGCGATCGTTCACTTCTACGACTGGATGCAGGCGCGGATGCGCTAGCGCGGCGACTCGGCCAGATGCTGGGCGAGCTGCGCGTCCATGGTCGTGGCGTGCAGTTCGAACCAGCGCGGCAGTTCCTCGCCCAGGCGGCGCGCGACCTCGGTGTCGCCCGCCTCGAGCCGGCGCTGCACTTCGCACACGACTTCGAGCACGCCGGCGTGCTCGCGCGCGTGGCAATCGGCGGGGGCAAAGCCGCTGGCCCGCATCCATGCCTCCTCGGTGCCGAAGTGGTGCTCGGTGGCGGCGATCAGGCCGCGCACCGCCGCGGCGAGCGCCGCCTCATCCTGGGCGTCCTGCAGGCGCGCCAGCGCCTGTTCCCACTCGATGTGCAGGCCGTCGATGCCGGCGTGCCCCAGCGGGTGGCGCGGAGCGCTCAAGCCTTGCCCTTCAGGGCCTGGGCCAGTGGCAGGTCCTCTTCGCGCGCGTGGATCACGAACCAGTTCATCAGGTCGCCCACGTAGCGGCGCACGGCCTCCATGTCACCGGCGTCGAAGCGCCGCCGGATGTCCGAGATGGAGTCGAGCAGGTGGTCGTGCGCTCGCTTGTGGCGCGCATAGTGCTCGAAGCCTTCCTGGAGCATCCACTCTTCCTCGGCGGCGGTGTGGCGCAGCATGTGCTCGTGCAGCGCGACCAGGTCGGTCCCGTAGTCGCCCTCGTCGGGAGCGTTGAGAGCGTCGAGGATGGCCTGGAACTCGAGGTGCAGGTCGTCGATCGGTTTGAAGCCGACGAAGATGTCGTCGTGGCGCAAGGCTGAGGAAGTGGTCATGGGACCTCCGGCGTTCGGTTCAGCGGCCACGCTAAGCGCTGGCGCCGGCTCGGCCTTGACCGAGCGCAAGCGCGCGCCGCACCAGAAAAGTGGCCCGGCAGCCAAGCTGCCGGGCCGCGCGGCGACGGATCGCCGCGGTGCACTCGCCCCGTCGGGCGATTCCTGATTCCTGACTAGCGGTACACCATTACCGGCACGGTCGAGTGGGTGAGGACCTTCTGGGTCTCGCTGCCCAGGAGCACGGCGGCCAGCCCCTTGCGGCCATGAGACGCCATGAATACGACATCGCAGCCCTGCTCCTTCGTGGCGCCGATGATCGCCTCGAACGGCGAGAAGGAGCGCACCACCACGGGCTCGCACTTGACGCCCTCGGCTTCGGCAACCTGGGCCGCGCGAGCCAGGCGCTCGTTGGCGAGCGCCAGCATGCGGTCGTCGTAGCCGTCGATCGACTCCGGGCGGTACTCCGACAGGTTGCTGTACGAGTAGGGCTCGGTCACGGTGAGCACCACCAGGCTTGCGCCCAGTTGGCGGGCGAAGCGCGCAGCCCCGACAACGGCCTTTTCCGACAACTCCGAACCATCGGTAGGCACGAGAATCTTCTTGAACATGGGAGGAGCCTTTCGAATTGTGAAACTCTGCAGCACTGACCTTAGCCTAGGTTGCCCCACCCGTGCACGCTTGACAGCCGTCAAGCAGCGGCAGACGCCACCGCCCTCGCCAGCATCAGCTCGACGGCAAGCGCCGCAGCCGCCATCCCGAGGCTCGCCGTGACCATCACGCTGGAGCCGTAGCCCGCGCAGGCCAGGCCGCTGGCCAGGTCCTGCCCCTCGCACACCGGCGGCCGGCGCACCGGCTCGTCGGAATAGACCGCTGGCACGCCGAAGGCCGGCACCCGCCCCCGTGCATCGACCCGCGGGAAGCCGTGCTCGCGACGCAGGCGGTGGCGCAGCTTGGCCAGCAGGGGATCGCCCTCGATGCGCGCCAGGTCGCCGCGGCGGATGCGGGTCGGGTCGATGCGCCCGCCGCCGGCCCCGCAGCACACCAGCGGCAGGCGCTGCGCCCGGCAATGGACCACCAGAGCAGCCTTGGCGACGACCTGGTCGATGCAGTCGAGCACCGCATCCGCGGCGGGCACCAGGGCCGCGGCGTTGCCCGCGTCGACGAACTCCTCGACGGTGTCGACCTGCACCGCCGGGTGGATGGCACGGAGGCGCTCGGCCATCACCGCCACCTTGGCCTTGCCGTACTCGTCACCCAGCGCCTGGATCTGCCGGTTCGTGTTGCTGAGCGCCACGTGATCGAGGTCGATCAGGCTGATCCGGCCCACCCCACAGCGAGCCAGGGCTTCGGCCGCCCACGAGCCCACCCCGCCCAGACCGACGACCACCGCGTGGGCGTTGCGCAGGCGCACGGCCGCCGCCTCCCCATAAAGGCGCGCGACGCCACCGAAGCGGCGATCAAGGTCGCTGTCTGGGGCGTGCTCCGCGGGCGCGTTCATCCGCCCGATTCTAGGCAGAGCGCACGAGCGAGAGCAGGTCGTTCGGGCGCAGGCTGCGCGCGCGCGCCTCGATCTCGGGCAGGTGGCGCGTCTGCAGGCCGCGAGCTCGCTCGAACAGATCGGCGTAGGTGCTGCGCAGCACCTGCGCATCCATGGTCCGTCCCTGCGCGTAATAGCGCCGCGCCAAATGCCCCAGCGCGTAGGTCGTCGCAAACGAGAAGGCCGCGCCGGTGGCCGCGCGCCCCACGCCGCCGACGATGCCGCCGCCCAGCTTGCCCAGCAAGCCGCCCACGAGCTTGCGCCCGAAGGTCTCGAGATACTGGCCGGTGAGGCCCACGCCCGCCGTGGCCAGCAGGTCCTTGATGTGATCGCGGTCGAGCGTGTAGCCGTAGGCCGCGCCGACGCGATACACCAGCCGCATCTGCAAGGG
>DAOTEJ010000050.1:0-4123 GCA_035454085.1 Burkholderiaceae bacterium | reverse complement strand
GGCTGGCTCAGGCCGAGGGTCTGGCCGAGTTCGGCGAGGAATCGGGTCTCGGCCTCGCTGCGCAGGCCGTCGGCATCGACCACGCCCACGGCGATCTCGAAGGCGAGCTGGCGCAGCTCCGGGGTGGCTAGCCCGGCAGCGGCGTCCTGAACGCGCACCCGCCCGAGGATCACCTCCTGCAGCAAGGCCGGCAGATTGACGCTCGAGCCCAGGGATTCGGCCACGCGGCGCAGTTCCTCGCGCTCGCGCTCGTGCTTGGCGCCGTCGGCCCAGGCGGCGAGCACCGCGACGGTGGCAATGGCTTGTTGTTCCGATGCTTGCATGCTGCACTCCCAAGTGACGGGGGCCTATGCTCGGCCAGCCGCGGCCGCGGCCACAAGCGGGGATTGTCCCCGGCTTCGCGCGGCTGCCGGTCGAGCCGCGATAATGCGGGCCCGACCCGCCACCGGAAGCCAAAATTGGACAGCACCTCCCAGGACACCGTCGAGGCGCTCAGGCAAGCCCTGCCTGCGCTGGCCGATCTGCCGCCCGAACTCAGCGACGAGGTAGGCCGCCACGTGCGCCGGGTCAGCCTGCCCACCGGCTCGCAAGTCTTCCGCGAGCGCGACGAATGCATGGGCTTTCCCATCGTGCTCAGCGGCAAGGTCCGGGTATCGAAGTCGCTCGAGAGCGGCCGCGAGGTCACGCTCTACGAAGTGGCCGACGGCGAAAGCTGCGTGATCTCGACCAGTTGCCTGCTGGGCAGCGTTCCCTACGGGGCGCGCGGCGAATGCCTCACCGACGTGGACCTCGCGATCCTGCCGCGCGACACCTTCGACCGGCTGGTGGCGGAACATCGGCCCTTCCGCGAGGAGATCTTCGCCATCTTTGGCGAACGCCTGAACCAGCTCATGGACCTGGTCGAGGCGGTGGGCTTCCAGCGGCTCGACCGCCGTCTCGCGGCGACCCTGCTGGGCCACGGCCAGCGCCTGGCGCAGTCGCACCAGGACATCGCCACCGAACTGGGCGCCTCGCGCGAGTCGGTCAGCCGCCTGCTCAAGCAATTCGAGCTTCAGGGCTGGGTGCGCCTGGGCCGCGGCGAGATCGAGATCGTGGACGCGGCGCGCCTGCGCAAGGTGGCGGCCGGCGAGGAAGTACCCGGCCGCTGATCGCGCAGGGGTGAGGACCGTCACTGCGGGGAATGAATCGGCGCCCTAGGGTGTTGATCTGTCTGTCATCCACCCGCAAGAGGAATCGCCATGTTCAAGACCAATGTCGGCGGCATCGACCGCGTGCTGCGCATCGTCATCGGGCTGGTGCTCATCGTGCTCGCCGCGATGGGCACGATCGGCGTCTGGGGCTACATCGGCGTCGTGCTGCTGCTCACGGGCCTGGTCCGCACCTGCCCCGCCTATGGCCTGCTCGGGGTCAACACCTGCCCGATGAAGTCCGAGGCGAAGTAAGGCGCTTCTGCGGCACCTGGCCGCCGGCGCTGTGCCGACGGCGGGCTTGCCGCAAGTCAGCGTGACGGGGTGGGGAGTGATCTAGACTGGGCTTCGAAGGAGGCACGTCCATGAAAATCCTCGTCCCGGTCGACGGCAGCAGCTACAGCGCCAATGCGGTGGACTTCGTCGCCCATCGCGGCAGCCTGATGGGCAGTGAACCGAGCATCGAACTGCTCAACGTGCAGTTGCCGGTGCCCGCGCGCGCGGCGCGCGTGGTCGGCAAGTCGGTGGTCGAAGGCTATTACGCCGACGAAGCCAAGAAGGCCCTCAAGCCGGCGCAGCAGCGCCTGGCCAAGGCCGGCGTCACCTGCATCGCGCGCCATGTCGTGGGCAACCCGGCCGAGCAGATTGCCAAGGCGGCCGAGGACGACGACGTGGACCTCATCGTCATGGGGTCGCACGGTCGGTCGGCGCTGCGGGGCCTGATCTTCGGTTCGATCACCCACGGCGTGCTGGCGCACACGCTCAAGCCCCTGCTGATCCTGCGCGCCAAGGAGGCGCCCAGCACGCCGGCACTGCGCGTGGGTATCGCGGTCGACGGCAGCAAGTACGGGCGGGCTGCGGCGCGCTACGTGATCAAGCACCGCGAGCTCTTCGGCGCGCAGGCCGCGTTCACGCTGATCCACGTCACGCCCGACTACGCCGGCGCGGTGATGCCCGACATGGCGGGCATGGCGCTGCCGGCGCTGTCCGAGGCCGAAGTGCTCGAACTGCAGAAGAAGGAGCTGGCCGGCGCGCTGCGCACGGTTCGGCCCGCCTTCGAGAAGGCCGGCATCGCGGTGCAGGAGGTCGGGCTGGCCGGCAATCCTGGCGACGAGATCGCCGCCTACGCGCGCAAGCGCAAGCTGGACCTCATCGTCATGGGCTCGCACGGCTACGGCGCCTTCAAGGCCGCGGTGATGGGCTCGACCGCGACGCGCGTGGCTGCGGCGGGCGACACACCGGTGTTGCTGATTCGTCAGGCCTAGGCGCGGCCGGGATGCGGGGTGGCGACTCGGCCGCCCCGCCCGCCCCGCGTGAGCAGGTATCCTTCGACGCAGCCGGGCCAACAGAGCCTGGCGCCACCTCTACAAGGAGACCTCGCATGCCCACGTTCCGCCGCTGGCTGGCGGCCTCGGCCCTGGCGCTCGCTCCCGCGCTGGCCCTGGCCCAGGCCTTTCCCAACAAGCCCGTCCGCCTGATCATCCCCTTCCCGCCGGGGGGCACGACCGACATCGTTGGCCGCGTGGTCGCCGACCAGCTCGGCAAGCAGCTCGGCCAGCCGGTGGTGGTCGAAAACCGCGGCGGCGGCGGCGGCGCGATCGGTGCCACCGAGGTGGCCAAGGCCACGCCCGACGGCTACACCATCGGCATGGCCACCGTGTCGACCATGGCGGTGAACCCGGCCTGCAACCCCAAGCTGGCCTACGATGCGGCCAAGGACTTCAAGCCCATCACCAACCTGGCCGCCGTGCCCAACGTGGTGGTCGTCAATCCGGGCAGGATCTCCGCCAAGGACATGAGCGAGTTCGTCGCCCTGCTCAAGTCCAAGCCCGGCAAGTTCTCGTTCGCGACCTCGGGCACCTGCGGCATCGGCCACATGATGGGCGAGCTGTTCAAGACCACGACCGGGACCTACATCCTGCACATCCCGTACCGCGGCGCGGGCCCGGCGCTTAACGACGTGCTGGCCGGCCAGGTCGAGATCCTGTTCGACAACCTGCCCTCGTCGCTGCCCCACATCCAGAGCGGCAAGCTGCGCGCACTCGCCGTAGCCGCGCCGCAGCGCGTGGACGTGCTGCCCAACGTGCCGACCTTCGCCGAGCTGAAGATGGTGCCGGTCAACGACATGGCCTGGTACGGCCTGATCGCGCCCGCCGGCACGCCCGACGCGGTGATCGCCCGCCTGCACGACGCGGCGGTCAAGGCGCTGGCCACGCCCGAGGTGCGCGACAAGCTGCGCGCCCAGGGCGCCCAGCCGGTGGGCAACACGCCGGCGCAGTTCGGCGCGCAGATGGACGCGGAGCGCGCCAAGATGATCGATCTGGTCAAGCGCCAGGGCATCAAGCTCGAGCAGTAGCCCAGCCGCGACGGCGACGTGACAAGGGGCGCCCGCGGGCGCCCCTTGTCGTTTTCCGGCGCGCTGCGCGCCTACGCGGCGACGGCCACCGGCGTGCGGATCAGGTGATCGAAGGCCGAGAGCGCTGCCTTCGAGCCCTCGCCCATGGCGATCACGATCTGCTTGTAGGGCACGGTCGTCGCGTCCCCCGCGGCAAAGACGCCGGGCAGCGAGGTGTGACAGCGCGCGTCGATCTCGATCTCGCCAAACTTGGACAGTGCCAGCGTGCCCTTGAGCCAGTCGGTGTTGGGCAGCAGGCCGATCTGCACGAACACGCCCGCCAGGTCGATGGCGTGGCTCGCACCGCTGGCGCGGTCGGTGTAGGCCAGGCCCACTACCTTCTGCCCGTCGCCGCGCACCTCGGTGGTCTGCGCGTTGAGCAGGATCTTCACGTTGGGCAGGCTCCTGAGCTTGCGCTGCAGGACCTCGTCGGCGCGCAACTTGGTGTCGAACTCGATCAGCGTCACGTGCTCGACGATGCCGGCCAGGTCGATCGCCGCCTCGACGCCCGAGTTGCCGCCGCCGATCACCGCGACGCGCT
>DAOTEJ010000049.1:18316-19778 GCA_035454085.1 Burkholderiaceae bacterium | reverse complement strand
GGCTGGGCGCCGCGGCCAAGGACTCGGCCATCAGCCAGGCGCGGGCGCGGATTGCGGCCTCGCTCGCGGCAGGCGGCGCGGCGGTGCCGCCCATCACGGCCAAGCAGCGCAAACTCGTGGTCTGAAGCGCGCGCCGCTGCGTGGCGCCGACCCCGGGTCGACGCAAGGACTGCGCAGGCGCTAGGCGCGCGGCGCGGCTGCCAGTACCCCCTGCTCGGCCAGGGCGCGGAAGCGGCGCACGACGTCCAGATCCGATTCGAGATACGCGCGCTCGCGCAGGCGCCGGGTCAGATCGTCGGGCACGGCGCTGCCCTCCTCCTCGGCGTCATAGGTGAAGCGCAGGAAGAGCCGGCCGGGCTCGGGCTCCTCGATGCGCACCGCCAGCGTGCTCGCCGGCCAGGTGTCGCCCGCCGCCACGCGGGTGAGCGACTCTTGCGGCGCGGTGAGCACCACCGTGTCGCGCACCGTGAAAGGCCCGAAGTGCAGCTCGCGGTCGAGCTCGAGGTGCTCGCCCAGCTCGCGGCGGTCGGTGATGCGTGCACCCTCTAGCCCTTCGATGAAGCGCGCGGGATCCTCGGCGCGCAGCACCAGCCCGCGCCACAGCTGGGCGCGGTCGAGCTGCACGCCGGGCAGGCGGGGCTCGTTGATCTCGACCAGGTGTTCGAAGACGCGCATGGATCGACTCTAGCCGCTGCGCTTCAGGGCAGGAAGCCCTGGCGCTGCAAGGTGGCGTACAGCGCCGCGGCGCGCTCGCCGTGAAAGTCGGGGTCGTACTTGAGCTTGCTCGTGTAGAACTGAGCTAGAGAACTCACGCCGGCTTCCTCGACGGCGGCGCGCAGACCGGGGTCGCTCATGTAGCGCTGCCAGCCCTTGACCTCGCGCTCGCGAAAGATCTGCTCGACCTCCTCGTCGCTGGGCCGGTGGTAGCGCTCGTCGTGGATCAGGCCGGCCACGGGCAGGCGGTCGCGGCGCGGCGGAGCCTCGTCGGGCCAGCCCACCACCAGGCTGGTGACCGGCATCACGGTCTCGGGCAGTTCCAGAAAGTCGACCAGCTCGCCCGCGCGGTAGAGCGTGGTGCCCATGTAGCAAATGCCCAGCCCGCGCGCCTCGCAGGCGAGCGCGATGTCTTGCGCCAGGATCATCGCGTCGTAGGCCGCCACGTGATAGCCGAGGAAGTCGTTGAAGCCGTCGCGCGCGTCGCGCAGCGCCAGCCAGCGACGGGTGCGGTACCAGTCGGCACAGACGGTCATCACCAGCGGCGCCTGCAGGATCATGTCCTGGCGCGAATGCAGCTCCCACAGCCGCTGGCGGCGCTCGGCCGCGCGCGTGAGCACCACGCTCACGGCGTTGAGGTTGCCCGATGACGAGCCGCCCGCGAGCGCCTCGGCGACGATGGCCTCGACCATCGCGGGCTCGATCGGATCGGGCTTGTACTGGCGGATCGAGCGGTGGCGGGCGTAGA
>DAOTEJ010000049.1:0-18216 GCA_035454085.1 Burkholderiaceae bacterium | reverse complement strand
GCGGGCTCGATCGGATCGGGCTTGTACTGGCGGATCGAGCGGTGGCGGGCGTAGAGCTCGGTCAGGGGCTGGGAATCGTTCAAGGCAGGGACTCGCGTGCGCGCGGGGCGCGTAGGGATGGGGAGCTAGTGGGAGCGATCAGCCTTGAGCCGGCGCTCCAGCCACAGGCTGTAGCGCGACATGCCGAAGCTCGCGAAGAAGTAGATCGCGGCGATGAACAGGTAGCCCTCGACGAAGAACTCGCGCCACTGCGGGTCGCCGAGCGCCAGGCGCAGGCTGCCGGTGAGGTCGTACATCGACACCACGGTCACCAGCGAGGTGTCCATGAAGGTCGACAGCAGGCTGTTGACGAACGCCGGGATGATCGCCACCAGGGCCTGGGGCAGGATCACGCTCGCCTGCATCTGCCACCAGGTCAGACCCAGTGACTGCGCCGCCAGCGTCTGCCCGCGCGGCAGGGTCTGCAGGCCGCCGCGCACGGTCTCGGCCATGTAGGCGGCCTGGAAGAGCACGATGCCGATGACGATGCGCCAGAACGGATCGATGCGCCAGCCCGCGGGCAGCAGCAGCGGCAGGATGAAGGTCGCCACGAACAGCACGGTGATCAGCGGCACGCCGCGCACGAGTTCGATGTAGGCCACGGACAGCGTCTTGACCAGCGGCAGGCGCGAGCGCCGTCCAAGCGCCAGTGCGATGCCGATCGGCGCCGAGGCCGTCATGCCGATCAGCGTGAGGATCACGGTGAGCGGCAGCCCGCCCCACAGATCGGTGCCCACGCGCGAGAGGCCCGCGAAGCCGCCGAACATCAGCCCGAAGAACAGGGCAAAGGCCAGCGCCCAGCCGGCGGCCAGCCCGCGCGCGCCGCGGCGCGTCCACAGGGCGGGCCAGGCCGTGGCGGCGAGCATGAGCACGATGGCGCCGGTGGCGAGCGCCGGGCGCCACTGCTCTTCGAACGGGTAGCGCCCGAAGAGGATGAGGCGCCACTTCTCGGCCACGAAGCCCCAGCAGGCGCCGGCGGCGTCCCGGCACGCCTGGTAGTCGGGCGCGAACACGGCGTCACGCACGCCCCAGCCCAGCGCGCGCGCGGCGATCCATCCCAGCACCGCTGCGCTCATCAGGGTCACGAGGCCCGCGCCCGGCGTGTAGAAGAAACGCGCGCGCAGGCGGGCGAGCAGCGGGGCCGAAGGCGGGGCCAGGGTGCTCATGCGCACCCCCTCATTGCGGCGCCCGCGTCACGCGCGCGTTGACCGCGTTCATGAGCACCGAGATCGCCAGATTGAGCGTGAGGTACACGCCCATGATGATGAGGATGACCTCCAGCGCCTGGCCGTTCTGATTGATCGAGGTGTTGCCGATCGAGACCAGATCCGGGTAGCCGATGATCACCGCCAGCGAGCTGTTCTTGGTGAGGTTCATGTACTGGCTGGCCAGCGGCGGGATCGCCAGGCGCAGGGCCTGCGGAAAGATCACCGTGCTGATCGACTGCCCCCGCGTCAGCCCCAGCGCCATGGCCGCGTCCCATTGGCCGCGCGGCACGGCCTGCGCACCGGCGCGCACGATCTCGGCGATCGAGGCCGAGGTGAAGAGGCTCAGGCCCAGCCACAGGGCGAGGAACTCGGGCGTGAGCGCCGCGCCCCCCTCGACGCTGAAGCCCTCGAGGTGCGGCACCGACCAGCCGGTGGCGAGCCCCACGGCCACCCAGGCCAGCAGCGCCACGCCCGCGCCCACCGCCAGCGCAGCGGCACTGGCCCCCAGCGTGGTCAGGCGCGCCAGCAGCGCGCGGCGCGCGGCCACGGCCGCGACCGCGCCGGCGGCCAGGCCCGCCACGGCGGCCGCCCAGCCGTGCGCCGGCACGGCGATCTGCAGGCCGGACTTCGAGAGCAGTCCCGCCCCGCCCAGCGAGACGGCGTTGCTCGCGTCGGGCAGCAGCTCGGTGATGATCAGATAGATCGCCAGCAGCTGGATGATCAGCGGGATGTTGCGATACACCTCCACGTGCGCCGTGCCCAGGAAGGCCACCAGCGGATGGCGCGACAGGCGCATCAGGCCCACGGTCACGCCGATCACCGTGGCCATCACGATGCCCCCCAGCGCGACGCGCAAGGTGTTGAGCATGCCCACCGCGAAGGCGCGCAGGTAGTCGTCGGCGGCCGAGTAGCGGATCAGGGTCTCGCCGATGTCGAATCCGGCGCGGTCGGCCAGGAAGCCGAAGCCCGAGCGGATCTGGCGCGCCTCGAGGTTGGCCGTCACGTTCAGCGCCAGTCCGACCCCCAGCGCCACCAGCAGCAGGGCGAGCGTGCCCTGCGTCCACCACTCGCGCCTGCGGCGGGCGCGTTCGCGCGCGCGCCAGGCGGCGTCTCCGGTGGGGGGGGCGAGGTTGCTCATGCGCTGAAAATGAAAGTGGCGGCCGAAGCCGCCACCTGCTGCGGGCGGGCGATTATCGCCGCAAGCCGCCTAGCGCACCGGCGGCGAGTACATCAGGCCGCCCTTGTTCCACAGGTTGTTCACGCCGCGCGGCAGGTTCAGCGGGGTCTTCGGCCCGAGGTTGCGCTCGAAGCTCTCGCCGTAGTTGCCCACCTGCTTGACGATGCGGTAGGCCCACTCCTTGTCCAGTCCCAGCAGCTTGCCGGTGTCCTCGCTCACGCCCAGCAGACGCTGCACGGTCGGGTCCTTGCTGTTGGCCTTCTGCGCGTCGACGTTGGCCTGGCTGAGGCCGTTCTCCTCGGCGTCGAGCATCGCGAAGTGGGTCCAGCGCACGATCTGGAACCACTCGTCGTCGCCGCGCCGCACCGAGGGGCCGAGTGGCTCCTTGCTGATCACGTTGGGCAGGATCACCCAGTCCTCGGGCTTGGGCGCCTTGGTGCGCGCACCGGCCAGGTCGCTCATGTCCGTCGTGTAGACCTGACAGCGCCCCGAGAAGAAGGCCGACTGGATGGCCTCGGCGGTGTCGAACACGACCGTCTTGTACTTCAGGTTGTTGGCGCCGAACCAGTCCGCCACGTTCTTCTCGCTGGTGGTGCCGGCCTGCACGCACACGGTGGCGTTGTTGAACTTCTTGGCGTCGGTGACGTTGAGCTTCTTGGGCACCATGAAGCCCTGGCCGTCGAAGTAGTTGATCCCCGTGAACACCACGCCGAGCGAGGCGTCGCGGGTCAGCGTCCAGGTGCTGTTGCGCGAGAGCACGTCGATCTCGCCCGCCTGCAGGGCCGAGAAGCGTTGCTGCGAATTGAGCGGCACGAACTTCACCTTGGAGGCGTCGCCCAGCACGGCGGCGGCCACGGCGCGGCAGAAGTCCACGTCCAGGCCGGTCCACCTGCCCTGGCTGTCGGCGGCCGAGAATCCCGGCGCCGAGGTGTTGACGCCGCAGGTCACCGAGCCGCGCGCCTTCACGGCGTCGAGTGTCTTGCCGGCGTGCGCGGGGGCGGCCGCGAAGGCCAGTCCCAGCGCCAGCGCGACGGGCGCGAGCGTGTGCTTGATCGACATGTGTTTCCCCCCATGGAATGCCTGGCAGGCGCACCGCCCTCCGCGGCGCGCAAGGGTCCGAGTGTAGCCAAGGCGGGCTGCGCCGCCGCGTCCGCGCGGGTCGGGCCGCGGTCCCGTGCCGTGGTGGCCGGTCGTGCCTCGGCCGGGGCGCTGGGGCAGCGCGTCGCTTGCCTGCTGGGGAACGCGGCTCAGACCGCGTCCATCACCCGCACGAGCCGTTCGCGGACCTCGCCCGCGACCTGGGCGAGTTCGGCATTGGCCGTCATCTGCTGCATCACCGCGGGGTCCATGAACTCGACCTGGGTCGCGCCCTCGGCCACCCGCACCACCACGTTGCAGGGCAGGAGCAGCCCGACGGTGGGCTCGGCCGTCAGCGCGCGGTGCGCAAAGGGCGGGTTGCAGGCGCCCAGGATCTTGTAGGGCGGCACGTCCACGCCGAGCTTCTTCTTCATCGTCGCGGCCACGTCGATCTCGGTGAGGATGCCGAAGCCCTCGGCCGCCAGCGCGACCGTCACCTTGGCGATGGCCTCTTCGAAGCCCAGGGGCGTGGTCTTGCCGAATCCGTAGGCGTTTTGCATGGGGTCCTCGGGTGCGCGTTGCCGCAAGCTGCCAACTCTAGGCGCGCGCGAGCTCCAAGTCTGGGCTGCGCGTCACACGCCTCGCGGGGCAACCTAGCGCGCGCCGCTCGCGGGCGCGGTCCCGGCAGGCGTAGGCCGGGCCAGGGGCGCAGCCTGCGGTGGCGCGGGGCGCGCCGCCTCGGGGGCGGGAGCCGCGCCGGCCCGCGGGGCAAGCAGCGCTTCCGCCGCCGGGAACCAGGGGATGCTCACGCCCTCGCGCGCGGTGCGCGCATTGATCTGCGACAGCGCCGCGCTCTGTACCCGCTCCTCGCGCGGCTCGAACAGCAGGCGCACGACCTGCACCACCTTCTCGGCGGGCACGTCGGCGCGGGTGACGAGCAGGGCGGTTGCCGCGACCGTGGGCACGGCGGCGCGCTGGCCGGGATAGACCCGCGCCGGCAGCGTGAGCGGCACCAAGCCCTGGGCGAGCAGCGCCTCGCTCGCGGGGATGGGAATCCAGCGCACCTTGGTGCGCGCCGCCAGGCGCTGCAACACGGCGGCCGGTGCGTGCACCGTGAAGAACAGCGCGTCGATCTTGCCGGCGGCCAGTTGCTCGGCCGCGGCCTCGGGCGCGAGGTCGGTGGCCTTGAGGCTGGCCGGGTCCACCCCCGCCGCGGCCAGCACCTCGAGCGCGTTGGCGCGGGTGCCCGAGCCCAGCGGCCCCAGGTTCACGCGCTTGCCTGCCAGGTCGCCCACCGCGCCGATGCCGCTGTCCTCGCGCGCGACCAGCTGCACCGCCTCCGGGAACAGGCTGGCCACCGCGCGCAGCTCGCCCTGTGGCGAGCCCACGAAGCGGCCGGTTCCCTGGAAGGCGGCGCGCGCGATGTCGCTTTGCACGAAGGCGAAGTCGGCGCGCCCCGAGGCGAGCTGGCGGATATTCGCCACGCTGCCCTCGGTGAGCTCCAGCTCGAGGGGAAGGTGCGCGGCGTCGGCGCGCGATTGCAGGGCCTTGGCCACCTCGGCGTAGGCGCCGCCCGGGGGCGCGGCGACCAGCGTGAGGAGCACGCCGGCACGCTCGATCCGGCTGCGCGCGGCGCGCGTGGCGTGTTCGAGCTCGGCCAGGACGATGCGCTCGCGCTCGGCGACCGGCAGCTCGCCGGGCTGGCTGGCCAGGGCGCGCAGCTGGGCCAGCGCCTGATCGAGCGGGCTGGCCGGGGACTCGCGATTGAGCACGTCCACGCGCGCGGCCTTGGACGCCGCGGCCGCCGCGGCCTGCTCGACGGTGCCGGTGTCGGCCGCGAGCCGCGCCTCGATCGCTTCGCGCACTTGCAGCGCGGGCACCAACCCCCACCTGCCACCATCGTCGATGAATGCCGCCGAGCCGTAGACGCCCAGGATGTCGCCCGCGGTATTGCCCTCCTTGCGCAGGCCGGTGATGCCGCTGGCTCCGGCGCCCAGGAGCTCGGCCAGGGTGGCGACGCTCTGCGCGTCCCACTTGGTGAAGTCGTAGTCGCGCGTGAGCTTGAGCTGCGCGTTGTAGTACACGACCCGGCCGCTGCCCGTGTCGTTGCGGAAGCTGCCCGAGCCCGCGCGGCGCAGCGACTCGATCTGCAGCACGCGGCCGCCCAGCGCCGCGTCGAGCTGCGCCTGCAGCTCCGTTCTCACCTGCTCGCCCGCGGGACCGCGCTGGCAGGCCGCAAGCAGCAGCGCCAGTGCCAAGAGCAGCAGCGTGCGCGTCACCAGTTGAACCATGGCAGGAGCAGGAAGGACTGGATCACCAGCGCGTTGGCAAGGTCGATCAGGAAGGCGCCGGTGATGGGCACGAGCAGGAAGGCGAGCGGCGAGTAGCCGAAGCGCGCCGCCACCGACTGCATGTTCGCCACGGCGGTGGCGGTGGAGCCCATCGCGAAGCCCATCTGCCCGGTGGCGAGCAACGCGGCGTCGTAGTTGCGGCCCATCACCGGGAAGGTCAGGTAGACGGCGTAGAGCACCATGCACACGGTCTGGATGGCGAGGATCGCGGCGATCGGCCCGGCCAGGTCGAGCAGCTCGGCAAGCTTGAGCGTCATGATCACCATCGCCAGGAAGAGCGACAGCGCGAGCCCTCCCAACAGCTCGACCGTGCGGTCGTCGACCTGGTAGAGCCGGCTGAACGAGAGCACGTTGCGGATCACCACGCCCACCAGCAGGGCCCAGATGAAGCTCGGCAGGGTGATCGGGCCCTTGCCCAGCCACTCGTAGAGCGCCAGGCCCACCGCCATCGCGCCGAAGGCCAGCAGCAGCGTGACCACGAAGCTGCGCTGGGTGAGCCGGGCGGGCAGGGTCTCGGAGCTCTCGGTCGGGTGAGCCGCGTCGACTGCCGGCTTGAGGCCGTGGCGGCGGATCAGCCAGCCGCCCAGCGGCCCGCCCGCGAAGCCGCCGATCAGCAGGCCGAAGGTGGCGGAGGCCAGCGCGAGTTCGGTCACGCCGCTGATGGCGCGCTCCTCGGCGAACTTGGCGGCCCAGGCCGCGCCCGTGCCGTGCCCGCCGGACAGGGTGATGGAGCCCGCGATCAGGCCGTGCACCGGCGGCAGGTCGAAGGCCAGCGCCGCCGCCACGCCCACCACGTTTTGCATCACCAGCGCACCCACCACCAGGGCGAGGAAGAGCAGCAGCGGCTTGCCGCCCTGCTTGAGTTGGCGCGCGTCGGCCGTCAGGCCCACGGTGGTGAAGAACAGGATGTTGAGCGGCGAGAGCAGCGACTGGTCGAAGCTGAGCTTCGCCAGACCGAAGCCATTGACCGCCGTGACCGCGATGGCTCCGAGCACGCCGCCGACCACGGCGGCCGGGATCGAGTAGCTCGACAGGAAGCGCACGCGGTCGATCAGCGCCTGTCCGATCACCAGCAGCGCCGCGGCCGCCGCCAGCGTGAAGTAGACATCGAGCTTGAGCTCCATGCCCGGCAGGATGCCAGCGCCGCGCGCGAAACGCCAATCAAAGCGGCACGGTCTCGAGCGGCCAGGGAGGCTCGGGCGCGAGGGCGGCGCGCAACAGGCGCTGCACGTCGGCATCGAAGCGGCGCGGCGCGCTCGCCAGCAGCTCTGCGGCGGCCAGCGGCGAGCGCACGCTGCCGAGGTGGCACCAGGCGTCGAACACGTGCCAGTCTTCGCGGCCGCTCGCGGCGTCGCGCTCCACGAGCGCGAGCGCGCCCGGGTGCGGCCAGGGGGCGAGCTGCAGGTCGGCGAGCGCGGCCCGCACCTGCGCTGCGTGCTCGGCGCGCGACACGGCGCCCACGCAGGCGCCCTGGCAGCGCATCAGCTGGCGGGCGAAGCAGGGCTTGTCGGGCGCATCGCCGCGGCGCACGCGCTCCAGCCCGAGCGCGCGCAGGCACAGGCCCTGTTCCCGGGCACGCGCGACCAGGGCGCTGCGCGCGCTGGCGCGGCTCGACCACGGCCCGTAGCGGCCGGGCAGGTCGCTCGGATCGGCCCCGGCGACGGCGGCAAACTCGGCGACGCCGGCCTCGTCGATGCGCAGCATCGTGGCGGCAGCGCTGCGGCGCAGACGCAGGTTGTGGGCGGGCAGGCGCGTCTTGATCAGCTCGGCCTCGCGCAGCAGCGCGCCGAATTCGCCGGCGGTCTGCTCCCACTCGAGCCGGCGCACCTCCTGCGCGAGCTGCTGCTCGCGCGGCTGGCGGTGGTCCTCGGCGAAGTGCGCCGCCACGCGGGTGCGCAGATCCACGCTCTTGCCGATGTAGATCGGGTGCTGGTTGAGGCCGTACATGAGGTAGACGCCCGGCGCGCGCGGCAGTGCGTCGATCGCGTCGGCAGGCAGGTGCGCGGGCGTGGAAGGGTGCTTGAGCAGGGTGCTCACGGCCTGCTCCACCTCGCCGCGCGGCAGGCGCTCGTAGAGCCGCTGCACGAAACGCAGGGTGATGCGCGCATCGCCCAGAGCGCGGTGGCGGTCGGCCACCGGCAGGTTCCAGCGCTCGATCAGCGCATCGAGCGAGTGCGAGCCGCGGTCGGGCTGCAGATGCCGCGACAGGCGCACCGTGCACAGCGTGCGGGCAGTGAAGTCGATGCCCGCACGGGCGAACTCGGCGCGCAGGAAGCCATAGTCGAAGCGCGCGTTGTGGGCCACGAACACCGCGCCGGCGAGCCGCTCGGCGATCTCGGGCGCGAGGCGCTCGAAGGGTGGGGCGTCGCGCACCATCTCGTTGCTGATCCCCGTGAGCCACTGGATGTCCGCGGGGATGAGGCAGCCGGGGTTGACCAGGCTCGCCCACTCGCTGATGCGCTCGCCCTCGGGGCCGGTCTCGACCAGCACGATCCCGACCTCGGTCACACGGGCCCGCGCCGGGCTGGCGCCGGTGGTCTCGAGGTCGACGAAGGCTACGCGCGGCGCGAACATCGAGCTAGCTTAGCGAGGCGGGTCGCTTGTCGCCCACGCCCGGCGGGCGCTACGCTGGCTGCCCGACACACGTCCGCCCTGCCCGCCATCGTGAAGTACAAGGACTACTACGCCATCCTCGGTCTCGAACGCTCGGCGAGCGAGGACGAGATCAAGAAAGCCTACCGCCGCCTGGCGCGCAAGTACCACCCGGACGTATCGAAAGAGAAGGACGCCGAGGAGAAGTTCAAGGACGTCAACGAGGCCTATCAGACCTTGTCCGACGCGGCCAAGCGCAAGGCCTACGACCAGCTCGGCCAACGCCGCCCGGGCGAGGACTTCCAGCCTCCCCCCGACTGGGGCAGTCAGTTCGGCGGCGGGGCGGGCGGCTTTGGCGGCTTCGGAGGTGGCGGCGGGCGCTTCGACGACGTCGATCTGGCGGATCTGTTCGCGCAGTTCGGCGGCGCAGCAGGCATGGGCGGCGGTCGCGGCCGCGTGCGGCCGCGCGCCGGCCAGGACGTCGAAGTGGTGGCCGAGATCACGCTGGAGCAGGCGGCCTTCGGCACCGAGCTCCAGTTGACCCTTTCCGAGCCCGAGGTTCAGGACGACGGCCGCGTGCTCCGCGTGCCGCGCACCCTGCAGGTCAAGGTGCCGGCCGGCAGCGTTGCCGGGCAGCGCCTGCGGCTCGCGGGCAAGGGCGGCCCCGGTGCGCACGGCGGGCCGCCGGGCGACCTCTACGTGGATCTGCGCCTGCGCGAGCACGGCCGCTATCGCGTGGAGGGCCGCGACCTGTATCTGGACCTGCCGATCGCTCCCTGGGAAGCGGTGCTCGGCGCCGAGATCGAAGTGCCGACGCTCGACGGGCGCGTGACGGTCAAGGTGCGGCCCGGCATGCGCGCCGGCCAGAAGATGCGCCTGACCGGCAAGGGACTGCCCAGCCGCAAGGGCGAGCCGGGCGACCTGTATCTCGTGCTCACCATCGTCGCGCCCTCGGTGGTCGGCGAACGCGAACGCGAGCTCTATCGTGAACTTGCCGCGGCGAGCAATTTCAACCCGCGCGCCAACCTCAGCTAAGGAGCCGGCGATGAATCCCGTCAGCCCCCAGGTGCTGGATGCCGACACGCCGCTGGCCCTGGACGAACTGGTCACCGCGTCGGGCCTGCCGCGCGAGGTGGTGGTGGAGCTCATCGAGTGGGGTGCGTTCGAGCCCCTGCCCGGTCAGGCCACCGTGTTCCGCTCGGTGACCCTGGTGGCCGCGCGCCGTGCGGCGCGCCTGCGCCAGACCTTCCTGCTCGATACCTCGGGGCTCGCGCTGGCGCTGGCCTACCTCGACCGCATCGACCGGCTCGAGGCCCGCGTGCGCGAGCTCGAGTGCTCGGCGCCGCGCTAGCCGCATCGCCCTTCAAACCCCCGCCCCACGCCCGCTCTCCGAAGGAAACCCGCATGAAATTCGTCCGCTACGGCGCCCCTGGGCGCGAGAAGCCCGGGGTGCTCGATCGCGAGGGGCGCATCCGCTCGCTCGTGGGCGTGGTGCGCGACATCGACGCCGGCGTGTACTCGCGCGAGGGCCAGCGCCGCCTGCGCGAGCTCAAGCTCGAGGAGCTGCCGCTGGTGCGCAGCAAGCCGCGCCTGGGCGTGCCCTTCGTGGGGATCGGCAAGTTCATCGGCATCGGCCTCAACTACCGCGATCACGCGCAAGAGGCCGGCATGCCCATCCCCACCGAGCCGGTGGTGTTCAACAAGTGGACGAGTTGTATCACCGGGCCGAACGACGACATCGTTCAGCCGCCGCACTCCACCAAGCTCGACTGGGAGGTCGAGCTCGGCGTGGTGATCGGTCGCGCGGCGCGCTACGTGCCCGAGGCCGATGCCCTCAAGCACGTGGCGGGCTACTGCGTGGTCAACGACGTGTCGGAGCGCAACTTCCAGCTCGAGCGCGGCTCGCAGTGGGACAAGGGCAAGGGCTGCGACAGCTTCGGACCCCTGGGCCCCTGGCTGGTCACCGCCGACGAGGTGCCCGACCCCCAGGCGCTCGACCTGTGGCTCGACGTCAACGGCAAGCGCATGCAGACGGGCAGCACGCGCGCCATGGTCTTTGGCGTGCGCGAGCTGGTGAGCTACCTCTCGCGCTTCATGAGCCTGCTGCCGGGCGACATCATCACCACCGGCACCCCGCCGGGGGTGGCGATGGGCATGAAGCCGCCGCGCTGGCTGGTGCCGGGCGACGTGGTGAGCCTGGGCATCGCCGGCCTGGGCGAGCAAAAGAGCCGCGTGGTCGCCGCCTGACGCGGCGCAGCCCCCGCGGGCCGGCATACTCAGGGCCGCACGCGGGCGCGATCCGTCCGCAGCCCACCAGGAGAACCCCATGGATGCAGCCGCGCAGGCCCACAAGGCAGAGCGGATCGAGGCCGTGGTGGCGCAGTCGCAGTCGCGCCGCCCCGCTGCCGAACACGAACGCGTCGCGCTCTTCGTGCGCGAATTCCTGCGGCGCGCCGACCCCGAGGATCTGGCCGCGCGGGGCGTCGACGAACTCGGCGGCGCGGCGCTGTCGGCGCTGGACTTTGCCGGCGAGCGCGTCCCCGGCGCGCCCAAGCTGCGCGTGTTCAACCCTTCCGTCGCCGAGCACGGCTGGCAGTCGCGCCATACCGTCGTCGAGATCGTCAACGACGACATGCCCTTCCTGGTCGACTCGGTGATCATGGAGATCAACCGCCAGGGCCTGAGGCTGCACCTCATCCTGCACCCTCTGTTCGACGTCAAGCGCGACGCTCGCGGCGCGCTCGCGGCCCTGGCGCCGCGCGGCGAATCGGGCGGCGCGCACGAGTCGGTGATGCACATCGAGGTCGATCGGGTGCTCGATCCGGCGGCGCGCGAGGCGCTGGCCTCCGGCCTCACGAAGGCGCTGCGCGACGTGCGCGCCGCGGTGAACGACTGGCCGGCGATGCGCGCCCGCCTGACCGAGGCCGCCGCCGAACTCGAAGCCGGCGCCCCTGCGGGAGCCGCGCGCGACGAGGCGCTCGCCTTCCTGCGCTGGCTGTCGGACAACCACTTCGTGCTGCTCGGCTACCGCCGTCACCGCCTCGTCGAGGAGGGCGGGCGCGACTGGCTGCACCTCGACCCCGGCTCCGACCTGGGCGTGCTGCGGGTCACCGCCGAGACCGCGCCGGCCACCGCGCTGCCGCGCCAGGCGCATGCCATGGCGCACTCGGCCGAGCCGCTGGTGATCAGCAAGGCCAACGCGCGCGCCACCGTGCACCGGCCGGGCTACGTGGACTACATCGGCATCAAGCGCTTCGACGCCGCGGGCCGGGTGGCGGGCGAGCACCGCTTCCTGGGCCTGTTCACCTCCAGCGCCTACAGCGAGCGCGCCGCCGAGATCCCCCTGGTGCGCGGCAAGGTCGCGGCGGTGCTCGAGCGCGCGGGGCTCGCTCCCGGCAGCCACCTCGCCAAGGCCGCGGCGCACATCCTCGAGACCTACCCGCGCGACGAGCTGTTCCAGATCGAGGAGGACGCCCTCTACGACACGACCATGGGCATCCTGTCGCTGGGCGAGCGGCAGAGGCTGCGGCTGTTCGTGCGTCGCGACCCCTTCGACCGCTTCGCCTCGTGCCTGATCTACGTGCCGCGCGACGCCTACGACACCGAGCTGCGGGTCAAGTTCCAGAAGATCCTGGCGGCGGCCTACGAGGGCAGCGCCGCGGACTTCGACGTCTATCTCACCGACGCGCCGCTGGCGCGCATCCACGTGCTGGTGCGCACCGACGCCGAGCGCGTGCCCGAGGTCAACCTGGCGGCGCTCGAAGGGCAGCTCGCCGAAGCCGCGAGCCGCTGGATCGACCGCCTGCGCGACGAACTCGTGGACCGCGAGGGCGAGGCACGCGCCGTGGCGCTGCTGCGTCGCTGGGGCGCGGCCTTCCCGGCCGCCTACCGCGACCAGGAGCCGGTGAGCGTGGCGCTGGCCGACCTGCGCAAGATCGAGACTCTCGCCGTCGGCGGCGGCCTCGCGCTGGCGCTGTACCGGCCGCTGCAGCGCCGTCCCGGCGCGATCGGCTTCAAGATCTTTCACGCGGCCCAGCCCGTGGCCCTGTCGGACTCGCTGCCGATGCTCGAGAAGATGGGCGTTCGCGTGCTCGAGGAGCACGCCTACCGGCTCGAGGCCGACGGCGAAGTGGTGTGGATCCACGACTTCCTGCTGCAGACGGGCTCGGACCTGATCGACGTCGAGGCGGTGGCGCCGCTGTTCGAGCAGGTCTACGCGCAGATGATGCGCGGCGAGGCCGAGGTCGACGGATTCAATCGCCTGGTGCTGGGCGCGGGCCTGGGCGCGCAGGAGATCGGCTGGCTGCGCGCCTACGCGAAGTACATGAGGCAGGCGCGCTTCGACCTCAGCCAGAGCTTCATCGAGGCGACGCTGGCCGCGCACCCGGCGGTGGCGCGCCAGCTCGCGCACCTGTTCCGCCTGCGCTTCGAGCCCGAGGCGCACGACGCCGGCGCCGCGGCCACCCAGGTCAGGGCGATCGAGCAGGCGCTCGAGAAGGTCGCGAACCTCAACGAGGATCGCGTCCTGCGGCAACTGCTGGCGCTGGTGCAGGCGACGCTGCGCACCAACGCCTTCCGGGGCCGCTCGCACCTGTCGTTCAAGTTCGACTCGGCCAAGGTGCCGGGCCTGCCCGAGCCGCGGCCGTGGGTCGAGGTCTTCGTGAGCTCGCCGCGCTTCGAGGGCATCCATCTGCGGGGCGGCAAGGTCGCCCGCGGCGGACTGCGCTGGTCCGACCGGCCCGAGGACTTCCGCACCGAGGTGCTGGGGCTGGTCAAGGCACAGATGGTGAAGAACACGGTGATCGTGCCGGTCGGCTCCAAGGGCGGCTTCGTGCTCAAGAAGGCGCCCCCGGCCACCGATCGCGAGGCCTTCATGAAGGAAGGCGTGGCCTGCTACCAGGACTACCTGCGCGGGCTGCTCGACCTGACCGACAACCTGGTCGCCGGCAAGGTGGTCGCGCCCGAGCGCGTGGTGCGGCACGACGGCGACGATCCCTACCTGGTGGTCGCCGCCGACAAGGGCACGGCCACCTTCTCGGACTACGCCAATGCCGTGAGCCGCGAGTACGGCTACTGGCTCGACGACGCCTTCGCCTCGGGGGGCAGCGCCGGCTACGACCACAAGAAGATGGGCATCACCGCGCGCGGCGCGTGGGAGGCGGTGAAGCGCCACTTCCGCGAACTGGGGCGCGACATCCAGTCCGAGCCCTTCAGCGTGGCGGGCATCGGCGACATGAGCGGCGACGTGTTCGGCAACGGCATGCTGCTGTCGCGCCACACCCGCCTGATCGCGGCCTTCGACCACCGCCACATCTTCCTCGACCCCGCGCCCGACGCGGCCGCGAGCTTTGCCGAGCGCGAGCGCCTGTTCGCTCTGCCGCGCTCCTCGTGGGCCGACTACGACGCCAAGCTCATCTCCGAGGGTGGCGGGATCTGGGCGCGCTCCGAGAAGAGCATCCCGGTGTCGCCCCAGGTCGCCGCGGTGCTGGGCATCGAGCCCGGGCGGCTCGCGCCCACCGAGCTCATCTCGGCGATCCTCAAGGCGCCGGTGGACCTGCTCTACAACGGCGGCATCGGCACCTACGTCAAGGCCAGCAGCGAGACCCACGCCGAGGTCGGTGACCGCGCCAACGACGCGCTGCGCGTCAACGGCGGCGAGCTGCGCTGCAAGGTGGTGGGCGAAGGCGGCAACCTGGGCTTCACGCAACGCGGGCGCATCGAGTTCGCGCTGGCGGGCGGGCGCGTCAACACCGATGCGATCGACAATTCCGCCGGCGTGGACACCAGCGACCACGAGGTCAACATCAAGATCCTGCTCGGCCAGGCGGTGGCCGCGGGCGAGATGGACGAGGCGCAGCGCAACCAGGTGCTGGCCGGCATGACCGACGAGGTGGCGGCCCTGGTCTTGCGCGACAACATCTTCCAGACCCAGGTGCTGTCGGTCGGCGGACGCGTCGCGCCGCGCATGCTCGAGGGGCAGGCGCGCTTCCTGCGCTTCCTCGAGCGCCAGGGCCGGCTCAACCGCGCCATCGAGGCCCTGCCCAGCGACGAGGAACTCGCCGAGCGACGTGCCGCGGGCCTCGGGTTCACCAGCCCCGAGCGCGCCGTGCTGCTCGCCTACGCCAAGATCTGGCTGCGCGGCGAGCTGCTGGCCTCGGACCTGCCCGAGGATCCGTGGGTGGCCACCGCGCTCGAGCGCTACTTCCCGGCACCGCTGCGCGCCACCCAGGCGGCGCGCATGGCGAGCCACCCGCTGCGGCGCGAGATCGTCGTCACCCACGTGCTCAACAGCATGATCAATCGCGTGGGCCCGGGCTTCGTGCACGGTCTGACCGAGAGCACCGGCGCGACCGCGGCGCAGGTGGTGCGCGCCTACCTGCTCACGCGCGAGGTCTTCGGCTTCGTGCCGGCCTGGGAGGCGATCGAGGCACTCGACAACCGCGTGCCCGACGCGGTGCAGGCCGCGATGCTCGTGGAGCTGGGCCGCCTCACGCTGCGTGCCACGGCCTGGTTCCTGCGCAGCGCGCGGCTGGCGGCGCCGATCCCCCAGACGGTGGCGGCGTTCCGGCCCGCGGCCGAGTCCTTGCTGGGCCAGGCCGGCGCGAGCCCGCAGGCCGAGCGCTGGGAGCAGCAGGGGGTGCCCCGCGATCTGGCGCGGCGCGTGGCGGCTGCCGAGTCGGCCTACGCCGCGCTCGACATTGCCGAGATCGCGGCTGCGAGCGCCCGGCCGGTGGACATGGTGGCCGGGACTCACGCGGCGCTCGATGCGCGGCTGGGACTGGCCAAGCTGCGCGCGCTGGTCAGCGCCCTGCCCTCGGACGGGCACTGGCAGGCGATGGCACGCAGCGCCGCGGCCGACGAGCTGGCGGCGGTGACGCGCGCGCTCACCGCGCAGGCCGTGCCCCTGGGTGGCGACGCGGCCGGCGCGCTGGCGGCGTGGGAGAAGGCGCACGAGGCGGCGTGGTCGCGCGCCCGCCGCGTGCTGGAGGAACTGGCCGAGGCCAAGAGCGCCGACCTGGCGATGATCTCGGTGGCCTTGCGCGAGCTGCGCAACCTGGCGTGACGCGCGCCGCGCGCGGGGCGGGCCTATGATCAGGCCCGTTCCCGCGTCGCGCCCGCGCCGCGCCTGACCCTCGCACTGCCCGCATCCCGTGAGTCTCGTCACCCAGCTGCTGCTCATCCTCGCGCTCGTCATGACGAGCGCGTTCTTCTCGGTGGCCGAGATCGCGCTCGCCTCGGCGCGCAAGCTGCGCCTGCGCCAGATGGCCGAGGACGGCGACGCCCGCGCCGAGCGCGTGCTCGAGCTGCAGGATCAGCCGGGCCACTTCTTCACCGTGGTGCAGATCGGCCTCAATGCCGTGGCCATCCTGGGCGGCATCGTGGGCGAGTCGGCCTTCTCGCCGGCCTTCGAGCAGCTGTTCGCGCTGATGGCCACGCCGGCCCTGGCGCGGACCCTGGGCTTCGCGGCCTCGTTCCTGCTGGTCACGTCGCTGTTCGTGCTCTTCGCCGACCTCATCCCCAAGCGGCTGGCGCTGGCCGCGCCCGAGCAGATCGCGGTGCGCATCGTGGCCCCGATGCGGCTGCTGGTGCTGCTCTTCCTGCCGCTGGTGTGGCTGTTCAACAGCCTCTCGACGCTGATCCTCAAGGCCAGCGGCCTGCCCACGCGGCGCGACGAGGAGATCACCACCGAGGACATCAGCGCCATGGTCGACGCCGGCACCCAGGCGGGCGTGCTGCACAAGCAGGAGCAGGCGGTGATCGAGAACGTGTTCGAGCTCGAGAGCCGCACCGTGCCCAGTTCCATGACCCACCGCGACAGCATCGTCTACCTGATGCTCGACGAGTCCGAGGCCGACATCAAGCGCAAGATCGCCGATCAGCCGCACACCAAGTTCCCGGTGTGCCGCGACACGGTCGACGAGGTCGTGGGCTACGTCGACGCCAAGGACCTGCTGCGGCGCGCGCTCGAGGACAAGCGCATCGCGCTCACCGAGCCCGGCCTGGTCAAGGCGGCGCTGTTCGTGCCCGACACCCTGAGCCTGGCCGAGGTGCTCGAGGCGTTCAAGCGTGCACGCGAGGACTTCGCGCTGATCCTCAACGAGTACGCGATGGTGGTGGGCCTGGTGACCATCAACGACGTGATGAGCACGGTGATGGGCGAGCTCGTGCAGCCGCAGGAAGACCAGATCGTGCGGCGCGACGCAGACTCCTGGCTGGTGGACGGGATCACCTCGATCACCGACGTGCGCCGCGTGCTCGAGATCGACGAGTTTCCGGACGAGGACAACTACGAGACCCTGGGCGGCTTCCTGATGTACCGGCTGCGCAAGATCCCCAAGCGCACCGACTGCGTGAGCTGGGCAGGCTACAAGTTCGAGGTGGTCGACATCGACAACCACAAGATCGACCAGGTGCTGGTCACCCGCCTGCCCCCCGAGCCGGTGGCGGGCTAGTCCGGCGCCGCCTGCCGATGCTCGACCCCCTGCTGCTCGAGCTGCCCGGGCACATCGACACGCGACGCCTGCACCTGCGGGTGCCGCGTGCCGGCGACGGGGCGGCGCTGTACGCCGCCATCGTCGAGTCCTTGCCCGAGCTGCGCCGCTTCCTGGCCTCGCTGCCCTGGGTGGCGGCCGAGCCGTCGCCCGAGGCGTCCGAAGCCTGGTGCCGCAACGCGGCCGCGAACTTCCTGGCACGGCGCGACCTGCCCTTCCTGATGTTCGAGCGCGAGAGCGGCGCCCTGGTCGGCGCCACCGGCCTGCACCGCACGGTGTGGGAGACGCCGCGCACCGAGATCGGCTACTGGTGCCGCACCACGCGCGCCGGGCGGGGCTACGTGAGCGAGGCCGTCGCGGCCGTGGCGCGCTACGCGCACGAGAATCTGCGCGCGGTGCGCGTCGAGATCGTCACCGACGAGGCCAACCTCGCTTCGCGACGCGTGGCCGAGCGCTGCGGCTTCGAGCTCGAAGGCGTGCTGCGCCACGAGCGTCGCGCGCCCGACGGCTCGTTGCGCAACACCTGCATCTACGCGCGGCTCGCCTAGCGGAGGTCTGGAGCGCGTTCGCTGGGAAAGCGATACATGGATCGACGGGCACTAGCCGGTGCGGCACTTGTAGCGGCGTGGGCCGCTGGGATTCAGCTACTCAGGAAGAAGTCCGACTTTCTTCATTTCGCGCTCTGCGAGCCGCAGCATTGCCCGGACTCGAAGCCAGGTTCTCTCGGTAGCGATGGTCGTAGGGGCCACAACCTCGTCTTGAACGCTCGCATATCGCAGCCGATGAAGTCGATAGAGAGCATCGAGGTGTGCAAGCTCCACTCTCACCTTGCCCCGCAGCGGTCGTTGTCGAAAGGCAGCGAGTGCTTCTTCGCTGACTCGAAGCAATCTGTGCCCGAGGGTCTTCTTTTGCCTGCCGTTCCAGTGATCGAAGTCATGCAGCAGAAGCAACCCCTTGAGAGCGGTCTCGATCCCCTGGCATAGCAAGTGAAGCACCACATACTCGGTTGCTTCGCTCCTGTGGCCCCTCTTCTCCATTGACCCGTTCAAGAGGGCAGCAGCAAGCAGGAAAGCTCGCCCCTTGCCGTACATCGAGAGCGCGCGCATGTTCTTGCCATAGGTAGTGAGCGTCATCGTGGCTGTCGGCCGGCGGTGTTCGCTGCCGAGAGTTTCGGTCGAGCTCGGTGCTGCGGCAACCTGCCAGGTCTCACAACACTCAACGGGCGCGCCGCGCCAGCAACAGCGAGTTGCTCACCACCATCACGCTCGAGGCGGCCATTG